>CAJIZO010000064.1 GCA_905181995.1 Flavobacteriaceae bacterium TMED48
GCGCGCGAAGCCATGCTGCTCGGCGCCATGTTGGCGGGCCAGGCGTTTGCCAACGCGCCGGTCGCCGCCGTGCACGCGCTGGCCTATCCGCTGGGTGGTAATTACCGGATAGCCCACGGTCTGAGTAACTCTCTGGTATTGCCGCACGTGCTGCGGTTTAACGCACCGGTAGCAGAGCACCTGTATCAGCAGTTAGCGCCGATTATTCTCGGCTCGACTGCGTGCGATGCAAGCGCCACTGGCGAAGATGCAACGGAGGCACTGGCCCGGTATTTTTTGCGGTTGGCCGATGACTTGGGGCTTCCGACGACTCTCAGAGCAGTGGGCATTGCCCGCGATGATTTACCCAAACTGGCGGATCAAGCGCTCCTGCAGCAGAGACTTTTGATCAATAACCCGAGGCCCGTAACGCTAGCGGATGCATTGGCCATGTACCAATTGGCGTACTGATTGACCCACTGGCGCAACGACGGACGATACAAATGGACGCAGAACAGCAACGCAGCCATTACGGCTACTTTTTGGATTTGACCACCCGCTGGATGGATAACGATATCTACGGCCACGTCAATAACGTCACCTACTACAGTTATTTTGACACCGTGGTCAACCAATATTTAATCGAACATGGCGACTTGAATATCCACACCGCCGAAGTGGTCGGGTTCGTGGTCGCGTCGAGTTGTCAGTATCGATCCCCGATAGCTTTTCCAGAGGTGCTGGAGGGGGCGTTGAGAGTGGCAAAGCTGGGTCGTAGTTCAGTCCAGTATGGGCTGGCTATTTTCAAGCAGGGAGAACCGCTAGCTTCGGCACATGGGACTTTTACGCATGTTTTTGTCGATCGCGCCAGTAGCCGTTCAGTGCCCATTCCGGCGCGCATTCGCCAGGCGCTAGAGCGCTTAACCGGCGCCTAGCTCGATCGAGCATTGCTATCCCTTGCCGACAACCGCCCTGTCGGTGTTTGTCGACCTTAGCCCTTGTCCTCACGCAGGCGTATTAAGCCCTCTTGTATGGTGCTTGCGACCAGGCGACCATCGCGGTGAAAAAAGCTGCCGCGGTTTAATCCCCGTGCATGGCTTGCCCGCGGGCTGTCCATCGCGTACAGCAACCACTCGTCGATCCTGAAATCATCGTGAAACCAAATGCTGTGATCGAGCGATGCCGGTTGTAAGTTGGGGTCTAAAATGCTCTGCCCATGGGGCAGCAGCGAGGTGCTCATCAGGCTGAAATCCGATGCATAGGCGAGTATCGCATGGTGTAAACTGGGGTCGTTGGGCTCCATGGCGTCGAGATTGCCGCAGGCCCTTAGCCAGATGTACTGACTCGGCGGTCGCACCTCGGGATCGAGGTAATTGATTGGATCCACCGAACGCATTTCGATGGGTTTTAGACTGGGGTGACTTTTCGGCTTTGATTTCGATTCACTCAGTAGCTTGGACCAGCGTTCATAATCGTCTTCGAGATCCTCTGGGGGTGGGCAATCAGGCATCTCCAACTGATGGCTAAGGCCGGGTTCGCTGACCTGAAACGACAACGAGGTACTGAAAATCGCTTTGCCGCGTTGCGATGCAACCACTCTTCGGGTGGTAAAAGATCCACCGTCGCGGATTTTATCAACCGCGTAGATGATCGGAATGCTGGGGTCACCGGGCCGCAAAAAATAGGCCTGCTGAGAGTGAATCATGCGCTCTTGAACCACGGTGTCCTGTGCGGCGCGCATCGCTTGCGCAAACACCTGTCCGCCAAATACCCGTCGATTGTGGGTTTGTGGTGTGATCCCTCGATACAGGCACTCGTCTATTTTTTCCAGATTTAAGATGTCCAGCAATTCGTCAAAAGCCTGCTTCATAGAGTGTTTCCTAACTTTAATGCCATTGGATTGTCGGTCGTGTTCGAGTGAACCCTACGCTTGGGCGCGCTGAGTACAGAATCGGTTGGCGCAGCATTGATTGGCGATGCCGCAAAGATTTGCTTCGGTTTAGTTTAGCAGGTAAATCTAGCGTCATTGAAAAATCTCAGGGCAATTGTTGCCGGCTCGATCGTTGGCAGAACGATGGGTCATTGGCAATAATACTTGCTAGTTAGAATAACATACTGTAAGTTCAATTTTACGAAGTAGCTTTGATTTTGTTGCGTCTTTGCCACCCCGGCAGAGCGCTTTATCTATCCACCGATCAACGAGGAGTCTAGAGTGACTGACCTGCAAGTATTTCGCGATGAAACGCGGCAGTGGTTGGAGCAAAACTGCCCGCCGAGCATGCGTTCACCGATCAATAGCGATGGCAGCCAATGCTGGGGCGGACGCAACGCGGTTTTTTCTAGCGACGAACAGAAACTGTGGATGGAGCGCATGGCCGCTAAAGGATGGACCGCGCCGACTTGGCCAATCGAATACGGGGGTGGTGGCCTCGACAAGGCGCAGGCCAAGGTGCTGCGCGAAGAAATGGGCAACCTGAATGCGCGTTCGCCACTGGACAGCTTTGGCGTCTGGATGATCGGCCCGGCGCTGCTAAAATTTGGTTCAGAAGCGCTCAAACAGCAACATTTGCCGCCCATCGTGCGCGGTGAAATCCGCTGGTGTCAAGGTTATAGCGAGCCCAATGCGGGGTCTGATCTGGCCGGTTTGCAGACCAAGGCGGCCGATATGGGTGATCATTTTATCGTCAATGGGCAAAAAGTGTGGACGTCTTACGGTGACAAGGCGGACTGGATGTTTTGTCTGGTGCGCACTGATCCAGAGGCGAAGAAGCAAAGCGGTATCAGTCTGGTGTTGTTCGATATGACCACGCCGGGGGTGACGCCCAAGCCGATAAAGTTGATCTCTGGTAGTTCGCCATTTTGCGAGACTTTTCTCGATGATGTGCGGGTCGAGACAAATCAGGTGGTCGGCGAAATCAATCAAGGTTGGACGATCGCCAAATACTTGTTGACCCACGAGCGGGAAATGATTGGCGGGTTTGGTTTGACCGATGCGGGTTCGCAAAGTTTGGCGGAATATGCGGTCGATGCGCTCGGTATCACGCAGGGAAGATTGGCGAACACGCTGTTGCGTAGCGATGTGATTCGCTGGGAAATAGACGCTGCAGCGTTTGCTATGACCGCCGAGCGGGTAACCGACGAGGTTAAGTCGGGACAGGGTGTGGGGGCGACCTCGGCGATGTTGAAATACTACGGCACCGAGCTCAATAAACGTCGCTATGAAATAATGATGAAACTCCACGGCAACGATGCCATGGAATGGGCGAGCGGGGCCTCGAACGAGGGTTGGCTGCCGCGCACTTGGTTGCGCACTAAGGGCAATTCGATCGAGGGTGGAACCTCGGAAATACAGTTAAATATCATCGCGAAAAATATTCTCGGGCTCGGCTAAAACCCACCACAAAGGAGTGCGATATGGCACTGGTACTAATCAAGAACAGCAAATGCTCAAAGAGTCGGCGCAGGGTTTTCTGAGTGAATTTGCATCGATTACCGAATTGCGCCGACTGCGTGATACAGACGACGACTACGCGCCTGAGTTGTGGGGTCAAATGGTGGACATG
>CAJIZO010000065.1 GCA_905181995.1 Flavobacteriaceae bacterium TMED48
CCGTTTGATCTTCGGCGCAACAGGTTTATATCACCCTTGTTCCGATGATAACGGCGTGCCTTTGCGAGCGTTTCAATAGACCATTTGCGGGTTTGCGCGAGTCTAGCGCAAACCCGCTTCCAAGCTCAGGCTAAAATCACCAACGTAATTAAATGCATTGTATGAAAAACCGCATTTACATTTGAATCGTAATCTAGTAGCTTAACCGCACGGAGTGACCACGGTGTCCGGGCACTATTGTGGGCGGGTCGATAATAATTCAAACGCTGCCGAGATCCAGTTTAGCATCTCGGCAGAAGCACAGGTTTTGGCGGGATCAGTAGAAGGTGGTTGGCATGAATGAAATCATAAACGAGGCGGTGTTTGCGCCATTGGCCAATGTGGCCGAGCCCAAGTGGTGGACTGGTACGCCGGCCATTGACCCAGCGCGATTTGTCATCGATGGGCACGAATACCGAGTGGCAGGGCGTCCGCTGACGCCGAGTGACGAACTGTCAGCGAGCATGCGTCAAACGTTCGAAGACGTCGGCTTGGTGCACGTCATCAATACCGGTCTCGACGATTTAGAATCGATGAGGTTGATCGCCACGCAGGTGCCGATCAATCAGCGTAAATACGAGGGCGGTGCCAATCCACGGAAGACTTTGCAAGCCAATGTGTTTGAGGTCGGTGCGCCGCTTGAAGCCTGGTTGCACTACCACCACGAGATGGCATACATCGGTTCCAGTACCAAAATGATTGGTTTTCTGGCTCACAAGCTACCAAGCAAGGGTGGCGCGACTTTTGTGTCGGATAACGTGCAGGCGACCACTGATCTGCTGGCTACCCCGTTTGGCCAAAAGCTTAAACAACGTGGCCTTTGCTACCATCGCAATTTGACCGATCGAAACGCTTTCACAGACAAGTTGGATATCGGTGTCTACAATCACTGGCAGCAATCGATGATGACCGAGGACCCGGATGAGGCGATTGCCGAGGCACGTCGGAGGGGGCTAGATGCACAGTGGGGCGAAGGCGGGCTTCTCAAGACCCGTTACACGATCTCAGCGTTCGAATATTTCCCGCAGTTGGATCGTAACTTGCTTTACAGCAGCATGGCGGACGACAGTATGTGGTTCGATACCTGGCCATTGGTTCAGCACCTGCCGATAGACCAAAGACCGCTAAAGCTAACCTTTGGCGACGGCTCGGAGATGACTCGCGATGAGAAGCAAGAATTTTTGGATGTTTATGACCGCTATGGCATACCTCTAGATTGGGAGGTGGGTGATATTGCGCTGATTTGTAATTACCGGTTTGCCCATGGCCGCCCCGCGGTTGAGTTGAAGGAGGGCGAACATCGCGAGCTGGGTGTGCTGATCGGTGATGCCTTTGACCGGCTTGAAACCTACCCGGACAAATGGTGATGCGGCCGACTCAACCAGCCGTGAGTGAGGCGCAGTTAGTCCTGCCATTCAGCCCTTGAGTGATCTAATTGACAGCCTAATTGCATGCCTAGGAAAAGAGCAGGTGCTGCTCGATGAGCGTGTCGGCGAACGCTACCATAGCGATTGGAGTTCGGCTATTGGCTGCGCGCCTAGCGCAGTTCTACGACCTAAATCTACTCAGCAGCTCTCCGAAGTCATGGCGCTCTGCCACGAACATCATCAACCGGTGGTTATTCAGGGCGGGTTGACTGGTCTAGCGGGTGGCGCGACACCGGTACTCGGTGAAATAGCCATCTCGCTGGAGCGCATGACTGGTATCGAAGACATAGAACCCACCGGTATGACGATGGTGGCGCACGCCGGAACCCCGCTGCAGGTATTGCAGGACGCGGCGCTTGAACACAATCTATTTCTGCCCCTCGATTTGGGCGCTCGCGGCAGTTGTCACATCGGTGGTAACGTGGCGACAAACGCCGGTGGTACCGAAGTCATTCGGTATGGGATGACGCGATCGCTGGTGCTCGGTTTAGAAGCAGTGCTCGCCGATGGGACTGTGGTCAATGCTATGAATCGATTGATTAAAAACAATTCTGGTTATGACTTGAAGCAATTATTTATCGGCTCGGAAGGCACCCTCGGGGTGATCACGCGGGTGGTGTTAAAATTGCAACCTAAGCCGTTGAGTTATCATACGGCGCTCTGTGGTTTCAGCGATTACGACTCGGTTGTCGAGGCACTCAATCGGCTGAAAAGCAGTTTGGGATCGGGTTTGACCGGTTTTGAGTTAATGTGGGACAACTACTATCATCGCGTATTGGAGACGGCGTCAGACTTAGCCAGTCCGCTGCAGCAATCCCATCGCTTTTATGTCCTCTTGGAGTTCCGCGACAGCCAGGCGTCAGCTGGATCTGAGCGTTTTGAATCGGCGTTATTCGAGCTGTTGGAAGATGAAAAAATGGACGATGCAGTGATCGCGCAATCGCATCAAGAGGCGGCTAACTTTTGGCGAATTCGCGATGGTGTTGCTGAATTATTGCAGTGTCTAGGGCCGCTCTCAAACCAAGATATCAGTCTGCCGATTAGCAAAATTGGTGAATTTGCCGACGTATTGCAAGCGCGTCTGAAGCGAGATTATGACAATATGGAGGTTTTGTTGTTTGGTCATCTAGGCGACAATAACATCCATGCTCTGGCTTATACCGGACGGCAGTGCGACGTCGAACCCATCAATAGCCAGATCATGCATATGATCGGCGAATTTGGCGGCGCGATTACCGCAGAGCACGGTGTCGGAGTACTGAAAAAGAAATACCTACCGCTATCGCGCAGCGCCAGTGAAATAGATTTGATGAAAACGCTCAAGTCTGCGATGGATCCCAGAAATATCCTCAATCCCGGTCGGGTCATTTAGTTAAACGCGCAGACCTGTGAGTTTCACCGACCTCGACGCCCCAGTTTTACCTTTAGCGCAATCGCAAGGAGCCATGAATGGACGCTAATGAGATGATGCTTCGTGATAAACAGCACCTGCCAGGCTTGCTCGGCATCGATGTTGTCGAGGTCGCTGCTGGGCGCCTGGTGGCCAAATTAAAGGTTGCCAAAAAGCACATGGCGCTGAACGGTTATCTGCATGCCGGCAGCGTAATTACGCTGGCCGACAGCAGCGCCGGCTACGGGTGTTTAGCCAACCTGCCTGAGGGCGCGTTAGGATTTACCACGGTTGAGCTGAAATCTAATCTTATGGGTACCGTCACGCATGGTGAGGTGGTGTGCGTTGCATCCTGCTTGCACGCGGGGCGAACTACTCAGGTCTGGGAGTGCGAGGTGCGATCCGAGGCGTCAAAGCTGCTCGCCAAATTTACCTGTACCCAATTGATTCTATATGCCAAGTAACGGTGCGCTAAGGCGTCACTGCGTGAGATCCCGCGCCTTAGACTTACGTGCCTTGGACTTGCGAGCCTTAGACTTACGTGCTCTGGATTTCGTAGCCTTGGAATCCCGAGCCCGCGAGTCAGCAGAAGTTGAATCACGTGAAGTGCAGCGTTGCGCAGGGGGCCGATCGATCGGCGCGGGCAAACTGGTGACCGCGATCAATCTCGAGATCGCAAACCCGGTTCGCGCACTGATTTGGATGATCGGCGCGATGATATCAATTTGCGTTATGGCGATCGGTGCCAGGGAACTCGCCGGGCACATGCAAACCCCGCAAATTCTGTTTATTCGCAGCGCGCTTGGCTTGCTGATTATCAGTTTACTGATCGCTCGAAAGCCCGGCGTGGAGCTGTTTAAAACCCAGCGACTGAAGTTGCATACAGTGCGTAATCTATTTCACTTTGCAGGCCAGTATGGCTGGTTTTTAGGAATTGGATTACTGCCGTTATCCGAGGTGTTTGCGCTCGAGTTTACGGTGCCAATTTGGACCGTGATCATCGCCATGCTCTACCTAAAAGAAGCGATCACATTGAGAAAGGTTTGCGCGTTGCTATTGGGCGCCGCCGGGGTGTTGGTTATCCTCGAGGTAGGTCTCGAGGCGGTGCAACCGATGGCCTTGGTGGTGCTTCTCGCAGCGCTCTGCTACGCGGCGTCGCACGTAGCAACCAAGGGCCTAGCGAATACCGAGCACCCTTTGACAGTGTTGTTCTACATGTGCCTAATCCAGTTGCCAGTGAGCGCTTTAATGAGCCTGAATAGCTGGGTTACACCAGCGCTTGCGCTGTGGTTTTGGCTGATTGTGGTAAGCGTGATGGCCCTGACAGGGCACTACTGTATCACCCAGGCGATGCGCTCGGCGGATGCCGGCGTGGTGGTCACGCTAGATTTTTTACGCCTGCCGTTGATCGCGCTGATCGGCGTTGTTGCCTACGCTGAACCCTTTGAAATTTCGTTGTTGTTCGGGGCTGGGTTAATGCTGTTGGGCAATCTGATCAATATCTACCGCCCGCAACGACCACTACCTTCGGCTGCGGTCGTTGCGGAGTAGGGCGTGTGTTGGATTGCGGCTGTGGCTTGCGCCGAAGAGCCGCCTGTAGCTCCCCAAGCCGTTTAAGCAACGCCTTCTAGCGCCTTGATGCCACTGCGGCCAAACGCTGTTAACAGCGCCTGTAGAGCGGCGGCGGTGCTGTCTTCGGCAATCGCTACCGCGCTGTAAGCGCTACCGTCAACGCTCATTTGAATACACGCTTGCGCCTTGGCGTCGGTACCCTCACCCAGCGCGTGCTGGTCGAAGTGACCGATTTCTATGACACAGTCAAAACGCTGATTAAGTGCGCTGCACAGAGCCTCCAGCGCTCCGGCACCTTGACCGTCGAGCACTTTATCACCAATCATAAACTGCGCCTGAACCTGATGATCGCTGTGCGTTAACTGGTAGTTATTGAGTTGCCAGTGGTTGTCGACCTGAATAAAGTGACGTTCAAATAGGTCTTTGATGTTGCTCGGCGATATTTCCATGCCGCTGTCTTCGACCGCGCTTTGTACGATGGCGCTGAGGTGGCTGTGCAACCACTTCGGTAATTCGATACCGTAGTCGCGTTCCAGCACCAGTGCCACGCCGCCCTTGCCGCTCTGGCTATTGATACGAACCACTGCCTCGTATTGGCGACCGATATCGCGCGGGTCGATCGGCAGATAGGCAACGTTCCAGTGCGCCTGCTGTTGATCCTTGTGATATTGCATGGATTTTCTGATGGCGTCTTGATGACTGCCAGAAAAAGCCGTGTACACCAACTCGCCTGCCCAGGGATGCCGAGGGGCAATGGCGATATCGGTACAACTCTCGACGACCTCGATAATGTCGATAATGTTGGATAGATCGAGTTGCGGGTCGATACCCTGAGAGTAGAGATTCATGGCCATGGTGATAATGTCCATATTACCGGTGCGCTCGCCGTTACCGAGCAGCGTACCCTCGATGCGATCGGCGCCGGCAAAGATGCCGAGTTCCGCGGCCGCCACGCCACAACCACGGTCATTGTGGGTATGCAGGCTAATGACTACCTGTTCGCGCTGGGCCAGGTGCCGACAAAAATACTCAATTTGATCGGCAAAAACGTTGGGCGTGGACATTTCCACGGTCGCCGGTAGGTTGATAATTACCTCGCGTCCGAGCTCTGGCTGCCATTGCGCTATCACCGCATCACATACCTCTATGGCGCGATCGAGCTCGGTTCCAGTAAAGCTTTCCGGCGAATATTGAAAAATCCATTCGGTATTCGGATAGCGCATGGCGATTTCGTGCACCCATTTGGCACCCTGCACCGCTATGTCAACAATGCCCTCGGGGGGCAGTTTAAACACTTGCTCGCGCTGCACCGTCGAGGTGGAATTATAGACATGGATGATCGCTCTCTTCGCCCCCTGTAGTGATTCATAGGTACGTTCGATGAGCTCCTTGCGCGCCTGGGTCAGCACTTGCAAAGTCACATCGTCCGGCACGCGATTTTCGGTGATCAATTTACGCACAAAGTCAAAGTCGGGCTGTGACGCAGATGGAAATCCAACCTCGATTTCTTTAAAACCAAGCCGCACCAGTAGATCGAACATGCGGGTTTTTTGCTCTACGTCCATCGGATTGACTAGCGCCTGGTTGCCATCTCTGAGATCGACGCTACACCAAGTGGGTGCGGCGGTCATGGTTTTGTCTGGCCAGGTGCGGTCGGCAAGAGCAATCGGCGCGAAGGGGACATATTTACGATGATCGAACATGATAATTCCTGTGGTGACGGATTAAATTGATCTGTAGCGACGCTTAAGTAAGCGAAAACATATTGTATGGTAGATTAGGCGCAATAAAAGATCTTTTTCTCTTTTATTGCGATTTTAATAGCAATTATATTT
Organism: Flavobacteriaceae bacterium TMED48; assembly: GCA_905181995.1. GTDB lineage: Bacteria > Pseudomonadota > Gammaproteobacteria > Pseudomonadales > Porticoccaceae > TMED48. The sequence goes on from CAJIZO010000065.1 coordinate 6,264, forward strand.
CGTAATGATAGAATATTTGGCAATTAAATAAATATCAGGTGCGTATGAGCGACATTAATCTAGATCGATTTGATCTGAATATTCTCCGCGAACTGCAGCGCGATGGAGGTATATCCAATCAACTGTTGGCCGAACGTGTTGGCTTAACCGCGGCGCCCTGTTCGCGGCGGGTCAAGCAACTGACCGACATGGGCGTGATTCGTGACACCGTGGTGCGCCTGCACGATCGGGCGCTAAATTTAAAGTTGATTGCTATTGTGCATATCCGTATGGATGAACATACACCAGAGCGTTTTGAGGCTTTTGAGAACACCATTACTGCGTGTCCGGAAGTGCTCGAATGCTATTTGATTACCGGCCACGAAGCCGACTATCAGCTCAAGGTGGCGGTGCCTGACATGGATCGTTACCACGATTTTTTAATCGGCAAAATTACCCGGATACAAGGCGTGAGTGGCGTTACCTCGGCCTTTGTCATGCGAAAAATACTCGACAGTACTCGGTTACCGTTGAGTTATATTGGCGGAAGATAGCGTCGAGCTCGAATCGGCCTGCCAAATTCGCAAGCGTGGATCGATGACTGGGAATGCCCCACCATGCCAAGTAAGCATGCTGAGAACACCTTAGGTCGCTGGGTGCACTCGTATTATGACTCTATTCACAATTGTGGTTGTACGCGCTACTATCC
>CAJIZO010000066.1 GCA_905181995.1 Flavobacteriaceae bacterium TMED48
GTAATCCCCTGCACCCCCGGCACACGAAGCTCCATGGTCTCAAGATCGGCGCTGCTGGCATCAATAAACAACCAATCGTCCCAGGTTTGGTAAAAATGCGACAGCGCATGGTTACCCATCGCGCTGCGCCCACTCGGCTCGTTGAAATCCGCCAGATCGGTATAATCGAAGCAAAATGGCAATTGCGCCAAGTTGGTCACCGCAGACAGCGAGGTACGCGCCCGCGAGGGCACACCGGTCTTTTCGCGCTGATAGAGGGCCACCGCGATGATCAAACCCGCAGCAAAGCCACAGTTAACGTCTAATGTTCCCAGATGCGCGTGCTCTTCAGGCGTATCTACGCCGCCAAATCGCGACATAATCCCACTGTTGGCCTGGATGATATCGTCGTAACCAATGTAATCGCTCTTCGGTCCCGGTCGTGGACCACCAAAACAGTCGAGCCGACAGAAAATCAATTCAGGGTTGATCGCAGCCAGGCTATCGCGATCCATCCCGAGCGGCATCATCTGCCGTTCGGCAGCGTTGATAACCAACACATCGACGCTGCGTACCAATCGTTCAAACGCCTCGCGGCCTTCGGCGCTATTGATATCTAACAGTCCGCTGCGCTTGCCCATATCGGATTGAAAGGCAAACAGTGTCCCGATGAGCGGATCGTAACTGGGCGTTACTGGCTCGAGCTTAATCACCTCCGCGCCAAAGCGCGCCAAAAAGGCAGTCGAGTGCGGCCCGGCTATAACGTTGGTCAGATCGAGAATGCGTACCCCATGCAACCAACCCTGAGGGGTCGGTTCAGACGCTGCTTGACGAGTCTCGGGGGGCAATTGCGACGCAGATTGATCGGCGGTTGCGAGGCTGCGCAATTGTTCGAGCGCCTGATCATAAGTCACGTAACGACGCGCCATCGGCGCGGCCATCAGATGCGCGGATTCCTCCAACCAAACGATTGGGCCGGGTTGTTTCATCAGGCCATATTCCGAGTCGAGGACATCGACGGTGAGACCTGCTGTGTTGCAATGCTCACTGTTGAGCCACTGCCGAGTCGTCGCGTGCGGGGCTCCAGGGATTTGTGCCTCACCAAAAATCGTTCCCCATTCATCGGCCGTTTTAGTAATAAACACCAATTTCATTTTTTCGGCTAAAATATCAGCCCATTTTTTGGGCAGTGGATAGACCCCAATCGAGGTCTCGCCGTCCCACTGACTCACCGGTGTGTGAAGATCGGAAATATCGGGCAACCCCTCGGCCAGCAATTCTTCGTACAGGCCCAAAACCTCTAAACAGCGCTTGGCATGGGTACGATGAGACGGGCAAACGCAATAAAACTTACTGCCTTCAGCGCATTCATAGGTGCGGTAAAAGGGATCGAGGTACTCCTGCAAATCAGCATAACTGACATCCATGGGCATCTGCTGTGCTCGCCGCCGCTCGATCTCCAATTCACGCATGGTTTTATAACGCTCGGGTAAATCGTCGACCACGTAAGAGTTGTACGACAGCCCCTCCATCATGGCGGCGATCACCGGTACTTCTATACAGTCGCCGCGAGTAGTTCTTTCGCGGCCGAACAGCGCCAGAGCCAATGCACCGGCCGCCAGGCAAGTGGCGTAGGCAGAACCCAGTGGGAGCGGCGAGAAGCATGGATTGAGACCCATCAATATGCGGTTAAAGCCCATATCGGTAAACGCGCCGGCAGTCGCAGCAACCACCGCTTCGGTCGCCTTCCACTCGCTGCGCAGTTGGTCATTGCTAGCGAAACCCGGCATCGATAGCGCGATCAATCGGGGGTTCGCAGCGCACAGCTGACCAAAGTCTAAACCCAGTTTAGCCATGCAACCGGGACGAAAAGATTCGATCACTATGTCCGCGCTGTCGATCAGGGTTTTTGCCTGTGCCAAGCCCTCGGTGGATTTTAAATCGAGGTTCAAGCAACTTTTGTTACGATTTAAAATTGCGTTCGCCGGATGTTGCCACTGCGGTCCCGTGGGCGGGTCGATATGAATCACCGTCGCGCCGAGATCCGCCAGTACCATCGCCACCGCGGGGCCAGCGATCTGTTGTCCGAAGTCGACGACGCGAACTCCGACCAGTGGAAGTTGGGAGTGAAGCTGCATTTCGGGTGCCCCTTACGGTCTTTCATTGTCGTTATGGCGGCATAGTAATTGGGGATTTTTAGGCCCGCCATCAATTAAAAATTAGCCTCAGGCACGACTTTTTTTATAGTTACTTTAGTGAAAAAAGCAATACAATATGTATCGTTATAGTGGATTTTAACGCAGCACATCGTTACCATCACCACCTGATATAAAACCTCGCCGCGCATCCGAAAAAGCGGCACAAGCCACAGTGAACTATCCGTTGGAGTGAGCATGTCGACACAAATAATTCTGCCGCGAATTCTCGAAATAGGCGCCGGTGCGAGCCGTAAAATTGGCGCGATGGTCAAAGACATGAATTGTCAACGGCCGCTCATCGTGACCGATAAAATCATGCTGCAACTGGGTTATGTAGAGCGCGTTCGAGATGACTTGAGCGCCATGAACATTGATTCGGATGTGTTCGATGAGACCGTTCCAGAACCGACCACGCGCTCGATAGAGGCCGGCGTAGAGCTGGTTAAAAATGGCCAGTACGACGTCATTATCGGACTCGGTGGCGGCAGCCCTATCGATAGCGCCAAGGCGATCAGTATTCTTGGTAAATATGGTGGCCAGATGCGCGATTACAAATTCCCCCGACTGGTCACCGAACCGGGCTTGCCGATCATCGCCATTCCGACCACCGCCGGCACCGGTTCTGAAGCGACGCGCGTGACCGTGATTACCGACGATACTAACGACGAAAAAATGCTCTGCGTGGGCATTGGCTTTATGCCAACCGTCGCCCTGGTCGACTATGAGCTGACCCTGAGCGTGCCCGCGCGCACCACTGCCGATACCGGCATCGATGCACTGACCCATGCGCTAGAGGCCTACGTCAGTAAAAAGGCCAACGCCTTTAGCGACATCCAAGCGGTGGCCGCGATGAAACTACTGGCGCCTAATTTACGTCGGGTGTTTAACAACGGCCAAGACCGCGAGGCTCGCGAGGCGATGATGCTAGGATCGACGCTTGCCGGCATCGCCTTTTCAAACGCGTCCGTCGCGCTGGTGCACGGTATGAGTCGTCCGATCGGCGCCTTTTATCATGTTCCCCATGGTCTCTCCAACGCCATGTTACTGCCAGCGGTCACCGAGTATTCAATACCGGCAGCCGAGCACCGATACGCCAATGCCGCGCGGGCCATGGGCATTGCACAAGCCAGCGACAGCGACGCCAGCGCCAACCAACGGTTGATGGCCGAACTCTACGCGATCAACCGCGAACTAGAGGTACCGACGCCGGCAGAGTTCGGCATTTCTCGCAGCCAATTTTTTGCCAATCTCAGCATCAAGGCTGATCAGGCATTGGCGTCGGGATCACCGGCAAATAATCCACGCGTACCGAGCGCCGATGACATCATCGAAATTTATAAACAACTTTGGTAACACTCGCGCCTTAAAGGAGAGCACAATGAAACGAGTAGGACATTTAATTAATGGCGCAGTGACGCTAAACGGCGAACGCACCCAGGAGGTTTTCAACCCCTCGACCGGCGAAGCGGATAAACAGGTATTGCTGGCGTCCAAGGCCACCGTCGAAGAAGCCATCGCCGCGGCCAATGCAGCCTTTCCGGCATGGCGCAACACACCGGCGATCAAGCGCGCGCGCGTGATGTTCAAATTCAAAGATCTGCTGGAGCAACATGCCGACAAAATCTGCCAACTCATCGGTGAAGAGCATGGAAAAATCGCCCATGACGCCGCCGGAGAATTACAGCGCGGTATCGAAAACGTCGAATACGCCTGCTGCGCACCAGAATTACTCAAGGGCGAACACAGCAAAAACGTCGCTCCCGATATCGACTCATGGAGCGAGTTCCAACCGCTCGGTGTCGTCGCCGGTATCACGCCGTTTAACTTTCCCGCTATGGTGCCGCTATGGATGTACCCGATGGCGATCGTCTGTGGCAACTGTTTTATCCTCAAGCCCTCCGAACGCGATCCGAGTTCAACGCTTTATATTGCTTCACTGCTGCAGCAGGCGGGCCTTCCCGACGGGGTGATGAATGTGGTGAATGGCGATCGAGAAGCGGTCGACACGCTGCTCGGTGACGATCGCATCAAGGCGGTTAGCTTTGTGGGCTCAACGCCTATTGCCGAATATATCTACGCCACTGCCAGCGCCAATGGCAAGCGCTGTCAGGCGCTCGGTGGCGCTAAAAACCACGCTATCGTGATGCCAGATGCGGACATGGACAACACCGTCAATCAATTGCTCGGTGCCGCCTTTGGCTCCTCCGGCGAGCGCTGCATGGCACTGTCGGTGGCGGTGGCGGTCGGCGATGCCGCTGGCGATGCGTTGATCGGCAAAATGAAAGCCGCTATGAATGGCCTAAAAGTTGGCCCCTACAGCGACCCCGAAAACGATTTTGGCCCGGTTATCACGCGTCAGCATCAACAAAAAATTATCGGCCACATTGACCATGCAGAACAACAGGGTGCAAAGATTGTGGTCGATGGACGCTACCCGAAGGTCGCAGGTCACGAGCACGGCTTTTATATCGGCGGTACCTTGATCGACCGAGTAACGCCCGATATGGACAGTTACAACGCGGAGATTTTTGGCCCGGTACTGCAAGTCATGAGAGTCGATACTATGCAAGCTGCCATGGATCTAATCGACGCGCACGAATACGGCAACGGTACCTGCATCTTTACCCGCGATGGCGAGGCCGCGCGGTATTTCTCCGATCACATCCAAGTCGGAATGGTGGGCATTAATATACCCCTGCCGGTACCTGTCGCGTACCACAGTTTTGGCGGTTGGAAGCGCTCGCTGTTTGGCGATTTACACGCCTATGGCCCAGATGCTGTGCGGTTTTACACCAAGCGCAAGACCATCACCCAGCGCTGGCCGTCTGCGGGCGTCCGCGAGGGTGTGCTGTTTTCCATGCCGAGTTGATGCGATGACCACCCCCTCAAGAGAGACCGGTTCAGCGGTGACCCGCGCGATGTGCATTATCGAAGCGGTCTCGAAGGCCGACAGACCGCTATCGCCGGCCGATTTAGCCTGCCTTTTAGAAATCCCCAAACCGAGCATTCACCGGCTACTCAACCAATTGCAAAGCGATCGGTTTGTGCAGACCAACCTGCGCGGCATGATCGTTCCTGGCGAGCGTATGAACGGTGTCGCCTGGGGCATTCTGCACCACCAACGGTTTAGCGCGGTACGCCGCGCGATATTGGAACAGTTGACCGAAAAAATTGGCGAAACCTGCGGCATCGCCATCCCCAATGGTAGCCACATGGTGTACTACGACCGAGTTCAATCCGACTGGCCACTGCAACTGAACCTCAGCATCGGCAGCCATACCCCAGCGTGGTGCACCGCCAGCGGCAAACTCTACCTGAGTTCGCTGCCCAAACAGCGCCGGGAAAAAATCATCGACAGCCTGCCGCTACAGCGCTACGCTCGCAATACGCTGATCGATCCAGTGCAGTTGGAAGCGGATTTGATCACCATCAAACAGCGTAAAATAGCCACCGATAACGAAGAGTTTGTGGATGGAATGGTGGGTTGCGCGGTGCCGATTAAAGATCGTCAACGGCGTCTGTGCGGTTGCCTTTTTATTCACGCGCCACTGGTGAGAAAAAGCCTCGATGAGATAGTTGAACATGCCGACTTACTGTATGGTGCCGCGTCCAAACTCGGCGCGTCGATCGATCCACCCGAGAGCCATACGACCTAACGCAAGAGGACTGCAGTATGAAAAAG
>CAJIZO010000067.1 GCA_905181995.1 Flavobacteriaceae bacterium TMED48
CGATCCAGTTCTTGCAACGTCGCCACTACCGGCAATCGTCCGATGAATTCGGGAATCAATCCATAACCTATAAGATCGCTTGGCTCCACATCTAACAATGTCTCACCAATCGATTTTTGACTGTCCTTGCTAGTCACCTCGGCACCGAAGCCAATGCCGCCTTTCTCTGAGCGATCGCGAATGACTTTTTCAAGCCCAGCAAACGCACCGCCACACACAAACAAGATGTTTGACGTGTCAACTTGCAAGAATTCCTGCTGCGGATGCTTACGCCCACCTTGTGGCGGCACCGAAGCGACCGTTCCCTCGATCAATTTCAGCAGCGCCTGCTGGACACCTTCGCCCGACACATCGCGCGTGATTGACGGGTTGTCGGATTTTCGCGAGATTTTATCAATTTCATCAATATAGACAATGCCACGCTGCGCCTTATCGACGTCATAATCGCATTTTTGCAGTAATTTTTGAATGATATTTTCAACGTCTTCACCCACGTAACCAGCTTCGGTCAGCGTCGTCGCATCGGCAATCGTGAAGGGGACATCCAACAACCGAGCCAACGTCTCAGCCAGCAATGTCTTGCCACTGCCAGTGGGGCCAATCAAAAGGATGTTACTCTTGCCAAGTTCTACTGCGTTCGGATCACCACCCTCAGTTTCGCTGACCTGTAGGCGCTTGTAGTGATTGTAAACCGCTACCGAAAGTATTCTTTTTGCGCGTTCCTGACCAATCACATAGTCGTCGAGAATGGTTTTTATTTCCATCGGAACCGGCAACTTGGAGGAAGAATCTTCGGGCGCAACCGCTTGCGCCTCTTCAGAGATGATGTCGTTACACAGATCGACGCATTCATCGCAAATGTACACTGAAGGCCCGGCAATCAAGCGTCTCACTTCATTCTGGTTTTTCCCGCAAAATGAACAAAACAACAGTTTACCACTCTCGGTGGTGTTGTCCTTGTCGCTCATCGCGCACCTCCTTTAAAAATTTCTTGTAAAATCAACCGCTTGAAAAAAAATAAACTTAGAAACACCATCAAAGGTTAGCGATTTCAGACTCTTTTGTCCAGCACCTGATCGACCAAACCGTATGTCTTAGATTCTTCCGCACTCATAAATGTATCTCTCTCGGTATCCTCGGCAATCTTTTTTACCGACTTGCCGGTGTGCTGTGCTAAGAGTTTATTTAAGCGGCTTTTGGTCTTCAATATTTCTTGCGACTGTATATGAATGTCAGTCGCCTGCCCCTGAGCACCACCGCTGGGTTGGTGGATCATGGTCCGTGAGTTGGGTAGACAAAAGCGCTTTTCCGCAGCGCCTGCCGCCAGCAAAAAGGCGCCCATTGAGGCTGCTTGGCCAACGCACATGGTACTGACATCTGGCTTGATGAACTGCATGGTGTCATAAATTGACATACCCGCCGTCACCGACCCGCCGGGGGAGTTAATGTAAAGATGAATGTCTTTGTCTGGGTTTTCAGATTCCAAAAAAAGCAGTTGGGCAACGATGAGATTCGCCATATGGTCTTCTACCTGACCGACCAAGAAAATCACTCGCTCTTTCAACAGCCGCGAATAGATATCGTAGGACCGCTCGCCCCGCGACGTTTGTTCCACTACCATCGGCACCAAGCCACTCGCCTGTATATCTTGAATCATCGTCTATATGGTTCCCTATTAGCACTCATTTTGGGCGACCCCTTGGGGACTCCTCCCACACTTCATTCATACGCTTAGCGACGGGCAATGGATGCCATTCACATCGCCAAATCTACTCAGCGTCACCAGTTTCAGGTGCGACCGGCTCGTTAGATTCACCATAATCGGGCTCGGGATCTGGTTTCACCGCGTCTTGGTAACCGAGGGCTTGATCGGTCACCGCAGCTTTCGCAAGCACCGCCTCTACCACTAGGTCTTCTAACACGACCGCTTCCACCGACTTGAGCATCTCCTGATTGGCGTAGTAGTAATCGACCACTTGCTGCGGATCGTCATAAGTCTCAGCAATTTCGTCGATTCTCGCTCTGACCGCTTCGGCACCTGCCTCCAGTTCTTCGACGCGCACCACCTCTGACACAATCACACCCAACGCTGCGCGATATTTTGCTTTACCGCGGAACATTTGATCCGGCAGCATATTCAAATCGATCTGCTGTCCGCCACCAAACTGCTGCACCATCTGTTGTTTTAGCTGGGTAGTTTCGTTAGCTATTAAAGCTTCGGGAAGCTCCACGCTGTTGTGCGCAAAGAGCTGCTCCATCACGCGGTTTTTAATTTTTACTCGCAACGCATTGCCGAGTTCGCGCTGAAGATTACCCTCGACCTCTTCGCGGAACTTATCTAACCCACCTTCAGCGACACCGAATTCTTTGAACAATTCGTCATCCAGTTCCGGCAGACTTTTCGCCTGAACGTCTTTCACTGTGACTTGAAACTCAACCGCAGCGCCCTTTAATTCTTCGCTGTGATAATCTTCCGGAAAACTCAGCGCTAAGGTCACTTGATCGCTCTGAGATGCGCCGACCAAGCCATCCTCAAACCCAGGAATCATACTGTTTGATCCCAGAAGCAATGATTGATCCTCCGCTTTACCACCGGCAAACTCTTCGCCACCTTTGGTACCCACATAGTCAATAACCAGTTGGTCGCCGTCAATCGCGGCGCGCTCTACCGATTCAAACGTGGCCTTTTGCTCGCGTAAACTGCTAAGCATTCTATCGATATCTGCATCCACTACATCGGCGAGTGGTCGCTCAATAGCAAGACTTGAAAAATCGCTAAGATCAAACTCTGGATAGACCTCAAAAATCGCCAGATACTCCAGTTCAGCACCTTCTTGGTCGAGCAAACCATCGATCCTTGGCTGCCCCACTAAACGCAGGTCTTGCTGTTGTATCGCCTCGATTAAACTCGAATTAATCAACTCGCCAACCACTTCTTGACGCACGCCTTTGCCATACTGTTGCTTGACCACGCGAACGGGCACCTTGCCCTTTCGAAAACCCTTAATACTAACCGTCTTCGTGGCTTTTTCGAGGCGTTGCATGACCTCTTGGTCGACGCGTTCAGCTGGCAATTGCACTTTGAGCTTTCGCTCAAGGCCTTCACTCGACTCAATGGATACTTGCATTCATGCCTCTCTAAAAACAGTTAAATTGTAATTGGTGCGAAAGGAGAGACTCGAACTCTCACGGGTTACCCCACTGGAACCTAAATCCAGCGCGTCTACCAATTCCGCCACTCTCGCATAGAAATGACTATAACACTTTCGATTTTCTTAGGCCCTTCAATGAAACCATAGACCCGACGTTAGTCGCAGAAAATAAAGCCGAGGAGTGTGCCACAGGTGCCGATTTACAGCAACCAATAGTGCCGAAATGTCTGACTTTTAGGCGTCTGGATGCTCTGTGTGTACGCACGACCTTGCCGACCGCCAAAAACACCTAAACAAACTACCGATCTGCAGTCGCTTAACGCAACAAAGTAACAGCCGTCTGATAAGCCGACATATTGGCCTGAATTGCAGTTTTACGCGCATGATTGCGCCTGAGTCTTTGTCTGCAGTAAATACAACTCATGTTGATTTGTAGCGCTGTAATATGTTGCTCCCCAAATGCGAACTGACGCAACGCGCCAGTGCCAAAGCTTACGCCGAAGCGCACCGCGATGTAACCATATAAACCAACAAAGATGCCTAAACGAATTCATCGCGCCGACCGATAACTGACAAGCTGCAAAGTATAAATGCGAAACAGCGCCGACACTAACAACCGGTATTGCGTTATGTGCGCTTGACAAAGGCATTGGGATGAATGATTTTTGGTGCATTGGTGTCTATGCTATGCGCAATAACCGAGCTGCCGGGTAGCTGTGAATACCCGGCAACTAAATATTGAACAGGCCCGCCAACCACCATTTGCCGAAGGGGGCTCATTTTGAGGAAAATTTAATGACTGGTGCTATCAATGACTGGTGCTATCAATGACAGATGCGATTAATGGGAGATACCTCTAATGGGTGCTACCTTTAATGGGAGATAGCTCTAATGGGAGATAGCTCTAATGGGAGATACCTTTAATGGGAAACACTATGTTTGATCAGTTAAAAACTTTAAAAGTCGCCATCGACAGCGACTCTGTTGCCGAGATTTGCCTGTGTCGCCCGAAACAACTCAACACCATGAATACTGATTTTTGGGAAGAATTTCCCGCCACGCTTAAAGCCATCGACCGGCATGCTCTGGCCCGCGTAGTGATCATTCATGCCGAGGGCAAGCACTTTTCTGCGGGTATGGATCGCGATGTCTTTGGCCATATAATCGATTCGTTTGAGGGCGAGCCAGCCCGTCGCGCAGAACAGTTTCGACGTGGCATTTTAGACTTACAGCAGGCCCTCAGTGTTATTGAAGAAATAAGAATGCCCGTTATATCGGCCATTCAGGGCGCCTGTGTCGGCGGCGGCATGGACCTTGTTTGCGCTACTGATATGCGTTTTTGCAGCGCGGATGCCTTTTTCACGATCAAGGAGACCGAACTCGGCATTACCGCCGATGTCGGGACATTGCAGCGATTACAATCGGTGATGCCGTCTGGTTTAGCGCGCGAAATCGCCTACAGCAGCCGCCCCTTGGACGCAGCAGAAGCCGCTTCCTGCGGCTTCATTAACAAGGTCTACCCACGTACTGACGAGCTAATTGTGGCGGTACGTGAATTGGCAAGGGCTATCGCACAGCATTCGCCTCTTGCAGTCAGTGGCACCAAAGTGATGCTTAACTACAGCCGTGATCACAGCGTCGCCGACAGTCTAAACTATGTCGCGACCTGGCAAGCGGGCATGTTACAAGCAGAGGATATGAACGAGGCGATGAACGCCGTAAAAGAAAAGCGCAGCGCAACATTCGCAAATTTAAAACCCCACCGCAGTGCTATCAAGTAAACCTATGAATAGGAACTTGGGACAGTCGATACGAGGTTAGAAAATAAAACCGCAAATCGCGCCGCCAACCCTCGCAATTCTGAGCGGATTGGTGCGTAAATAACAGTTGCAAGCGACCGCAAAAAAAATCATTATGATCGCCCTTTAATATCCACTGACAGAATAAATCGATTTTATGTCTACCATCGCTGAAAATAGTTTCAAAACTTCGCCGCTCGAAACGCGCGAATTTCGCAACGCTCTCGGGGCATTCTCTACCGGCGTGACCATTGTTACGGCGCTGGGCCCGCAGGGAGAAAAAATGGGCATGACCGTCAACAGTTTTAGTTCTGTATCGCTAGACCCTGCGTTGATCCTCTGGAGCATAGACAGAGGTGCCAGTTGCTTCAGCGAGTTTATCGCCAGTAGCCACTACGCGGTGCATATTCTCAGCGCCGAGCAAACAGCTCTGTCCAACCTTTTTGCGAGTCGCGAGAACGATCAATTCACCGGACTTGTCTGCGATAAAGGGATTGCCGATCTGCCCTTGCTACCGGATTATAGCGCGTGTTTTCAGTGCGCTGCCGAACACCAATACGCTGGCGGCGACCATGTTATTTTAGTTGGCCGAGTGCTGGCATTCTGTGATCGCGGTGCGGCGCCGCTCCTGTATTATCGCGGTGGCTATGCCAGTCTGTAACCCGGCTTTCGACGACCCCATCGCGGCGATGAGGTGTTGGGCGCGCCGGCGCGGGCAAGCGCGGCGGCGATAAAAATTTGATAGCGCGGAGTTGACCTTGACGATCTTTAGACCCTGCATCGACTTACATCAAGGGCGCGTCGCGCAAATCGTCGGCAGCAGCCTGAGCGAAGAAAACACCGCTGTAAACCACCTCAGCAACCATGATGCGAGTCATTTTGCAGCGCTCTATCGCGACCACAACCTGCGTGGTGGGCATATCATTTCTCTTGGCGAAAACAACCAACAGCAGGTGCTCGCGGGGCTGGCGGCGTTTCCGAATGGTCTGCAGTATGGTGGCGGAGTGAATCCCGACAACGCCACCACGTATTTGCAGGCCGGCGCCTCGCACGTCATCGTTACCTCTTACCTGTTCGTCGATGGGAATTTTTCTTGGTCGCGTCTGCGACGCATCGAACAGACGGTCGGTCGCCAGCACCTAGTGCTCGACTTGAGCTGCAGACGGACCGCCAATAGTTGGACGATTGCCTGCGACCGCTGGCAATCGCTAACCCAACTAGAAGTTAACGCCGAAAACCTGATCGAGTTACAAGCCCACTGCGATGAATTTTTGGTACATGCCGCCGACGTTGAAGGGTTGCAGGCTGGCATGGATGATGACTTGATAGCGCTACTTGGAAAGCACTGCAGCATCCCAGTGACCTACGCTGGAGGAGCGCGCAGCATAAACGACTTACAAAGAGTCGCAGAATTATCCAACGACCGTGTCGACCTTACCATTGGCAGCGCGCTGGATATCTTTGGCGGCAAGGGCGTCAATCTGAACCAATGCATTGATTGGAATCGTCGCTCCACTACCGCCGTCGATGGATAATTGATGACCGGTTCAGGGACAGATCGAACCAAGGCCAAAAACCGCGTTAAAAAATCTACCAAACGTAATCAACACCGAGACCAAAACTGCGTGGTGTTCCCGGGAAATAGCGCTCATCGGTAAAACTCGTGTAATCCGCTCGTTTGGCGTAATCACGATCGGTAGCATTTAATAGCCGAACATAGACCGTTACGTTTGGCTTGAGATCCCAACTACCGCGAACATTGAACAGATTATGCCCAGCATAACGATAGGCGTTTCTAGGCTCCAAATAATAACTGCCCATGCGCACCCATTCGAGTTCAAGCCGTCCTTGAGGCGACGGTTTCCAGAGCGCGCGAACGCTGCCAAACCCTCGTGGGGCACTGTCGACGTCGTTACCATCGATGGGTACCAAATTACCATCACCGTCTTTTAACAGCGCTGGATTATTGGCGTACTTGTGCTCGGCATAGGTACCGTTGAGCGACATTTGCAGATTGTCGGTCAGCGAATAACTAACCTCTAGCTCGACGCCGCGATGTTCGGTCTCACCGTTGCTGACGTTGTTGTAACCAGAATCGCGAAAAATTACATTCTCCTTGCGCATCCCATAGATGGCGAGGCCAAAGCTGAACGCGTCGCGTTGCTCCTTAACGCCTATTTCAAGACTATCGACTTTTTCGGGGTCGAGATCGGCGATCTGTTGGCCACGCTGTAAGCGATACAACTCGGTTGCCTGCGGCGCCCGAAAAGCGCTGGCCAGACGTACATAGAGATGCTGATTACTCGTCGTTTGGTAATGCGCAGCCAAATCCAGCGAACGGTTGTCATAACTGTTAACGGCGCTCATTGGGCGGCTATAACGGCAACCACCGAAACCACAGAGGGTACCGTCATCACGACTGCGCCCGCTTAACATACGATTGCTGTAATCATATCTGGCCATTTCATAACGCCCGCCAAAGGTCAGCGATAAGTCATCTGCCAGCATCCATTTAATCTGCATAAAGGGAGCAATTTGAGTGGCATCAACCCGGTAATCGTAGTGTTTTCCGACTGGAATTGTCGCCCTTAGGAATGCCGAACCGGTGGTCGGATTAGCCTGCGTCTGCCGCAAGTAGGCCTCGGTGTACTCGGCATCGACTCCGGCGATCAGGTCGAGCGTTGGATGCCCCACTGAAAAGAAGGAGAGCTGCATCCCAAAACTTTTTTGGCCATTTTCTTCGAGCGGTTTACCGGGCAAGAAATGCTGCAAAAAATCCATCGTGGTATATCGGGCATAGGGCGTAAATTGCCATTCGCCGCCGTCAACAGGCAGGTTGATCTTACTCCACAAACGCGCGCTTCGAGCATCTCTAAAGGCTTCTGGGTTGGGATTAGACTCTGCAACCGGCCGATTTTTATACGCATCTAATCCGGTAATATAACCGGCCGTTTCCTGGTTTAGATTCACCAGCGTCAAGCCACTCTCGATATCGAAAGCCTCACCCGCATAGGCATGGCGAACGCTGAGCTTTTGCTGCCCGTAGCCAGCATCGTCACGGTAGCCATCATCCCTCGCCAGAGTTCCACGTACCGCAAATTTATGCTGCTCTCCGCCAGCGAGCGAAAATCGCATCCGCGCGTAGCCATGCTCCCCGAAATCAAATCCCAGTCGATCCGGCGCGGTAACGCTGGGCGTGACCACGTTGATCACGCCGTGCATCGCATTCGATCCATACAACGCGGTTCCAGAACCACGGAGAATCTCCAACCGCTCCGCGGCCTCAGTGTGCGCCTCAAAGAGTTCGTTGATATTACAAAAGCCCGCAGCACGCAACGGGATACCATCTTCGGTCATAAGAAACCCACCACAACCGCCGGCACCGGTAAGCACCGGTGATCGTATCGCCGGAAGATACTCCTGACCATTGCCGCGATTGAGATTCACCCCGGCCGCCCGATTCAATGACTGTTGCACGTGCGCATGCCCAACTAGGCGCAATTCGTCGTCGCTGATATTAGAAATACTGCCATTAACAGACAGCACATCGGCCGGTTGGCGAGTCGCCACAGTGACCACCTGCTCCAGTAATCCTTCGACTCGAGGGTTCGGCTTAGCATCGGTTGCAGCGTGGGACTGCGCCACTGCAAACATCGACAACAGCAGACTGATTTGAAAACCCCGATGCGTTTTTTTCGAACAATATTGACCAATCATTACAACCCTCTCAACAACAAATTCAACCGCACATGATACTTAGACAGCGATCAAATAACGACCTGTTTATGAGCCTGCGACGATCATTTTTTTGCCGCCTAAAAAGCCCATCTTGAGCACGGGCAGATCTAGGGCGATCGCGGTATTGGGTCGCGCCAATCGCGGACTGACTGTGGCCGTGTAAAACTCTCTCAATCGGGCGGGCACTTGCGTGGATCGCTGACAACGCGAGTCCGTCCGCTGCCGTTCAAGGCATGCCTGGACGTGGTGATGAGGCGCTAGCGAGGGCTGCGCACTTACCACCCCTTACCGCCCCTTACCGCCCCTTAATACCTGCTTCCAGCGCTCTGGGGTCAAAGCCGAGCCCAAGATGCCGCAGCGCCAAAAGTAACCCTCCAGCACATTTGAGAACCAATCAAGCGGACAGCATACTCCAAGCCACGAACGGTAAATTCAGGTATTTTTATCGGCAGTTATGAGCTACTTTCACGGCAATGGCCATTTGTTTAAAGAGCTATTTATGAGGGGTATTTACGAGGGGTATTTATAAACGCTATTTGTCAGAGGTATTTGCAAGCGCCAAAGATTCCCACGCGCCGACTGATGCGTCAGTTGGGCGTCAGGGCAAAACGTTAGTGGCAGATACTCTCAACCTTATGCCACCGGCGGACACAGACCAGTTACCATGGTATCCAGAAAAACGCATGCTTGGATATAGTGCTTAAAAACTACGCGGCATCGGATGCTCTAAAGACACATTTTTGGGGCGGCATGAACCATCATTCGGCAAGTCAACGTCGCCCGACTGACCCTCAATCAGCCCGACGTCACAAGGTATCTGCGCACCTTATCGAGCTGTCGAGCTGTCGAGCTGTCGAGCTATCGAGCTATCAGCTATCGAGCGTTTCATCGACGAAGGTAAGCCCAGCGAAATCGCGCAACCGCCGAATCAACAGCGAACCCATGGCCGGTGCCGGAGTCCAAATCCCCCCCTCGACTATGTCCGCATTACGCAGCAAACATATCGCACTTTCGGCGACCATTTTACTGGTCGAACCATAGCCCGGATCGCAGTCTCCCGTGACGCTTATGCGAACCTCACCACCATCATCGGCTTCGCCGATCATAAGGATGTCAAAGCCACCATTATCGCGCTCTTCCTTGCTCGGCCCCTCTCCGGGTTGCAACACCTTATCGCCCAGTGCGTTGCCCGTTGCCATAGCTCGCGCCAATTTCTCTCCTGCATCGCCTGGGCCGGTGACGAACATTTCATCATAGACAAAATTGGCGCCATACTGGTGTCCGAGCAAGAAGTTCGAACGGTGGATATTTTTAGTATTGATGCTCGCCATTACAAAGGGAGCAACCCAGGACTGCAACGCGTCATCAAAGAACGGTTGATTACCACGGGGTTGCTCTGGGCCAGGATGGTTATTGCTCAGAGCAAACGGATCTTTTAGCACTTCGATCACCGCTGGATCTCGGCCAGCCGCCGCCATAGTGGCAGTAAAACTTGCCTGGGTACCACCAGAAAACGAGCCTTTCATTTGACGCACCCGCCCTTTGACCCGACTGGCGGTTTTGGCCATTCTGGAAATGGCTGTCTGCTGCAGAAAAAATACCCCCATATCAAAAGGGATCGAATCGAAACCACAGGAAAATATAATCCGCGCACCGCTCTCCATGGCAGCCTGTGTGTGCTGGTTAATCATCTGGTGCATCCATACGGGTTCACCGCAAAGATCGACGTAATCGGTGCCGAACGACGCGCAGGCGGCGACCAATTCACTGCCATACAGTTGATAAGGACCTACGGTGGTCAAAATAATGGCTGCTCGCTGAACCATCGCCTCCAGGGATTGCGGGTCCGCGGCATCGGCAACCACGAGCGGCACCGACTCATCGACCCCTAGTTCATCGCGCACCGATATCAATTTATCCAAACTGCGCCCGGCCATCGCCCAACTGATGTCGCCATCAACACCGTATTGGCGATTGAAATATTCCACCACTAAGCGGCCGGTATAACCGGTCGCGCCATAGATAACAATACCCAGTTCTCGCTTGCTCTTCATCAACCGTATCCTTTATTTTTTTGTATTTTAGTTTCAGACACTCACTTTGATCAACGACAATCTCACTGCGCTCGACCGCCGCATCGCAGCCATTCTAATTTACTCTTCGGCGGATAGTTGAAACCCAGGCGTAGACCGCGACAGCTTCAATTCCGTGGCGTTCATCTGCGCCTCAACGTCGGCAAACAGCGGCGAGGACAAGTAGCGCTCACCAGTGTCTGGAAGCATACAAAGAATCACCGTTCCGGGTGCAGCATCAGCCGCCGTTTGCATCGCAACCGCGAAGGTAGAACCACCCGATATACCAGTTAGTATACCTTCTTTGCGAGCCAATTCACGCGCCATTTGCATACCATCCTCGGCATCTACGGGCACAAGCTGGTCGTAAAAATGCTCATCGATCGCCTCCTGCAACACCTGAGGGATAAAATCTGGCGTCCAGCCTTGAATCATGTGTGGGGTAAAGGCACTGTGACTCGACACCGGCGCGCCTGCGTCGTTCCTCACTTGAGGCTCGCCGCTGGCCAGTAATTGAGCACTGTGTGGCTCGCTGAGCAAAATCTTGGTATCTGGTCGCGCCGCTCGCAACCCGCGCGCCACGCCCGCCACTGTGCCACCCGTGCCGTAGCCAGTGACCCAATAATCGAGCCGCTTAGCAGAAAAATCGGCGATGATTTCACGCGCCGTGGTGTGCTCGTGAATCGTTGCATTGGCAGGTGTTTCGAACTGCTGGGCCAAAAACCAGCCGTTTGCATCGGCCAATTCCACCGCCTTGTGATAACAGCCCGTCGCCTTTTCCGCCTTGGGCGTTAAAATGACGTTGGCGCCATAAAACCGCATCAGTTTACGGCGCTCAATCGACACGCTGGTTGGCATCGTCGCCACGAATGGATACCCCTTAGCCGCGCACACCATCGCCAGCCCCACGCCGGTGTTACCGCTGGTGGCCTCGATCACCGTCTGCCCGGGAAGCAACGCACCGCTGCGTTCGGCATCTTCAATAATCCCAATCGCCAAACGGTCTTTGACCGACCCACCGGGATTAAATGACTCAACCTTAACGTAGAGCTCTACATGTTCGGGTGCCAAGGTGTTTATCCGTACCGAGGGCGTATCTCCAATCGTATCCAGAATGCTGCTGTATACCTTGCCGCGGCCGCGGGTCGAACGAACGCTCTTGCTGTCCATCTAATGTCCTCTCAAGTGACGTATGAATTTTGCGCACTATCATTGGCGATCCCGCGGCCGCTGTCAACCGCAGCCATCGATAGTGGCTCGTTGAGAATGGCTCTGGCGTGAGAGCCTAATCGGTAATCTTTTAAGCGCCGATAAGGTTCAGTAAAACCCCAGCCATGCCACCTGGATATCTGCGCGGTGTTCGCGACCGTAGGCAACAATACCGAGACTGCGGATTGATGCCGCCTGCAATCCGCCTTTCAGGCGATCGCTAGAGGGCAGAAAACCGGCAAACGGTAATCTAACTTCTCGCCACTCGGACGTGGTATCAAACCCAGCTCGGTAGTAATGCCACGGCAGCCGCGCAGCGCGGGTTCGGGCGTGCAAAAAATAGTTTTCGCCGTTACCCCGCACTCGTAGCACCACGCCAAGTGCGCCTTGCGGAGCCTCAATGTTGCGACGGAACTGGATGAAGCCCCCGTTGTTAGCGGTGCTCACTACCCCAGTCATGTGCGCAATACTGTCTCCACCGATCCGATCAAAGATCACATTTCCGTTAGAGATGCCCCCCATGACGCGATCGCTGACAAATCGCCATCGCTGCTCGGGTTGGTTGTCGAAATCGTCTCGCATCAGTGTCTCTCCGGCACCGGCCGTCAACGCAACGAGCGCCAAAACTACCGTTGTTGTTGTCATCCGCCACCAAAAAACAGACGGTGTTTTCATAATATTTCCCCTTTCGCTATGCTCATCTTTGCTTGTATTGCGTTGGGCAATAGCCGCGTGAAACACCGCTTGGCCTAAGCGCCAGATGCTTGGTTTTCCTGCACGCCACACGTCGCCGCCAATTTTCGAATGAACGGCGCTTCAGGTGTCGCCGCATCAACGTTACAACACCCTTCTCATCGACTTGAAATAGCCGTTCGATGGCTTCGAAGGGTGTTCTATCCTCCCACGCCATCTCGACAATGCGCGATAAATCCGACGGGCTTATATCGCCGCCGCCACCCTCTTTATAACCCACCGCGCCACCCCAAATTGTCTGTCGCAACCATCGAAACCCGCATATCACTCTTAATTCTATGTTTGACCACCGCATAAACCACTGATAATACGCGGTAAATCGAGCAATAGTTCAGCCGCCAAGTGGTATGCAGTGCGAAATCGGCGGGTTACCTTTTTGACGCGCACCAATAGTGGGCTAGGGCTAGGGCTAGGGCTAGCTAGACGGTAGATGCCAACTCCGCCTACATTGCAAGGTCGCTCAAGCTCGGTCAATTTTAATGATTTTTATTTCGAAATAAGCGGGCACACCCAGAAACCTGATCAACAGACAGGCTAACCCGGCTTTAGAGCGCAGTGAAGTG
>CAJIZO010000068.1 GCA_905181995.1 Flavobacteriaceae bacterium TMED48
CCGGCGACTGCTGCAACGCATGAAATCCAGTAGGTGCAGGCGATCAAAAATCCGGCAAAATCGCCGAGTCCAGCGTGCACATAGGCGTAGGGACCACCAATTTTTGGGGTCCTGCGCGCCAGTCGAGACAGCGACGAGGCCACCAACAGGGTGCCGGCACCGGCGGTTAACCAACCAGCCATACCCAAGAGACCGTAGGGCGCGAGCAGCGTTGGCATCATAAAAATGCCCGAACCTATGGCGCAGCCTACGGAGATTGACCAGCCGCGCCAAAAGCCAATGGCCGGTTGGGTGGTAAGCGTGTTGAGGGCCTTAGAATTATTTCCCATGAAGGTTTCCTTGTTTCACTCACCGTAGCAGGAGTCGGTTATTTTGCAACGAATTACAGATATTTAGAGCGAAAACGGCGGGCTGCGAGAGGATTTTTTTGCGTTTAGCTCCTGTGGCATAGTTCTTTTGGGGGTAGTTTATTTTGTTGTTACGCTCTTTAGCGTGAGCGCCGAACCGATTTGATCCCAATTACTGGGGTGCTCTATAAATACCTGCTAAACCGGAACGCTAACACGCCCCGATTTGGCATTGATGTATCGATTTTTTTATAAATCGATAGCGTTTTTAAATCTGCCTAACAGTGAATTTAATCGATGCATCAACCTAAAATACGCTGACCAACGATTGTTGACTGGCAATTAACAATCTGGCAGGGTGAATTTTAACTCGGCTATTGCCCGCAAGTTGTTTTATAAATATTATGTAATTATGAGTAGTTAATATCGATCTAGCGGCCATGGCGGTGGCGCCTGTCATTGGCTTCACCGCGTTTCTTGAGGAGGTATCGAATGAGTCAAGTAGAGCAAAATAAAGAGGCGATCGCAGCCAATAAAAGCAAGATTACCAACATCAAAGCCATCGTCATAGGCAACCGCGCCTCGCTGTATCAATCGCGTTCTATGATCGAAGAAAATCGTTTGATGATCCTCAGTAATTATGCGTCGGCGTTCATGGGAAACCGACAACTGGCCAATCACAATACCGACGAAATAGCTGACAATAGGCTGACTATCCTAGACGAATATACCCCCGAAACACAGGTCGAAAAAAATTGTATCAACGCGACCATTAATCAGTCGACATTGGAATTTTTTGCCCACCGCTGTGAACTGAATACGTCGATGCTCGATATCAGCGAGAAAATGGCGTCTATTAACGCCCAACTCATTGCCGTCAATCAACAAATAATGCAGGCCAACGAGAGGGTTGTGGATTTTAATTCCGAGCAAATCGCGCGCAATCACGATTTGCTCGACGGTGGCTCGAGTCCATCACAAGCGACTGTGCAGAGCAATCAAGCGTTAATCGAGGGCAATGCAATCGCTGCGGAAGAACTCAGCGCCAACGCCAGTGCCAACGCTGAGCGAATCCTCGACGTGATGCAAGAGTCGATTGAAAATACTGAGTTGTTGCTTGAAAATAAAACGCAAATCAATAGGCGGCGCGATTCCATTATGGTCAACCGCGGTCGCATGCTAGACAATCGAGCGCGCATTAAAACATAGTATTAACCGCCGGTCTGAATAGGCCGGAGGTGATGGCGGTAAGCTAATATTACGGGAGAAAAAGCGATGATCGACCGGCCCGAACCTCAATCGCAGTCGATAGATTCTAGCGCAGCAGGCCAAGCGGTGGGCAGCACTGACTCGACACCGACGGTGGCGCGCCAATTAGCGGCGACTCAAGCGATTCACCAGCGCATGGCATTTCATAACGGCAGCCTCTATGAGGGTGAATTTGTCAATGGCCTGTATCACGGCAAAGGCACCTTTACCTGGGTTTTGGGAACCGTCTACGAGGGGCAGTGGGTGGCCGGGAAACGCAACGGCGTCGGTACTTATACGCATTCCAGTGGTGCGGTATACAGCGGCGACTGGGTCGATGATATACGCCATGGTAGGGGACGTTACACCTACCCCGATGGGTCCGTTTACGAGGGCGATTGGCAGCGTGGAAAACGCACCGGGCAGGGCATGTTGAGGCACGCCAGTGGGTCCGTTTACGAGGGCCAATTTGTCAACGGCAAGCGACATGGACAGGGCATTTCGACCCTGGCCGATGGGGCTGTCTTTGAGGGCGATTGGCGCGACGGCAAGCTCAATGGCAGCGGCGGTTATCGCTACCCGAGCGGCGAGTCATACCAGGGCGAGTTCGTCGATGGCAAGCGCCACGGTTTGGGTACCTATACCTCGGCCAAGGGCGTTGAGCTTGCCTGCGCATGGGTCAACGGCGCGCGTGCCGAGAATGGGGGTTAATGACTTTATTGGCGCGGCTTAATCTGCGCCGAGTGCGCGGTTAATGAGATCGATCACTTCGCTGATTTGCGCTGTTGAATTGCACAGATGCGGTGATAACCGGATCCCCTTGGCACGGCCGTCAAACCGTACGTTGTTTTGCTCGAGATATTCGGTGACTGCGCTGTGCCGGTCGCCGAAGTGCAGAATCAAGGTTCCGCCGCGCTGCTGCTGCGCACGCGGGGCTACCAGGTGAGCCGGATCGATGTGCTCGAGGAGATGGCGACTCAACGCGACATTATGGGCCTGCGCCCGCTCGACGCCTTGCTGATTGATGAATTGCAGGCTATTGGCAGCGACTAAAAACGGGTATACCGATGGTGTACCACCCCAAAAACGCAATGCGTCTTTGGCGTAGCGAAATTGGTTAATGTCGAATTCAAACGGCGATTCGTGGGAAAACCAACCAACATCTCGAGGTTCGCAGCGCTCGATCATCGCTGAATCAATCCACAAAAACCCTGCGCCAGGCCCGCCACTCAGCCATTTTACGCAGGAACCGACGACAAAATCAGCCCGCCACTTTGTCACATCAATCGGGATGATACCCACCGATTGAGCGATGTCGACCAAGGAGACTATGCCTTTTTTGCGCGCCAATGCAGTAATCTCGGCGATCGGTAATCGACGTCCAGTGTTGGACTGTACATGGGTCATCAAGCACAGGCCGACATCGTCGCTGAGGTGCTTTTCCCAGGTCGCTAGGTCGAGCAAGTCGGCGTCGCTGGGCAGATAGCGCAGTTGATAGCCGATGTGTTGAGACTGCTGGAGCGCATAGCCTACCGACGGAAAATCGTCTTGGCTGAGTAAGATGATGTTTTTGGATTGGGTAGCGGGTAGCGAGAAAATGACCTTGCCGACCGCG
>CAJIZO010000069.1 GCA_905181995.1 Flavobacteriaceae bacterium TMED48
TGCCGCTCTGTTGATATGCGATTTCGAATTTCCGCCAGAACACTTTTGATAACACTTTAGGTAACACTGCAGATAACACTTTAGATAACACTGCAGAGAGGCGGCTAAAAAGTAGCGGCGAAAGCGAGGGCGAAAGAGAGACGGCGGACATTTGGGTTGCGCGACAAGACCCCTTGCGCGGATGCTTGGAGCAACGGCCAAAAAACACATTCACTAAATAGGAGACGACGATGAAATCAGGCAATAAGGTATTTCTTTCAGTGGCAGGCATAGCATTTGCGGGCGCAATCACAATGGCGCAGAGCGTCGCGGCGCAAGATAATCCGCAACAGGTAAAAAATACCGCAGGGATTGGTAAGCTAGAAATGAAAGTGCAAACCCAGGAGGCGCAGGCAAACGTGCGGCATAAGATGTTGCAGAACAAGATTGAAACGATGCAACTCAAGATGGACGAGATGGAGGGAAAAATTAACCAGCTAGAGGGTGAGGTCGCGTTTTTACGCCGTATCCGTAAATAGTTACGCCAGCGGCACTGGACATAAAAAAGGCTGGAAAGCGACGTTTGACCGCCACTTTTCAGCCTGCTTAGCCGACCGAGTCAGCGCGCCCAAAGTATCGAGCGCGCCTAGAGCGGTTTAGAAAAGGTCGGCGTTCATCACCTTGTTCCAGGCGCTAGCAAAGTCGCGATGCATTTTTGCTTCGGCTCCATTCGATGCATACACCTCGGTCAGCGCCCTGAGTTGTGAATTAGAACCAAAGACCAAATCGGCGCGGGTTCCAGTCCTGACCTTTTCGCCCGATACGCGGTCGGTGGCCTGATACGAGTTACCCGTGCCATTGGGCTTCCAAGCGACCGACATGTCTAGCAATGTATTAAAATAGTCACTGCTGAGCTTGTTCGCATCGTCGGTAAATACGCCGTGGCCACTGGCGCTGATTGCTAGCGAGCGCATACCGCCGACTAATACGGTCATTTCAGACGCGGTAAGTCCAAGCAACTGCGCCTTATCTAGCATCATGTCTTCGGGTGATGACTTCAAATCAGCTCGGTGATAGTTCCTAAAGGCGTCGGACACGGGTTCGAGAACGTCAAACGATTCGACATCGGTTTGTTCTTGCGTTGCGTCGCCGCGACCGGGGGTGAAAGCGACGTCGATACCGGTGGCGGTTTCAATGCCAACGTTACCGGCTAGGACAATGATGTCGGCGACCGATGCGCCGGTTTCGCTGGCGATACCCTCATAGATGGCCAGAGTTTTCGCCAGTTGCTCGGGTTTGTTGACCTCCCAGTTGCGCTGTGGCTCAAGTCGAATACGCGCGCCATTAGCGCCACCACGCATGTCTGAACCTCGGTAGGTCGAGGCGCTAGCCCAAGCCGTTTCGACCATCTCGCGAACGCTAAGGCCACTGGCAGAGATTTTTGCCTTGGCGCTAGCGACGTCATAGTTGGCGTTGCCGGCGGGTACTGGGTCTTGCCAAATTAATTCTTCCGACGGCACTTCCGGGCCCATATAGCGGGTTTTAGGTCCCATGTCGCGGTGCAGCAATTTAAACCATGCACGGGCAAAGGCATCCGCCAATTGGTCTGGATTTTCGTGAAAGCGCTTGGATATTTTGAGGTACGCCGGGTCTTCGCGAAGCGCCAGGTCGGCGGTCGTCATCATGGTTGGAACACGCTTCTCGGGGTTTTCTGCATCCGGTGCCATGTCCTCTTCCTTTTGACCGATGGCGTGCCACACAATCGCGCCCGCTGGGGTCTCAACCTGCTCCCACTCGTAGCCGAACAACAGATCGAAATAGCCATTGTCCCACTGCGTTGGATTGCTCGTCCACGCGCCTTCAAAACCACTGGTGGTGGTGTCTCGGCCTTGTCCAGAGCCGTGGGTGTTGTACCAACCGAGGCCCATTTGCTCCAGTGGTGCGCCTTCGGGTTCGGTTTTGACGGCGTCTTCTGGGCCGGCACCATGGCCTTTGCCAAAGGTGTGACCGCCGGCCACTAGGGCGACGGTTTCTTCATCGTCCATTGCCATCCGACCAAAAGTTTCTCTGATGTCGTGTGCGCTGGCGCGCGGGTCAGGATTGCCGTCCGGGCCTTGTGGGTTGACGTAGATCAAACCCATTTGCACCGCGCCCAGAGGGTTGTCGAGTTGCCGCTCGCCCTTGTAGCGTTTGTTGTCTAGCCATTCTTTCTCTAGGCCCCAGTTGATGTCTTCTTCGGGTCCCCAGATGTCCGCTCGCCCGCCGCTGAAACCAAAGGTCTTGCCACCCATTGATTCGATGGCGACATTGCCGGCTAATACCAGCAGATCAGCCCAGCTAATTTGTTCGCCGTATTTTTGTTTGACTGGCCATAGCAGGCGCCGCGCCTTATCCAAATTACCGTTGTCGGGCCAACTGTTTAAAGGGGCAAAACGCTGTGCACCGGTACCGCCGCCGCCGCGACCATCGGTGGTGCGGTAGGTCCCTGCTGCGTGCCAGGTCATGCGTATAAAAAATGCACCATAGTGACCATAATCTGCCGGCCACCAATCCTGAGAGTCGGTCATAAGATCGTTCAAATCTTTTTTGAGTGCCGCATAATCGAGTTTCTTAAATTCTTCACGGTAGTCAAAGTCGGGTCCCATAGGGTTCGTTTTGTGGTCGTGTTGATGCAGAATGTTCAAATTCAACTGATTGGGCCACCAATCTTTGTTGGACGTACCAGTGGTACTGTTGGTGGACATAGCACCGTGCATGACCGGGCATTTGCCCTCGGCTTCAGTGGACATAAAAAGTAACTCCCATGTTAATTAAAAAAGTACGCATCAGCCCACGTTATGTGCGCTGGTCGTCGCAGTATTTAAGGTTAATTATTTTTTGCTGGTTTTAGTATAACGCGAGTTGAGATACCATTAAATTTCAAATTAAAGAACGTTATGTTCGATTAAAACGAATCACTGGAGTTGCCCAATGATTACCATCAAGCAAATTCAATACGCCTTAGCCGTCGCCAAGACGCTGCACTTCAAACAGGCTGCCGAGGCCTGCTTTATCAGTCCGTCGACGCTCAGCATGGCGATTGCAGATATGGAAGAGCAATTGGGTATCAAGGTCTTCGAACGCAATAATAAACAAGTCATTATCACGCCGCTGGGTCAGATGGTGTTGGCCAAAGCGCGCGACATCAAATTGCAGATGGACGATTTTTCCAAGCTCGGTCAGGTGCAGGCAGCGCCTCTGAGTGGGCCTATTGCGCTGGGTATTATTCCAACCGTAAGCCCCTATTTATTGCCCTTGGTACTGCCTAAACTCAAACGGTCATACCCGAATTTACGTCTGAGAATTACCGAGGGGCAGTCCAGCGCGTTGATCGACCAAGTACAGCAAGGCGAGATTGATATGGCGATTCTTGCGCTGCCATTCGACGTCGGCGGTCTGTTGTCGTTTAAATTTTGGCAGGAGGACTTTTACTACATCACGCACGCCGACAATATGAGCGCCGACAAGCGCGAGATCGATGCCGCAGAACTGGTGCAGTCGGAGTTGATGTTGCTGGAGGATGGCCACTGTCTAAAAGATCACGCCATGGCCGCCTGCAAGCTGACCAGTAACGCGCAATACACCATGAAAGTCTCTAGTTTGAGTACCCTAATTCAATTGGTCGCGGGTAATATGGGCTCTACCTTGGTGCCGCACATGGCGCTGGGGCAATTACTCAACTCTAACCCATTGCTGGCTAAAGCCCACCTCAATCAGCCGAGCCCGCACCGTGAAATTGCCTTTATCGCGCGCCCCAATTACTCTGGGGTGGCCAATATTGAGCGTTTGGTGAAAGTGTTTACCACGGCATTAAAGCGAACCACGAGCACTGCTTGAGCGCCGTGTTGGACGTCGTTGCTCAAGCGCCATGCTGCGGTGCGCCATGGGGATCCCATGCTGACTTTGCTAATCGACGGCTCCGGGCAATTTGTGTCCGTGATACCGCTATTTTTGAAGTATAAAGTCACTGAGGATTTGGCTCAGTGTCTGCGCTTTTGACCACTGCAAAAAATGTCCGCCGCCGATATTGCAATGCGCTTGATCTCGGCATCCGGGGACTTTTTTGAGCCATACTTTTTCAAAGCCATTGGTTACCCGATCGTTGCCAGAGCCAACGCACAAAAACGGTTTTTCAAAGGTTTCAAAAAATTCCCACGCCTGTCGCTGCGCCTGCAAAGATCGATCGGGAATAGTTGGCACTTGGCTGGGCATCGCGCGGACAGCCATTTTATAGGCGGCGGAGGGATAGGGTGCCTCAAAGGCTCTGGTAATCGGAGTTGTAAAGGGCGAGATCGAGTTGAGGCCGAGCGTGTCTAAGGTTAATTCAAGCGCCATCGACAATCGGTTGCGTCGTTCTATCATCGAGGATGCAATCAGGCCGGCGGGAACATCTGCGGTTTCCCAGGTATATTTTTGCCAATAGGCGAAGAGGTCGATGCCCGAATCAGGCTCGAAACCGTTCATTTTACGCATCTGTTTCATCATGCTAAACAAGCTGATTTTTTTCGGGTCAGCGCGAAAGGCGTTGATTCTTTCAATCGCGCTGGCCGACACATTGGGGTTGTAGGGTAACCCGGTATTGCCGATCGCCACGCGGTCGAAACGTTCGCCGTGGTCGGCGATCATACGCAGACCGATTAAACCGCCCCAATCTTGACCGAAAAAGCTAAGGTTTTTCAGTTGGTTTTTGACTAGCCATTGGTTCATCCAATCGACTTGACGCTGATAGCTGTAATCTTCGCGTGCTGCTGGTTTATCGGATTTACCATACCCCGGTAGGTCTGGTGCAATCACTCGGATGCCGGCCGCGACCAGATGCGGAATCATTTTTGTGTACACATAGCTCCATACCGGCTGGCCATGCATACACAATAAAATAGGCGCGTCTTTGGGGCCTTCATCGATGTGGTGTATGCGCAAGTCAGCACCATCATGGGTTTTGACCTCGGTGTAATGTGCCGCGTACGGGTAGTCCGTAAGGTCTGCGAAACGCTGATCGGGGGTTCTGAGTATTTCCATTGTCTGAGTACCTTTTGCCGTCTGTCGTTGTTACAACTGGTGATTGGGCATGCTGGCATAGTTGATACGCAGGCCTGTGCTTTAGTAATGGCTATTGCGCTCAACTGGCATCGGCCCTGGGCTACACTTGCGGGCGGCTAGGGCAGCCTTGGCGGGTTGAGCGTTTTAAGGTGTTGCAAAATATGCCCTCGCATGCCATTTCGAATGGTGGTGTAGGTGGCACGATCTTTGGCTGCCAGCGTCGTTGCCATCGCGCGAGCGGCTTGTTGGAGTTCGGTTTGTGGGTGCAATTCATCCACGATATCTCGCGCCAGGCACTCTTCGCCGGTGTAGGCGACGCCGGTCAGCATCATGGTTTTCAACGCCTGTTTATTGGGTAGTAAGTGCACGATGTCGTTGGAAATCGGTGAAAACGGAATCTTAATGTTGACCTCGGGCAGACAGAAGCGACCGCGGTCGGCGCGCATTAGTCTAAAATCTGCCGCCGCAGCGAGAATTGCACCGCCCGCATAGGCGTTGCCGTTGATGCAGGCAACCGTGGGCACATCGAGGCTGGCGAGGCGGCACATGACGCGGTTGAAGGCCTGCTCAAACGCTTGCCGACCGGCTTTATCTTGGTCTTGCAGCCACGCCAGATTGATACCGGTGGAAAAGGTCTTGTGATGGTCGCAGGTAATCAGCAGCGCGGTGTTGCCTCGGTGCTGCTCGATGCGCTCGAAGGCCAGCAGATATTCTTCCATGACGGCCGTGGTAAAGCTGTTATCACTCTCTGCGTTGATTAGTTTGAGGGTGTACAGGTCGTTGGCGTAGGTTAAGTCTAGATATTTCAATTGGAACTCCATGTCTAAGGTGTAATCTAGCTGTGGTCTGAGAGGCGGTTAATAGCCCGCTTTTCCGGCGATGATCTGCTGATAAAAATAGACCGATAGGGGCTGATAATCTGCGCCATTCGGGGGCCGAACGTACAGTGGCTGTTGAATTTCATCGACATTATACGCTTCTTTGCGCAATTGGCCCTTGAACAATTTAAAGGTGCCAGTGGTTTCCTGTTGCGGTTGAATACGAATGAAAATCGGGCGTGCAAAGGGCGCCAGATGTTGATCGATATAGCCACTCAATGCCTCGAGGTCGAGCGCTTGACCTGGCACTAGAGTGATAGCGGCCATCCCCGCGCGGCCCTCGGCGCCGGCTATTTCGACGCCGTAGACGTTGCTGATTTCGATTTGAGGGTAGGCGTTGAGAATCTCTCCGACCTCGTTGGTTGAGACATTTTCGGCCCTCCAGCGGAAGGTGTCCCCGACCCGGTCGACAAATTGGTAGTGGGGGAGGCCCATGGCAAAACCGACATCGATTTGGCGGATGATATCGCCGGTATTAAACCAACGATCGCCCGGTTTGACTAAGTCGGTCAAGATTTTAGCGGCAGAATCTTGACGATTTTTATAGCCATCGAATTTGTATTTGTTATCGATCTGGCTGAGCATTAAGCCGGCTTCACCGCGCGCCACCTCAATCGGTTGACCGTCTTGATCGGTTACCATTTCCTCTCTATCGACATCGTAGGCGACCAATCTGACAACGGTTGAGCCGGTACCTATGGTGTAGTCTTTATTTAAAATATTTAAAAAGGACACGTTGCTCTCGCTGGCGCCGTAAATTTCGGTAATCCGCTGAACCGCGAACCGGCCGCGGAATTGGTCCCAGATGTCGGGGCGCAAGCCATTACCCAGCATGGTTTTCAGCGGATTATTTTGCTCCTCCGCGCAACGCGGTTGAAGCGCCAAATAGCGACAGAGTTCACCGACATAGACAAACAGGCTGGTGCGATACAATTGTACCTCGGGCCAAAACTGACTGGCGGAGAAGCGTCGGCGAAGGAATATTGATGCTCCGGTATAAAAGCAGGTGCAAGCGCCGAGTAAAAAGCCAGTAATGTGGTAGAGCGGCAGGCAGATATACATGCGATCGGTGGCGTCGGCGTGCCAACCGACTTTTGAATACGGTGGGTGCGCAGATAAAATTTTTCGCTGGTAAACGATCGCCGGTTTGGGCAATCCAGTGGTGCCGGAGGTGAACACGTAGAGGGCAATTTCAGCGCCTCTAATATCCTCAGTTTCGGGTAGGTTGTCGGACGCTAGCGAGGCGCTTAAACGACAGAAATGGGTTGTCCAGTCGGGACAGTCGCCGCCCTTGGCCCGATCTGAGACCCATAGGTAATCGGCGTCTGCCAACGTTAGAGTATTTTTTATAGCATTCACCGCCGGCAGCAGTTCTTCGCCTACCACGCACTTCACCGAATCGATCACATCGATACAGTGCGCCAACGGCCGGCCGGTCAGACCGGTATTGATGAGGCCGGCGGTCGCGCCAATCTTAGACAGGGCGACGATGCTGCACAGAAGCTCGATGCGGTTTTCCATCATCACCGCCACGCAGTCTCCCCGTTTGACACCCTGTTGTTTAAACCCTCGGGCAAACCGGTTGACCCGCGGTTTTTTGAAACATAAGGCCGAGAGATGTTCGATCGGAATCGGCGGGAGGTTTAAAAAAAATTAATGTGGGTGCCGAGTGGACAAAATCTCCAATGACCCGAAAGAACTCTGTTAATTTTGACATCTAAGATATCCGCTTAAAAGCCGTGAACCTTCAACCGCATTTGTCAGCTGAATTGTGCAGCGTGTCGAGGGCCGGCTCGGTTTAGCATTTGCCGTGGCGGTGAATTGCCGACTAACAGTAGCCGCTAAACGTAAATAATAGTCTGTCATAGAAGCTCACGCTTTTCTATTCATTGATACATTAACGCTTTCAGGCGATCAAAAATCCGAACCCCGATGGACGATGCTCTTCGAATCGGCCGGCAAAGAGATGCTGGTGCCGTCGCGGCCAAGCGTATACTCGGTAAAAATATCGTCGACACCTTTCAGCCATAGAGCTTCCAACCCCGGCGCTGGCAGCGGCGGTACAACGTGGTAGTAAAGCAGGTGGCCGACCTTTGCATCGCGAGCAATTTCGGCCGCTTCAGTGGGGCTGGTGTGGTAGTCCAAAACGTCACCAAAAATCTTTGCACGGAATGGGTCGTTGGTGGCCAGAGCGGCATTTTTCATCGCTACAAGGAGGTGGGGTGCGAGCGCCTCGTGTACCAAAAGGTCGACGTTATGGGCGAATTTTTGTAGGTTTTCCGACTTATTTGTATCGCCTGAAATCAATATCGTGCGCCCCTTATAACTAAACAGATAGGCTACCGCCGGATCGATCGGTGCGTGCGCAACGCGCAGCATTTCAACTTTTAAGCCATCGCCTGCGTAGACTAGGCGGAGTTCGCCGTTCGCCGGCGATGGGGTGCCGATGGCGCGCATACCGGCACCGCTGAGCGGCGTGGCCATATCGCCATGGTGATCGTTGCGGTAGACCGCATCGCGGGCGTAGGCGGCGTTAAAGCCATTGACTACATCGTCTATACCCTCGGGGCCGTAGACCGGCAGCGGGCTTGTATGGCTGCCAGCAGCCCAGCGCAGCGTGGCGATCTCGCCGAGTCCGTCGATATGATCGGAGTGAAAGTGGCTAATAAAGACGCCATCGATGTTGCCCAACGGATAACCCATGCGCGCCAGATTGCGAACGCCATTGCTGCCGGCATCGACCAAAAATAGTTTTCCTGCGCCGATCACGGCGACGCAGGGTCCCGATCGCGTGGCCGAGGGCATAGGGCCACCGGCGCCACACAGAGCGAGGTGCAGGCCATCGCCGAGCTCTTCAATTGTGTTGCGATTAAAGGTTTGCTGCAAGGCACTGGGAAGAATCAGTAGCGCGATTTTAGCGCGCTGCGCGTACCCTAGTAACGAGAGGCAACACAGGATTAACGTCGCAATAATTAGATTTTTTTTCATTGTTTTTCCTCGTTGTTGCCCGACCGAAAATAGCGGCCCTGATTAGACCTCATTTCTTTGCGCCCTATCCAGCGCGTTTAGCCAATCTGTAATTGATCGCTGCAGAATCTGCATACCGCCCGCCCGGTGCTCTATTGCGCGCCAGTTTTAATCGCCTGCCAGTTTTTATCCCCTGTAAGGCCCATCAGATTTTACCTACCCAGCGAGCGGACTTGCCCCACTGACGCCGCAGGCTCATGCGCGACCCAAAACCTTGCTAGCACAAGAGCCTAGCGGTTGCTATTTTGGCTGTCAATTTAATACAGCACTACGCATGCCAGTTTATTTTCTGCCGCTTAGCTGTTAACTTGGATTTACTTACATAGATTAACGACGAGGTAGGCGTGGCTCCTGAATTTGGCGAGCAAGGTGGAGTAGCGACGATGGATCCAAATTCCTTAGTTCGCTGGCTGACGTCTCGGATTAGTCGTTGGTTGGCGACCCCCGAGCGCTTGCTGCGCCGTCGCAAACGGTTTGAGAAGGCGCGCGCCGCAACCGGTGCTAGGCATGTGGTCGAATACTTTCATCAGATTGACGACGCCTACAGCCATCTTGCCGCGCAGTTGTTAGCGCCGCTGCGCGAGCGCTACGATATTGATTTGGTGTGTCATTTGGTGGATGCCCCCAACGATGGCAATACGCCAGAACCTGAATTGCTGCTGGACTTGGCTCGCCGCGACGCGAGCGCTATTGCGAGCCATTATGGGTTGCGCTTTGCAGATTGTGCAGCGCCACCTAAGGCAGACCATATTGCCGCAGCGCTGGCTTTGTTGAGCGCGCGCACGGGAGCTGACTTTGTCGACCAGGCGGTGCAGATTGGCGGAGCCTTTTGGGCTGGCGACGATGGCGCGCTCAGTGCTTTGGTCGAGTCCTTGGGCGCGGCTTCCGAGCGCGCGGTGCGTCAACGACTAGTCGCGGGTAATGCGCGGCGAAGCGAACTGGGCCATTACTCGGGGGCGATGTTTTATTGTGCCGGAGAGTGGTATTGGGGCGTCGACCGACTGTATCACCTTGAACAGCGCCTTGCCGAGCTCGGGATCGATAGGCAACCGGATGCGCAACCGCTGGCTGCGCGCCCAAGCGGGAAAATTCCAGCGCAAACCCCGGTATTGCATGATAATCAAACGCTGACGTTGGAAATTTATGCCTCGTTGCGCAGTCCCTACACGGCCATTTTTTTCGATCCGGTGGTGGATTTGGCGCGCCGAACAGGTGTTAGACTGTTAGTCCGCCCGGTGTTGCCCATGGTGATGCGCGGTGTGCCATTGACGCGCGAAAAAGGGCTGTATATTTTTACTGATGTGGCGCGCGAGGCGCGCGCGGCAAACATTGACTTTGGCCGCTTTTACGACCCAATTGGCGAGCCCATAAGGCGATGCTATGCGCTCTATCCATGGGCGTGCGAGCAGGGCAAGGGCACCGCCTTGTTGTCGAGCTTTTTGCGCGCCGCTTTTGCCCTCGGCATCAATACCAATCGCGATGCGGGTATGCAGATGGTGGTTGAAACCGCCGGTTTGGACTGGCGTGTGGCGAAGACCCTGTTCGGTTGCAGCGCCTGGCAGGATGAATTAGAGCACAATCGACGGGCGATGTATGATGCGGGCCTCTGGGGGGTGCCGAGTTTACGTCTTTTGAATCGGCGCGGTGAGCAGGTGCTGGCGACCTGGGGGCAGGATCGACTGTGGTTGCTGGAGATCGAAATTCAGCGTCAATTGGCGCATCGATCGGATTAATAAGCGCTCTACGCGAGCCAAATTATACGGACGTTGACGAAGGTTGAGGTGGTTATGAAAAAGATTTTGTGGCTATTGGTAGCGTTGCCGGGGGTGTTGTTTTTAACCATGGGGTTACGCTGGCTGGTGGCGCCCGAGGGCGCGGCGGCGGAATTGGGTATGCCACTGCTAGACGGCGTTGGGCGCAGCGCACAGATTGGCGATAAGGGTGCATTTTTTCTCGCGCTAGGCCTTTTTATCATTTGTGCTCTGACCACCGCCAAGCGGGTTTGGTACTATCCGGCGATTGCATTGCTTGGCTTGGCAGCTCTGTCGCGAACCGTGGCTTGGCTGTTTCACGGTGCGCCGCTGGTGGTGGATGCGATCGTGCCCGAGGTCCTGATTTCGCTGTTGTTGCTGTTTGCCTCGACGCGCCTCGCCGAGCAGGATTGATCGATGGCGTTAAAGTCGAGTGTGATATTGGCTTTTATTGCGCGGTTACTGATGCTGGTTGGCCTGTGCAGCAGTCCGTTGATCGTCGCCGATGCGCAGCGCCCACCGAACGTGGTACTGATTCTTGCCGATGACCTTGGCTTTACCGATTTGGCCAGTTATGGCAGCGAGATACAGACGCCCCACCTCAGCGCACTGGCGAAAGCTGGGGTTAGTTTTAGCAACTATCACACCGCGGCTAATTGCGCACCGTCGCGAGCCATGTTACTCACTGGGGTCGATAGCCATCGCGCGGGTGTGCCGAATATTCCCGAGATGATACCGCCCGAACAAGCCGCATACAGCCACTACGCAGGCACCTTGGGCGACAATGTGGTCACCGTGGCAACCTTGCTGCAAGACGCCGGTTACCACACTTACATGGCTGGCAAGTGGCATCTCGGCCACTCGCCGGGCCAGTTGCCCAGCCGTCGAGGGTTCGAGCGGACGCTGGCGCTGGGTGATTCTGGCGCCGACAATTGGCAGCATAAAACCTATCTGCCGATTTACGACCGTGCGAATTGGTACGCCGATGGTGAGGAATATCAGCTGCCTGAAGAATTTTATTCGTCGCGGTTCTTGGTCGACAAGATGATCGAATTTATCGACGTGAATCAGCATGATGGCGCGCCATTTTTTGCTTACTTGCCGTTTCAGGCGGTGCATATTCCGGTGCAGGCGCCCGAGGAATTTATCGATCGCTACATGGGTGTGTATGACGGTGGTTGGCATTTGATTAGAGACCAGCGCCAACAGCGCGCCATTGGGTTTGGCGTGGTGCCTGCGGGAACCGGCATGGTCGAGATGGCGAGCACCGCACAATGGCAGGCGCTAAGCCCTGTGCAGCAGGCTTACGAGGCCAAACGCATGGCGGTTTATGGGGCCATGGTCGAGGCGATGGATCATCATATCGGGCGGTTGGTCGCGCATTTGAAACGCTTGGGCGAGTACCAGAATACAGTATTTATTTTTTCTTCCGATAACGGCGCCGAAGCCATGGGCGAGGCCGTTCAAAATACTTGGTTGAATCGGTGGGCGCTGGCGTCGCGGGGCTATAGCGTAGACTATGAAACTCTCGGTTTAAAAGGCAGCTTCAACACCATCAGCCCGAGTTTTGCCAGCGCCGCGGCCTCGCCACTGGCCTATTACAAGTTTTACCTTGGCGAGGGCGGTATGCGCGTACCGATGATTATTGCCGGTGAGCGGGTACCGGTTAAAGATCAGTTTACCGCAGCCTTCGCCTCGGTGACCGACGTTGCGCCGACGATCTTGGCCTTTGCCGGCGTTGCGCCAGCGCCACAGCGCTACGGCGGCCGGCGGGTAGAACCGATGATCGGCCGGAGTTTACTGCCGCTGG
>CAJIZO010000070.1 GCA_905181995.1 Flavobacteriaceae bacterium TMED48
CCCGCTCGGCAATACCTTTTGAGCTATCGATCAGTTCGGCCCCGGAAAATACCCGCTGTAGACTGGTTCTCAACAGCGGAAAATGCGTACAACCCAGCACCACCGCATCGAACTCTGTGGCGCCAAGCGACCCCAATACCGCGGTCACAGCGCTTATATCCTCGTCACTGTGAAGCGACTGTTCGGCTAACCGAACTAATTCCGTACTGCCAAATCGTTGTACATTTGCGCCGTTAGAAAATTGACTTTCTAGGCGGTCAAGATAGGCTCCATGCGCGGTTTGCGGCGTTGCCAACAGCAGCACATTACCGCCCGGGTAGGATGCGCAGGCGGGCTTAATCGCCGGCACCACGCCGACTACTGGGATGGCATACTCGACGCGCAAATGATCCAACAGCAAGGTACTCGCGGTATTGCATGCAACTACGATCAAACCATGCTGACGCCGACTTTGCGCGGTTTTTACCAATGCCATAACACGACTGACAATCTGCTCAACGCTGCGATCACCATAGGGGCACCCGGCATAGTCCGCGGCATAGGTGAATGACACGCCAGGCAACCGCCGTTGAATAGCCTCTAGGACGGAGAACCCACCGCTGCCCGAATCCACCAACAACAGGGGCTGCGGCATGGTCAATGGAGCGCTCTCAAAAGATATCATGGTTTAGTGCACGTATAATAATTGTTCGGGGTTAATAAAATAACTCGCTGGACCAATAGACCAACAGACCAATGGACCAATAGTAGCACGCTGCGCTGCCAGCGAGCGTTGCGTAGGGCGGAAACCCTAGGAAAATGGTTTCACAACGCCAGTTACCGCCATCCCATGCCTCGACCTAACCCCCACTTTAAACAATTTTCTAATCCATAAAACCACCCGGCCGAGCCCAGAGTAGCGCATTCCGTCGCTTTTTTTGCGCGGTGATCGAACCACAAAGGCGACAAAATACCGGCTTTTAAACAATCGATAACAAGCAACCTATCCAGCAATTAATCTAATAACGATTAACTGGCCCACGGAAGACACATTTCACCCGCGCTATTGCTATCGTTCAGCTGTATTATTTTGCGTCTGCATTTAAATGTTATCGCTAGTCGATAAATCAGAACTGCACCTGACCATATGCTGAATTAATGGCCTACTGGAACCAATCGTTCGGCGGCGAAACAGTCAAAGTCAAACACGAACACAGAGTCTCTCAACCTCACGAGGACTTTACCCGAATCTTTAACCACTGCCGGCTCGAATGGGATTCCAAGTATCTTGACTACCACACAGTCGGCGCAGCTGCAGGGGCAGCGAGCGCCGCCCCAGTCCGCCAGCCTATCGACTCTTGCTCAGTGGAAAAGTAAAAAAGTGGAAAAGTGGCGCCACTGCACGCCGCACTGAAAAGATTTTGCAGAAAAGCTCGCTCGAGTAACGCACTAGATCGCCTTAATGCGCACCAAGATTGGCCTCGACAGCATCCAAAAAGCCATACATATCGACGACTCGCTCATTCTCCGGATCGGTAGTCTTACCTTTTAGGTCGCCAGTAATAATACCCTGATCGACGGTGTCGATAAGCGCACTTTTTAAACCATTGGAATAATCGATCAGCGCTTGGTTATCTTCGCGCGAGCCTAAATTTTCCAGCGCATTGGCCAGCGCATAAAGCAACGCAGACGAATTGAACAACGCCTCTTTACCGTCACTTTGCAAAAACTTCAGATATAAATCGTGCGCCGTTCCGTGGGGCGCCTCGTAAAGCATGGTGCCATCTTTACTTTCGATAATCGAACTGGCGGTCGCCAAGCTACCACCCAACGCCGCGGCAATGTCGGAAAAAATGTCGCCATCGAGGTTTTGCGCAGGGTACAGGGCTTTGCGCGGCGGATCGGTAATCATCTTACGCAACTGGCTAGAGGGTCGCATAATCATAAACGACGGCGGCGGCGTGTCTAGGCTCGCCAGTTCGTAACGCACATCGCCAATGACCTTGCTGTAGACATCGTCGTAGTCCATGTACTCGCGCTTTAGGCCAAAATACACCTCTTTGTCGTTGTATGAGGCGTCGCGAAAAACCTGACTCACCCAGTCTTTAATCGCCTGCTGATCGTTTGACATAAACAGCACGGGATCTTTTTTACGCACCTTGCGGGCATGCTTTTCCTGCCCATCGACGATCACTTTGAGTATCCCATCCTCGGTCATCGGCATATTGAAACTGCCGTATTGATCGCCGCCGCCCGCGCTCATGCGCGAGATCGACACGTGCGCTCGGCGTTCGGGTATACCGAATTTCTTTAAATATTTGACCAGTTTAAACAGCTTGCGCCCGGTGGTGTTGTCAGGCACACCCCAGAGCGCGCGTTGCGGCGGATTGGCGACAATCCGTGCGGCCTGAGCATCGATCAGTTCGTAGTGATAATGCAGTCCTTTATCGGCCACCGCTTGACGATAATCCGCCCGATAAATAGCTTCTATCTCCTCGCGCATGACACCATCGTATCCGGGTATCACGGTATCTTTTAATCCGAGGTAGATATCTCGGTTCTCGTCGAGTGCACGCTGAAAAAAGCGATGCGCCCAGAGCTTGACGTCCTCTATATCGTTGGTCGCCAGCAACCACGGGTCGCCCTTGCCAACATAGCGGCGATGGAGCTCTACTGGATCACCACTGCTACCGACAAAAATTAGTTTGGCGATACCGGTCGATTTCGACAATTCGTTAAAACTGTGTTTAATACCCCCATTTTCCATGGTGTCGACTTCGATGTCGCGGCCAACCCAATCCGGTTTGGGCACCCTGATGTTGCGGAATTGTATGTCTTCGCGAATGATATTGCCGCCGATGCCCTTTCGGATAGCGCCATTTGGCGATTTGGTCGCCAATCGATCGAGTTCTGATTCGACGATCTGCGGATGTTTGGCGAGCAATTCACTGAGTTGCTCACGGTTAACCGTCATGCCGGCATTTTTAACCCCGACACCGTAGTGTTTAAGTGCTTCGATTGCATCGCGCACCGCTCCACCATTAGTCAACAAGCGGTTTTCAGCCGTCAGATCAATTTCAACTAGCTCAATATCCAGACGCTTGCTTACAAATTGCTCGAGAATGCGTTCAAAAGCGATCTGCGCCATCTCGTCGCCGTGCAGCACCACCAGCGGATGTGTAACTTTAATTTTTTGCGCCATATTAGACTCCAATTAGCCAAGACCAACCGCCATACAATGCAGCCAGCGGATGCTTTAAGATAAATTTATGCACCCTATTGAGTGCTAAACGTCAAAAAAACCACTTTAAACTGCGGTCTTTTATCGGTGATCTGTACCTACAATTGAACGTGCTCTGGGCAGAGCGCCCGCTGCTGGGAATTGCGGTGAAAGTCGCTACTTTAACCGCAATTAAAGGGCCGTAACTGCGTAACTTAGGCTCAACTAATGGGTATTTGCATAATACCCTCGGCACGCTAATCTCGGTAGTTATTTTACGTCGACAGGAGGAATTTAAATCCGCACAACCTACCATAGAATCACAGATTGACGTCACGACATCGCCAAGAGTGCACGCCTGCGCAAGTATCGGCTGCTGGATAGAGCTAATAGACCATCATCTCGACACTGCGATGTTTAATTTTTTCGGCAGGCGTAGTGATTTATTGATCGCTGTCATGGGTGCCGCTGCCAACGGCAATAGATCCGTCGGCGCGACAGAGTTCGCCGCACAGAGTTCGCCGCACAAAGATTGCTGCGCGGCGACATTCCTTGCGCCGTACACCGAAGGCTAGCGGTCCTTTAAGATTTCGCGCGCAGCATTTTTGCCCGGCAGACCGGTTACGCCGCCCCCAGGATGGGTTCCGGCACCGCACATGTAGAGCGATTTGAGCGGGCCGCGATAGTCACCGTAGTTCATGATAGGTCGCGCCGCCCACATTTGATCCAACGTCATTTGACCATGCATGATATCGCCTCCTATTAAACCCAAGTTCTGCTCGAGATCCAGCGGCGACAAAATCATTCGCCCAAGGATCGAGGCTTTAAAATTTGGCGCGTAGGCATTCACCGTATCGATAATGCAATCGGCCGCCTCGATCCGCGCATCCTGCCAAGACCTTCCATCGGGTAAGGTCGGGGCAAACTGCTGGCAGAACAATGACGCCACATGCTGTCCAGGAGGCGCCAAACTGTCGTCAAGGGTTGAGGGAATCAGCATTTCGACAAACGGCTGGCGTGACCAGCCGTATTGTTTGGCATCAATATAGGCGCGATCCATGTAATCCATCGTCGACCCAATGATAATTCCGGATTGATGATGTTCCGCCATGTCGATTCCGGGTAATGCCGTGAAGTTGGGTAACTCTGAGAGCGCCACATTCATTCTGAAGGTCCCAGAACCAGATTTATAGCCATCCATACTGCGGTTAAATTCGCTATCGAGGTCCTCACTGGCAATCAGCGTCTTGTAGAGTAGGCTTGGATTGACGTTCGAAACAACCCTGTCCGCGTCGACCAACGTGCCATCTTCCAATTCGATGCCGATCGCGCGTTGGTCGGACACCCTTACTTTGGCAACCGCAGCATCGGTAGTGATCTCTACGCCAAGCTCTTCGCATGCTCGTTGCATGGCTTGAGTAATAGCACCCATACCGCCTATTGCGTGCCCCCAAGCTCCCTTCTCGCCATCGACCTCTCCGAACACATGGTGGAGAAGAATATAGGCTGAACCCGGCGTGTCTGGCCCGGCATAGTTGCCGACGATGGCATCAAATCCAAAGGCCGCCTTGACGTGCTCATTTTCAAACCAGCCATCTAAAAATGAGCGCACGCTCTTGGTAAATAAATCGTAAACGTCTCGATGCAATTGGTTGCCCTTTTTGGCGATTGGCCAGAATTGCAGAGCCACTTGCAACAACGCTTTGAGCCCACCTTGAGGATTCGGCGGCGTCTTGACCGACATGTCGCGCATAACATCGGCAACCGCCTCGATGCGTTGATAGTACTCGGGCAAGCGCGCAGCATCGCGCTGCGAAAACTTTTTAAACTCCTCTTGGGTTCGTTCAAGTCCACCCCCGAGCTTTAAAAATTGGCCGTCGTCGATCGGAATAAAATTGGAGATCGGGCGTTTGACAATTTCCAACCCGCGCGCTTTTAATCCCATATCTTTAATCACTTGCGGATTTAACAAGCTCACCGTATAACTGGCTACCGAGTTTCGAAATCCGGGATGAAACTCCTCGGTTACAGCCGCACCGCCGACAATATTTCGGCGCTCATAAATAGCCACCTTGAGCCCGGCTCGCGCCA
Source organism: Flavobacteriaceae bacterium TMED48 (assembly GCA_905181995.1). GTDB lineage: Bacteria > Pseudomonadota > Gammaproteobacteria > Pseudomonadales > Porticoccaceae > TMED48. Next base: position 5,291 of record CAJIZO010000070.1, read on the forward strand.
AATAGTGGGCACACACCAGACCGTTGTGTCCGGCGCCAATAATCAGTGCGTCAATCTTGTTTTTTCCAGCCATAGTGACATTCCCTTGTGTAGTATAAGTCCAAAAAAACCGAGGCGCGGCTGCTCTAAAGTCACAGGGCGCGCATTGTAGCCTCAATCAGCAATCTCAATATCGGTCAATACACGCCACAGCGCGTGCTTGCCTAGTGTGGCTGTGATCGGTCATTTATAACCACTCGGGAAACTCTCCGCGTCAAGCCCTCGAACCAATACCCGCATGCGGTATAGATTGAGTCCCCTGCTTTGTAAGCAGCAAAAACTGCCCAACGCAACAACTCGATACTGTAAGAGTATAGCTAAGCCAAACCGGATCATTGAGATTCTATTAAAAAATAAACCGACAACTGCAAACATTCTCTTGGCTGGTAAAACTCGCCGCACCAATGACCCTGCCAATAACCCGGCTAATGACCCTGCGAATGACTTTACTATGCACAATAATCACCGCATTACATCTCATCACACCGCCAGTTATGTTGCTGTCGTCGCCCGCTGGCCGGCAACTCTCGGCACCAGATTGTGCTTGAGGAGCGCATGGTTTAAGTTTATCCTTGCGACCCCTCGGAAACCTGGGTCGACGCAGCGCGTCGGGGCCGAAACAGCAGCACTGACTCAGGCAAGAGACAGCCGCGAATTCAACCGATACTAGACCCCTTGGATCTCCTATGGATAACCTGCGCGGCATCATTTTTATGGTCATCGCGATGGCTGGATTTGCCGTCGATGACCTGCTGATCAAAATCCTCTCTGCCAGCATGCCGATCTCGCAAATCTTGGTCATCACAGGACTGTCCACAGCCGGTGCGTTTCTGGTGGTTGGCATAGTCAGTAAAACGCCGATGTTACTGCCCGAACTTTGGAGTAAACCGATTATTCTTCGCACCGTCGCCGATATGTTTGGCGGACTATTTTTGGTCGCATCGATTTCGTTAATGCCTTTATCGGCGGTTTCGGCAATACTTCAGGCAACGCCACTGATCGTCACCTTAGGCGGCGCACTGGTATTCAAAGAACAGGTCGGTTGCCGGCGTTGGCTGGCCATCACTGTCGGGTTTGCCGGCGTGCTATTAATTCTTCGCCCAGGAACAGACGCCTTCCAGCCCGCATTACTACTGGCGGTGCTGGGCACTCTGTGCCTTGCCATTCGCGATATATCGACGCGCGTTATTCGCGCGCGCATTCCGACCCTCGCGGTATCGACCTATGCATTTTTAGCCTATGCCGTTGGCGGGCTTATCGCGACGCCGTTTTTTGCGCCGTTCGTCGCCCCTACCAGCGTTGATTGGCTTCTTTTGGCGGGCGTGGTGCTCACCGGGGGACTCTCCTACAACGCCATTGTACTCGCCACCCGACTCGGTGACATGTCGGTTATATCGCCCTTCCGCTATACCCGTTTGGTGTTCGCTCTCATTCTCGCCATGGTGGTACTCAACGAGCAACCCCCGTGGCAAACGCTTCTCGGCGCCGCCATCATACTGATCTCAGGCGGCTACATTTTTTGGTATGAAAACCGCCGCTACCGGCATCTACCGAAAGACACCGTGATTAGTGAATAATAGCGCCTTCAAACGCACGCCGCAGATCGATTGATACTGGCGAAAGCGGTTATGTTCGCAGTATCATAGCCATCAAACCCCGCGCCACTCGACGAGTTTCAGCCCATGGCAAGACCGACCCAAGCACTGATCGATCGGCAGGCACTGCGGGGCAACTTCGCCATCGCGCAGGCCGCAAGCACAGCCCACTGCATGCCCATGGTCAAAGCAAACGCCTACGGTCACGGTGCCGAGATCGTTTGTCGAGCCCTAGATAACGCTCCAGCGTTTGGCGTCGCCTCAATCGAAGAGGCGCTCGAACTTCGCCGTTTGGGCGTCGACAAACCGATACTGCTGCTCGAGGGCACCTTCAGCGCCGATGAAATCACCCTGGCCGAAGAAAACCAGCTATGGTTAATGGTAGAAAATCATCAGCAGTGTCGTGAGCTGCTCGAAGCGCCGCTGCAAAGGCCGATCAGCCTCTGGTTGGGGCTCGACACTGGTATGCACCGCCTTGGCTTTCAAGCCGACGAAATCGAAGCCATTTACCAGGCGCTGGCAAGCAGCGGCAAGGTTCAGAGTTCCGTGGTACTCGCGTCGCACCTTGCCAGTGCCGATCATTTCAACGACCACAAAACCCGCCAGCAGATCGCTAATTTTGACGCAGCTTACGCCAGTATTGCGGTGCCAGACGGAGCACAACTGCAACAGAGCTTGGCCAATTCTGCCGCCCTACTCGGCTGGCCCGAAACCCGTCGCGACTGGCAACGACCCGGATATATGCTGTATGGCAACAGCCCATTTGTGCATGGCAACGACGACTACGGATTGCGGCCAGTCATGACCTTTGTCACCGCAGTCACGTCACTGCGCTCGATCGATGCGGGGGAATCAGTCGGCTATGCCGGTACCTGGACCGCCAGCAGAGCATCGCGTATTGCGACCTTGGCGGTAGGCTACGGCGACGGATATCCGCGCCACGCACCCAACGGCACCCCGGTATTGATCAATGGGCGCCGCTGTCCGCTGATCGGCCGCGTGTCAATGGACATGATCACAGTGGATATCACCGATTGCCCAAGCGTGAATATCGGTGACCAGAGCACGCTTTGGGGCCCCGATTTGCCGGTCAACGAGATCGCCGAGCACTGTGCTACCAACGGCTACCAATTGCTCAGCGGAATCACCGCAAGGGTGCCAAGAATCGCGCAAAATTGATTGTTGATAAGCGCCAAGCGCGACAGATCAGAACTAGCTTGCTGTCAAGGCTGTCGTAACGTCCTCTAGGCTTTTGCCTTACCGCTCGCAGTGCCCTGCCAGCGGACCATGTCTGGCACCTCGACATCAAACAGATCAAGCAGTCGTGCAACCGTGTGATCGACAATATCCTCGACCGATTTAGGCGCAGTATAAAACGCTGGCGCTGGCGGGCATATCACCGCACCTAGTTGACTGGCTCGCCACAGCAATTCACAGTGGCCGGTGTGCAGCGGCGACTCCCGCGGCACCAAAACCAGGCGACGTCGCTCTTTTAACACCACATCTGCCGCGCGGGTGAGTAGATTATCAGTGTAGGAATTAACCACCCCAGAGAGCGTCTTCATCGAGCAGGGGACGATCAGCATACCGGCGGTTTTAAACGAGCCACTAGCGATACTAGCGGCGATATTTTTATTGTTGTGGACTACATCGGCAAGAGCCTCGACCGCTTCCAGCGACCAATCGGTTTCAATCCCAACATTCATTCGGGCACTCTGACTGATCACCAGATGGGTCTCAATGGATGGCTGCTCGGCGAGCAGCTGCAACAGCCGAATACCGTAGATAACGCCACTTGAACCAGACATTCCAACGATTAATCGCATATCAGCGTTCCATTCTATTGTGTGGCGTTAAGGTCTTTTTAGCATGCTTTGACCCTGCCGACTAGCGACCATCAAACGATGGCTAGACCATCGACAAGATCACTTTGCCCTTGGCGCGACGTTCGGCAATACTGGCGAACGCATCGGCGAAATCGGCGAGCGCATAAACCTGGCTAACCAGCGGCGAAAATGCACCGCCATCGATCATTTCGATCAGTTCGTCAAAGTTAGTCTGAGAGGCCATTGGATCGCGCATAGACCATGCTCCCCAAAACACACCGACCATCGATGCCCCTTTCAACAGCGCTAAATTGAGTGGCATCTTGGGGATCGGGCCGGATGCAAAACCAATCACCAAAAAACGTCCATTCCAAGCGATGGCGCGAAACGCCTGCTCGGAAAAATCACCGCCAACTGGATCGTAGACAACGTCGGCACCCTTGCCGTTGGTAAGCTTTTTAACTTGGTCTTTGAGATTTTCAGTGGTGTAATTTATGCGCATATCGGCGCCCGCATCGCAGGCAAAATCAAGTTTGTCCTCGCTGCTAGCGGCGGCGATCACCTTGGCGCCCATAGCCTTGGCTATCTGGATGGTAGCGATTCCGACCCCGCCCGCCGCGCCGAGCACCAACACCGTCTCGCCAGCGCGCAACTGAGCACGCTGTTTTAACGCGTAGTATGAGGTTCCATAGGTAATTGCAAAACCCGCGGCCTGCTCAAATGACATGCTGCGACCCTTTAAAAACGTGGTTCGCTCAGAAGTCACGACCTGACTTGCAAAGCCTCCGATTTGTACGGTGCCAACCACCTCGTCGCCAACGGCTCGCGTGGTAACGCCCTGACCCACTTTACTGACGACACCGGACACTTCGGTACCGGGTACAAATGGCAACTCGGGTTTGAATTGATATTTTCCTTCTACCGTCAGGATATCTGGAAAATTAACGCCGGCCGCCTGCACATCGATCAACACTTCGCCGGGGCCTGGCTCGAGCGCAGTGCGCTGTTCAATTTTAAGATTCTTAGTCGGGCCAAACTCTCTACAAACCAGTGCTTTCATGCTGTTCCTCTCTACTAGAATTGATCCCCATGGCGCGCCCATCGCAGCTGAACATTGCAGCTGAACATTGCAGCTGTAGATTGTGCCGCCCGATAACATCATTATATGCCGCAAACGCCCGACATCGGGTATCTGCTGCTTGGTAATCGCGAGGTTGCGCGGCCGCCGCGGTTACTCGCTGTACTTTCGCAACTCACGACGGGCTATGACCATTCGATGCACCGCGTCGGGCCCATCCGCATAGCGCAGGCAACGCATACTACCATACCAACTTGCCAGCGGTGTATCCTGAGAAATACCCAGACCGCCGAACATCTGCATGGCCTCATCGATCACTTTTAGCGCCATCGAGGGTGCCTGCGTTTTAATCATAGAGATATACGGCTGCGCCGCATCGACGCCCTGATGATCCATCAGCCAAGCAGTTTTAAGGCACAGCAGACGGGTCATTTCGATATCGATCCGAGCATCTGCGATAATGTCCACATTGCCCCCCAACTTAGCCAGCGAACGCCCAAAGGCCTTGCGACTCAGCGCTCGCTCGCAAAGCAACTTTAACGCGGCTTCGGCAAGTCCAATGGCGCGCATACAATGGTGGATACGGCCCGGCCCCAAACGTCCCTGAGCCACTTCAAAGCCACGACCCCGGCCGAGGATCATATTTTCTTTGGGCACTCGAACATTGCTGAAACGCATGTGAAAATGGCCGTGGGGTGCATCGTCGCTACCGAAGATCGTCATCGGCCGCAGCAACTGGACGCCCGGGGTATTGCGCGGCACCAAAATCTGGGAGTGCTGTGCATGGCGAGGCCCGTCGGGATCGGTGTTGACCATGACGATAAGAATCTCGCAGCGCGGGTCACCGATACCGGAAATCCAGATCTTTTCACCGTTGAGTACCCACGCATCGCCGTCCTCAACGCACGACAACGAAATGTTGGTAGCATCAGACGACGCCACCTGAGGCTCGGTCATCGCATAAGCTGAGCGAATTTCACCGGCCAGCAAGGGTACCAACCAACGCTGCTTTTGCTCTTCACTGCAATAGCGCGCCAAGACCTCCATATTGCCGGTATCCGGTGCCGAGCAATTGAATACTTCAGGAGCTAGGTGCGAGCGACCGGTCTCTTCGGCAATGTAAGCATACTCGACGGTATTCAAACCGTAACCGCCCTCGTAGTGCGTTAAAAAAAAGTTCCATAGATTGCGGCTTTTCGCCTTGTCTTTGAGGCTCTCAAGCAGCTCGGTCTGGCGCTCGGTGTACTGCCACCGATCGCCTTTATCCACTTCGTCAAAATACTCGCGCTCCAATGGCGCAATCTCAACATCGATAAAATTTTTCACTTCTTCTAGGATGGGCTTTAACTTTTCGCTAACACCTAAATCCATGATCAAATCCTCTGGTTAGTCTGGACACCCTGTGTCCATGGACGAAACGTTTATGGTTACCGGGCGTTCAGCATACAGTGATACCCAACCCTATTAAACTCGTTTATACCGGCGATAAATGATCCACCGAAGACGAGCGCTGTAATCAATAACCGCTCATGCTGGCAAG
>CAJIZO010000071.1 GCA_905181995.1 Flavobacteriaceae bacterium TMED48
GCCGCTTTCGACATTCTGTAACCATAGCTGCCGCCGGTGGTGTTGTCTGTCATAGAGCCCATGCGGCTGGTCAGTAGCCCAATTTTGGAGGACGCGGTCATGTGCGGGGTAAACACTTGCACTGTGAGCACGGGGGCGATGGCGTTGACGGTGAATTGATTCACAATGGCTGCGGGATCAAAGTTGCTGAGGCTCTGCGGCGTCAAAATGCCGGATACGTGAAACAGCCAGTCGAGGCGGGTCAGATCTAGTGCCGCGACGCTACGTTGCATTTGTGCGGCGTCGGTGACCTCAAAGTGTTCAATAATTGCTGCCGGTGCGCACTCCCTTAGGGCAGGTGAGCTGTGCCGGCAAAACGCAAACACCTGATGCCCAGCGCGCACTAACTGTCGCACCAGTTCTAGGCCAATGCCACGATTGCTGCCGATCACGGCTATTTTCATAGAATCTCCAAAACCACGCCCAAGCGGTCGTCACGCCGCCGCCCGAGAGCGATCGAACAGGGTATGGATCGCCCGCTATCGGCTCTGCGCCCGACTAGGCGCCACCGCTAAATACCACCGCCTGATCGAGGTCAAAGCGCACCGGCAGACTATCGCCGATGGGCTGGTCGATATCGCTCGGCGCTAGACAGGCGACGGTCTGGCCATCGGGGAGCGCCAATTGATAGAGGTGGTTAGCGCCCTGAAAAATCTTTTCGACAATGTTGAGCTGGTGCCCAGCATGGTCGTCAAAGACCACCACGTCTGGACGCAGCAATAGTTTGATGCGCCCGGCGCACTGCTCTGGCCACTGCGAAGATGTCAGTTTGCCCCAACCGGCATCGAGATTACCGGCGGCGTCGATGTCGATGTCGATCAGGTTGCCAGCGCCGATAAAGTCTGCGGCAAACAGCGTCGCCGGTCGTTGGTAGAGCTCGCGGGGTGTGCCGATCTGATCGACTCGGCCGTGGTTGAGCAAGACAATCTGGTCGGCCATGGCGAACGCCTCGTCCTGATCGTGGGTCACCAACAGGGCGGTGACCTTGCTGCGTTTCAGCAGGGCGCGGATCTCACCGGCGAGTTGGCTGCGCCGAACGCTGTCGAGGTTGGAAAACGGCTCGTCCAGCAAGAGTATTTTTGGATTGGGCGCCAAGGCTCTGGCCAGCGCAACGCGCTGTTGTTGGCCACCCGACAGCTCGTGAGGGTAGCGTTCGATTTCGTTGGCCAGTCCGACCAAATCGAGCATTTCGGCGATTCGCGCGCGGCGCTCGTCGGCATTACCCTGAGCCAATCCAAAGCCGATGTTGTCGCTGACGCTCAGATGGGGAAACAATGCAAAATCCTGAAATACCATACCCACCGCGCGCTCTTCGGGTGCCTGCGCGTATTGCGGCGTACTAATGGTCTGGCCCCGAAGGCTAATGGCACCGGCAGCCACCGGTTCAAAGCCGGCGATGGCGCGCAGTAGGCTGGTCTTACCGCAGCCCGACGGGCCCAACAGGCAGCCGATATCGCCCTCGGGTAGTGCAAACGAGACATCCGCCACGGCACTAACACCATCATAGGCGATAGTGACTCGGTCTAGGGTCAGTTGGTTATCCATGGGGTCGGCGCTCGTGAAGCATAGTGCGAATGATTAATAATACAGGTAATAGTGCGGTGGCGACAATCGCCAGAGCGGGTAGGGCTGCATCCACCAAACGCTCGTCCGAGGCCAATTCATAGGTGCGCACTGCTAGGGTATTAAAATTGAATGGTCGAAGAATAAGCGTGGTCGGTAATTCCTTTAACACATCGACAAACACCAGCAGTAGCGCGGTTAGCAAACTGGGGCGCAGCAATGGCAGATGAATGCGACCGAGCACTTGCAGTGGCGATGCGCCGAGTGATCGCGCCGATTCGTCGATGTTTGGCTTGATCGCGGTGAGACCCGACTCGACGCTCTGCAGCGACACCGACAAAAACCGCACCACGTAGGCAAACAATAAAATGCCGACGGTGCCGCTCAACAACAGCCCCGTCGGGTAGTTAAACCACGCGCTGCTAAGCGTGTCGATTTGTTGGTCGAGCCACCCAGCGGGGGCCATGATACCGACGGCAATAACGGTGCCCGGCACCGCGTAGCCGAGGTTGGCAATCTCGACTTGGGAGCGTTCGCGGCGGGCGTTGAAGCGGCGCTTGGTATAGGCCAATAGCAGCGCGACCAACAGGCAGGCGATAGCGGCGGCGGTGGCGAGGGTAAAGCTGTTGAACAGCAATTCGCCAAAGTCGCGATTGAAATTGTAGCGCCAGCGGCTGGCGGCCCAGTAAACCAGTTGTAACGCCGGCAAGACAAACCCCAGCACCACAATGGCGGTGCCAAACACGCTTGCCAGCGGAGCGCGCCAACCGCGCAACACCAGTAGTTTGGGTGTGCCGCGAACGGTGCTTTGATGAAATCTAAGTCGCCGGCGCGATTCCCGTTCAAGCAGAATCAGCGCAAACACAAACAGCAGCAATAGCGCACAGAGTTGCGCCGCGGTGGTCAATTCGTCGAGGCCATACCAAGTACGAAAAATACCCGTGGTAAAGGTACTCACGCCAAAGTAGGCGACGGTGCCATAGTCGGCCAAGGTCTCCATCAATGCCAAGCTTAAACCGGCGGCGATGGCCGGTCGCGCCATGGGTAGCGAGACCCAAAAAAAGCTCTGCCACGGCCCCTTGCCAAGGTTGCGGCTGGCCTCGAGAATCGCCTCTGACTGTCCGGCAAAGGCGACCCGCGCAAGAAGATAGACGTAGGGATAGAGCACCAGCGAGAGCATGCATATTGCACCGCCCAACGAGCGGATCTCGGGAAAATAATAATCGCCATAGGACCAACCAAATACCTGCCGCAAGCCGCTTTGCATCGGGCCTGTCAGATCGAGCAGGCCAGTGTAGGTGTAGGCGATAATGTAGGCGGGCATGGCCATAGGCAACAACAGCGCCCAGCTCAGAAGTTTGCGCCCCGGAAATTCGCAGAGCGCGGTCAACCAGGCCGCGCTAACGCCAAGCAGCAAAGTGCCGACGCCAACGCCGGCAACGAGTAACAGCGAATTGGCCACATAGTCGCCGAGTACCGTGCTATAGAGGTGCTGCCATGCGGCGCTAAAGGGTTGCAGCAGGCTGCTGAGAATCACCAGCACCGGCAGCGCCAGCAGTGCGGTAACGAGGGTCGCTAGATTGCGCCAACTGGGGCGTTGGCGGCTGTCGCGGGGGGCGATGGCGGCGTGCGTGGTTATTTCCAACCCGCCCGATCCATCGCCATAATGGCGTTGGCGTTGTTGCGCCCCAGTTCGGTGACGTTTAATTGATCGGCGTCAAAGCCTCCCCAAGTGCGCAGAGTGTCGCTAACCTCGATGTCGGCGCGCACCGGAAATTCGTTGTTCATTTCGGCATACCAGCGCTGGCTTTCATCGCTAGCCAAAAAGGCGATCAGTTGTGCGGCAAGTTCTGGGTTTTGCGACGAGCGGGTGACGCCAGCGCCAGAAATATTGATGTGGGTTCCACGGCCGTCTTGATTGGGCCAAAACAATCCAACGCTGGATGCGGCGTCGAGCTGGGCTGGATCGCTGGAGCGCAACATGCCGCCGAGGTAGTAACTGTTGACGATGGCAACATCGCACAGTCCCGCGGCAACCGCTTTGATCTGATCGCGATCGCCACCGGCAGGGGTGCGCGCAAAATTGGCGACCAATCTTTCTAGCCAGGCTTCGGTGTACTGCATTCCCTCTGTGGCCAGCATGCTCGCGACCAGCGACTGATTGTAGATATTGCTGGAGGAGCGCACGCAAATCTTGCCGCGCCAGCGCGGCTCGGCAAGCGCCTCGTAGGTGCTCAATTGTTCGACGCCGACGCGATCTTTGGCATAGACGATCACCCGCGCGCGCACACTGAGCCCAAACCACTGGTCGTCGATGCTTCGCAAGTGCTGCGGGATCGCGGCGTTCAGTCGCTTCGACATCATCGGTTGCAATATCCCGGCCTGCTGCGCGCGGTAGAGTCGACCGGCGTCGACGGTCAGTAACAGATCGGCGGGCGAGTTGATGCCCTCGCTTTGAAGGCGCGTCAGCAGCGCATCGCCCTTGCCGGTGACTAGATTGATCTGGGTGCCGGTTGCTTCGCTAAAACGATCGAGCAGCGGTTTGATCAGCGCCTCTTTGCGCGCCGAGTAAATATTTAACTCGCTGGATGTGAGCGTGTCGGGGCTGCCCATGCCAAATGCAGAGGTGGTAGCTAGAGCGATTGTGAGGCTGATCGCAAAGATTTTCATGGGGCTTCCTGCAGTACTTGGCTGAGAACGGTAATTATTCTCATTTACGTGAAAAATGCAAGCTAAGTCGCTGTTGATTGGGCCTTTTAATCGTCGGTTTTGGCTAATCGCCAGCGCCGGCTGTTGGTGGTTCTTAATTAGTGTAGCGATGCGATTGGAAGAGCCGATAATAAGTTTATTTTGTGCGATCTGCCGCGCGCGCCACGGTCATTTTGATGACGCTAGAGCGCGTATAAACACTGACCCAACGCGACTTATTCGGCCTCGATGTCGGTCGCGGCATATTTTGCTTACCCAGCACGGGTGGTAAGGTTAACCTCGGGCCGCCGTCAAATAGCGTTCAATAAAATGACCTATCCTGGTTAAAAGCGCCGATGTTGATAGTGTCGATGTTAAACGCGCCGATCGAGGGGCTGGTTGTCGCCTGCAGGACAGCGCTGTGTGCATTGCCGTGGTAGAATCTTATGTTTTTATGTCAGTACTTTTTTGGAGATAACCCATGTCAATGATTGTCAACCGTCGAGATCTCGATTTCATGCTCTATGAAACCCTTGGTATGGATGAATTGCTGAAGTCGCCGCGTTACAGCGATTATGATCGAAGCGCAATCGACGCGGTGTTTGACCTTGCGCAATCGATCGCCGAAGACAAGTTTTTATCCTGTGCCAGCAAGGGGGATGCCGAAGAACCGGCGTTCGTTGATGGCGCTGCGGTGTTAATTCCCGAAATTAAACACGCCGTTGACGCCTTCCGCGAAGCGGGGTTGTCGACCACTGTATACGACACCGACATCGGTGGTATGCAGGTGCCGACGATGGTCGATCAGGCGTTGAAGGGCATGTTTGCCTGCGCTAATACGGCGGTTTTTAATTATTTATTTTTGAGTCAAGGCGTTGCCAATATGCTCAACGCCTGCGGCTCAGAGGCGCTCAAAATACGTTACCTACCCAATCTTGTTGCCGGTCACTGGCTTGGCACCATGTGCCTGTCGGAGACTCAGGCGGGTTCGTCATTAGCGGATATTCGCACCAAGGCCGAGCCATTGGCCGACGGCAGCTTCAAGCTTACCGGTACTAAGATGTGGATTTCGTGTGGCGACCACCAAATTTCCGACAATATTATTCACATGGTGCTGGCAAAAATTCCAGGTAGCCCGCCGGGTGTTAAAGGTATTTCACTGTTTTTAGTGCCGAAAAATCGCCTGACGGACGAGGGCGAGATCGGTGAAGACAACAACATTGTATTGGCTGGTCTGAACCACAAAATGGGCCAGCGGGCTACCATCAACTGCCTACTCAATTTTGGTGAGGGGGGCGATTCGATTGGCTATCTGGTCGGCGACGAAAATTGTGGTTTGGCGAACATGTTCAACATGATGAACGAGGCGCGCCTGTCGGTAGGCATGGCCGCGGTAATGTGTGGTTTAGGCGGCTATCTCTATTCGCTGGATTATGCGCGCAATCGCCCTCAAGGTCGGCGCTTGGTCGATCGCGACCCGACCTCACCGATGGTGATGATTAGCCAGCACGCCGATGTTAAACGCATGCTGATGACCCAAAAGGCGTTTGTTGAAGGGGCACAGATGTTGGTCTATTACTGTGCCCGCCTGATCGACCAACAAAAGCTGGCGGCGGACCAAGAACAGCAGCAGCGCATTGAGCTGTTGCTCGACTTGCTGACGCCGATCGCCAAGTCGTGGCCGTCGGAGTTTTGCTTAGAGGCCAACAAGTTGGCCATTCAAGTGCTCGGTGGCTATGGCTATACCCGCGATTACCCGGTCGAGCGACTGTATCGCGACAATCGTTTAAATCACATCCACGAGGGCACGTTGGGTATTCAGGCCATTGATCTGCTCGGCCGCAAGGTGCGCATCAAAGAGGGTATGGCGTTACAAATTCTTCGCCAAGAGATGCAAACTACGCTGGCTGAAGCTAGTGCAATACCCGAATTGGCGTCCTATGCTGAGCAGTTGGAGGCGGCGTTAGCCGAGGTGGGGTGCACCGTAAAGGCGGTGGATATGGCCGACAATCCCGAACTCGGCTTGGCCAATGCGACGCTATTTTTGCATGCCACCGGGCATGTGGTGATCGCGTGGATGTGGCTCATGCAGGCGCTGGCAGCGCTGCGCGGGCGCTCCGATGGCGCGGCTGCTGACGCCGATTTTTACCGGGGGAAGTTGGCTGCTGTGGCGTTCTTTTATGGCTATGAACTGCCCAAGGCGCTCGCCGATTTACGTTTGGTAGCCAGGCTTGACAGTACTTGTTACGATCTTACCGACGAGCAATTTATCGGCGTTTAAATGACCCGGGTTAAATCGGCGGGCGCGCATTCACGGTTTACCGTGTCGCTTTTTTTTACGGTCTCTTGGCTGGCTCTGTAGCCGTGTCGGCTAGCTGTAAACGGATTGCTTCTGATCACTTGTTGTAGGGAGATACTGATAACATGATAAAACTAATTAAGGGCGGATTTTTGACGCTTGCAATACTCTCATTTGCAGGGCATAGCATAGCTCACGATGGCCCCAAAGTGCCGGACCCCAGCCAGCTAAACGATCTGTTCTCAGCGTTTGGTTGGGATGTGCCAAATACTGTGGTTAAATCTGAAAAAATTCGCGATGGCCTGTTTGTATTTACCGGCGTCGGTGGCAACGTTGCGGCAAACATAGGTGCCGATGGCGTATTGATTGTCGACGACCAAATTCCGCAAATGATACCCAAGATTAAAGCCAAAATCGTCGAGCTCGGTGGCCAAGGGATCGATTATGTAATCAACACCCACTGGCACTTTGACCATGCAGACGGCAATCTCGCTCTGGCTGATTCCGACACCGTCATTCTCGCGCAGTCCAATTCGCGTCGAATGATGCAATCCGACCACCTTATTAACATGGTCGGGATATCGTACTTACAACCCGCCTACCCAACGGGCGCACTGCCCAAAGTAACCTTTGATCGCAGTCTGCAGTTGCACGTCAATGGCCAGCAGATTGATCTGTTGCATTTTGGTGCGGCGCATACCACGGGCGATGCTGCGGTGATCTTTCGCGGCAGCAACGCGGTACACATGGGCGATGTCTACAGCACCCAATACCCGTTTATCGACGCTGGCAATGGCGGGTCTATGGACGGGATGATCGCCTTTTGCCAAGCGGTTCTAGGGCAAATTGATAAAACCACCTTGGTGATTCCTGGGCATGGTACCGTCGGTAGTTACCGAGATTTAAGCGACTATGTCGACATGCTAATCGAAGTGCGTAAAAGAATACTGGCGATGATTGATCAAGGCGCAAACTTTGAAGCTATCGTGGCGGCACAGGTGACCTCGGATTGGGATGCCGCGCGCGGCGATAGCTCGCTGTTTGTCAATCGTGCCTACCAGAGCCTGACTCACCGCATTGTCGATCGTTGAGATTTGTCAGGTAGTGCATCAACGCGACGGTTGCTTTTGTTTGTGGCAGTCGTATTTTTAAGCTGAACGTTTCAGCGACACACCACTAGGAGAATGATGTTGGATACCAGCAAGCTTTTTTCATTGCAGGGACGCGTGGCACTGGTCACGGGAGGTTCGCGCAACCTCGGTAAAACTATTGCCAAGGCCTACATAGCCCAGGGCGCCACCGTATACATTAGCGCGCGCAAAGTTGCCGACTGCGAGGCCACCGCCGAAGAACTCGGCCCAAATTGTCATTCGTTGCCCCAAGACGTGGGTAGCGTTGAGGGCGTTCGGGCGTTGGCCCAAGCGTTTGCAGATCGGGAGCAGCGGTTGGATATTTTGGTCAACAATGCCGGTGCTGCATGGGGCGCGCCATTCGAAGAATTTCCCGAGGCCGGCTGGGACAAGGTTATGGACCTAAATCTGAAGTCTCCGTTCTTTCTGATTCAGGCACTGCATGGCCACTTAAAAGCCAGCGGTGCCGACGGTCGGCCCGCCAAAGTGATCAATATCACATCGATCGATGGTCAACGATTGAGCGCATGGGATACTTACAGTTACCACGCGTCTAAGTCGGGCCTGATCTATCTAACCAAGCGTCTGGCCGCGCACCTGATCAAGGACAATATCGTCGTCACTTCGATCGCCCCAGGGGCATTTGCCTCGGATATGAATCGCGCTGCGCGGGATAACGCCGACAGTCTGACGAAGTACATTCCGAGCGGCCGCATTGGCAACGACGAAGACCTCGCCGGTGCGGCTATCTATCTGGCCAGCAGAGCCGGGGATTATGTTGTCGGCGATACTATTACGGTCGATGGTGGCGTAGTTCACGCCTCGATCGCGCGGCTTGGCGATGCCTAATCTTGAGTGCTTGAGTGCTTGAGTGCTTGAGTGCTTAAATGCTTGAGGAACATGCCGTACTGATCGGTGGTCCGCTCTCGATGGCGACGGCAACTTATCACCGACCGCAAGGATGTGGCCGGTGCGTTGTGGTAGCGGCCACTGGCCAAAGAACGGCGTTGAAAGCGCGCCGATCTCAGTTCGCTATAAAGAACTATAGTTGGTTGTAGTTATTTATGGTTATCTATGGTTATCGATAGCCCTATTTAATCCGCGCTAGCGACACAAAATTGCCAGCGACGCAAGCGCTCTACGAGGATTATTCATAGCGCTAATTTATGCTTTGATAGCCAAGTGATGTTAGACGCCGATAGCAAAATAACGCTAAATCAACGCTCAAATATTAGCATTCCGCCAGCGCCAAAAACTATCGGGCACAGACGCTTTATGAATAACCCTTATTTAAATCCCCGGGACATGGATTTTTATCTATACGAGTTCCTCGAGACCGAATCGCTCTTGCAACGCCCGCGCTATGCGCAGCATTCTATTGAAACATTTACCGCTGCGATTGAGGGCGCCGAAGCGATAGCAAATAAGTACTACGCTGATCATTACAGCAAGAGCGATGCCAATGAACCAACCTTTGACGGCACGGATGTCCATC
Organism: Flavobacteriaceae bacterium TMED48; assembly: GCA_905181995.1. Taxonomy (GTDB): domain Bacteria; phylum Pseudomonadota; class Gammaproteobacteria; order Pseudomonadales; family Porticoccaceae; genus TMED48. Next base: position 9,215 of record CAJIZO010000071.1, read on the forward strand.
TGATTCCGGAAACCCAAAAAGCCTGGGACGCTGTTGCGGACTTTGGCTTGATGGCGGCGCATCATGATGACAGCGAGGGTGGCTTGCAGTTGCCCGAAATTATTTGCAAGGTAGCTGGAGCCTATATTCAGGCGGCCAACTGTGCCAGCAGCGGTTATTACTTTGTCACCGCATCGGCGGGAAATTTGATACGGGCGTTTGGTAGCGAGCAACATAAACGCCTATTTTTGCACCCGATGATGGATGGTCGGTATTCCGGAACTATGGCGCTAACTGAACCTGCCCAGGGTTCGGCGCTTGCCGATATCAAGACGTCTGCAACGCCCCAAGCCGATGGCACTTATCGTATTCGCGGACAAAAAATTTACATTACCAACGGCGATCACTCCCTAACCGAAAATATCATTCACCTGGTGTTGGCTAAAATACCGGGCGCGCCGTTGGGCGTTCGCGGTATTTCGCTGTTTATTGTGCCCAAGGTGATGGTCAATGCCGACGGCACGCTGGGTGCGCGCAACGATGTGGCGCTGGCTGGTTTGTTGCACAAGATGGGCAATCGCAATGCGACGTCTACCGTGCTAAATTTCGGTGAGAGCGAGGGTGCTGTGGGCTTTCTACTCGGCGAACCTCATCAAGGTCTGAGTTATATGTTTCAGATGATGAATGATTTGCGTGTGGGGGTTGGCCTGGGCGCTGCGGCGCTGGCTACGAGGGGTTATCTGCACGCGCTCGATTTCGCTCGAGAGCGACCGCAGGGCCGCCTGCCGTCTAACAAAGACCCGCTTTCGCCACAGGTTAACATTATTCAGCACGCCGATGTGCGCCGTATGCTGCTGGCGCAAAAAGCCTATTCAGAGGGGAGTATGGCGCTGTGTCTATATGCGGCTTCGCTGGTTGAGGATGCGCAGACGGCAGAGACCGACATGGCGCGCCAACGGGCTGCGGACCTATTGGATTTTTTGACCCCTGTGGTCAAATCATTCCCGTCTAAATATGGCTGTATCAGCAATGATCTGGCAATTCAGGTACTCGGTGGTTCGGGTTATATCCGCGACTACCCGGTTGAACAGTTGTACCGAGACCAGCGTTTAAACCCAATCCATGAAGGTACCGAAGGTATCCATGGTTTAGATTTATTGGGTCGCAAGGTGTCGATGCGCGAGGGCCATAATTATCGATTATTTTTAGCGGTGATTAGGGCCGACCTCGAGGATGCCGCGAGTATTCCGCTAGTGGTCGATTTTATCGCGCCGATTCAGGCGGCGGTGGAACGTATCGAACGGGTTACCGACAAATTGATGCTGGTTGTCGCAACAGACCCAGACCGAGGTTTGGCAAATGCGACGGTTTATTTAGACATGTTTGGTCAGGTGGTGATGGCTTGGATCTGGTTGAAGCAGGCGATGATTGCGGCGCAGCGGATACCGCCACAGGCTGAGCCGGGGGTAGATTCCGAAGGTGATTTTTATCGCGGTAAGCTGCATGCGGCGCGCTATTTTATGCAGTGGGAGTTGCCGCAGACCATTCAAAAAGCAGCGCTGTTGGACGTCAACGATAGCACCTGTTTTAATATGAAAAGTGAATATTTTTGAGAGCGTCGATGGAATTATCGGTCTTCAAAATGGCCTGTGGCTGTTTAGTCTAAGAGGAGAGCAGTATGGATTTTTCTACATTTTCAAGGACGCGTAAAAGTATCCGCGGATTTACCAACGACCCCTTGCCGATGAGCGTGGTGGATCAAATTATAGATACCGCGAAGTGGGCACCGTCGTCGTTCAATTCGCAAACATGGAAGATTCACGCAGTCGCCGGTGAGGCACTGGATAAAATTCGTCAGGGCAACACCAATAACACGATGGCTGGGGTCCCCGTGAAGCGCGAGTTCGCCTACATCGAAGAGTATAAAGAGATCCACCGTCGCAATCAGATCGACGTCGCGATCCAACTTTTTGAGGTGATGGATATCGCGCGGGAAGACAAAGAAAAGCGCATGGAGTGGATGCTGCGTGGCTTTCGCCAGTTTGACGCTCCGGTATCGCTGATTCTGACCTATGACAAATACCTCGAACCCGCGGCTATGACGCACTTCGCTTGTGGGTCGTTGGCCTACGGAATCACGCTGGCCGCTTGGGAGTTAGGCGTTGGCTGTATTATTAACGGTCAGGGTATCCAGCAGCCGGATGTGGTGCGGGAATATGCCGGAATTCCCGATGATGAGGTGATTATGATTACCATTGCAATGGGCTATCCCGACTATGACTTTCCCGCCAATAGTGTCAGATCTCGGCGTGCTGAGAATGCTGATTTTGTCCGTTATGTCGGCTTTGACGAGGATTGATCTTGGGGTTCTTTCGACGACACTATGGTGGTGGTACAGTCCTCGTGGTTCCGTCATCTAAGTGGGTAGATCAGATAACACATCGGTAGGTTATTTGTGCTGATGCCATGAGTTGGACCGGTGATGGCAGGATACGCCGCTCAGATGGCGCTGGTGCTGAGCGCTCGCTTGAGCCATGAGCGCAATCAGAACCGGCACCAGACTGTCTAGCTGGGTGCTCTCTAGGAAAGGTAATTTGTTTGCAGAGTTGATGGCGTCGTTCGAATCCACACTGCACTGCTAGTAACGGTTAATCAAAGTCACCCGTTAGGGGTAATCAAAGTCACCCGTTACGGGTAATCAAAGTCGCCCATTACGGTTAATCAAAGTCGCTCGCGTTGTGGCGCTCGCGCAGTTGGCGCTCTTCTGCACCCCAGACGCGATTGACCCGCAATCCTCGCTGAACCGCCGGGCGCTGTTGAATCTCATCAGCCCAGCGCAGCACGTGTCGATAGCTTGAGACCTCGAGAAATTCCTGCGCTTCGTAGAGACTGCCCGCCACCAGCATGCCGTACCACGGATGACTCGCCATATCGGCAATAGAGTAGTCGTCGCCGGCTAGGTAGGGGCGGGATTCCAAGGTCTTATCGAGGACATCGAGTTGGCGCTTTACCTCCATCGCATAGCGATTGATCGGGTACTCGTATTTTTCCGGGGCGTAGGCGTAAAAGTGCCCAAAGCCACCGCCCAAGAAAGGCACGCTGCCCATTTGCCAAAACAGCCACGACAGGCACTCGGTTCGCTGCGTGTGGTCGGTGGGTAAAAATTGATTAAATTTTTCTGCCAGATACAGCAGCATGGCACCTGATTCAAACACCCGCGTCGGTGTTTCGGTAGAGTGGTCGATCAGCGCAGGTATTTTGGAGTTTGGATTGGCATCGACAAAGCCGCTGCCGAACTGCTCACCTTCACCAATGTTGATCAGCCAGGCGTCGTACTCAGCATCTAGGTGGCCCAGCGCAAGCAGTTCCTCGAACATGATGGTGACTTTGACACCGTTGGGGGTGCCCAGTGAATACAGCTGATGGGGGTGTTGACCGACGGGCAGTTCTTTTTCGTGGGTAGCGCCTGAGACAGGTCGGTTAATGGTGGCGAACTTACCGCCGCTCTCGGTGTTCCACTGCCAAACTCTAGGTGGTGTATAGGTGTTGTGATCGCCCATGTTGATTTGCTCTCCGGTAATGTTGCCTTGGCTGTTTGCTGTCCGCGGTTTTTAGGGGGGGGGATTTATTGCATGGTGATGGCGGTTTGAAAGGCCGGGCGCGCGGCGATTCTTGCTACATAGGCTTTTAAGTGGGTCATTTCGTCGCTGACGCATCCAAGGCGATTACTCATGTAACTTGCGTGTCCAAGCATAATGTCGGCGGCTGAAAAATCGCCGATTAAATAGTCTTTCCCCGCGAGGTTGTCATTTACCGGCCCCAATGCCTTTGCCAACAGACGCTTGGCCTGTCCGAGCGCATTTTCATCGCGACGTTCCGGCGGCAGTAGCAAGGTGTTGACCACAATGGTATTGATAGGCGGCATGACCATGCCTTCACAGTAGTGAAACCACTGCAGATAAGCCGGGTATTCGTCTGCCGATACCGCCGGTTTTAAGCCGCCGTTACGGTGTCGTTCGAGGATATATTCGGCGATGGCACCGGATTCAAACAAGCTAATGTCGCCGTCATCAAGCACCGGAATACGCCCCAACGGATGGCGGGCGCGGTGCTCATCGGATTTGAGATCTTTGGGATGGAAATCCATCTTGTTAATTTTATAGGGTAGCCCGAGTTCCTCGAGCAACCAGACGATACGTCCGGCCCTTGAGTTGGGTGCAAAATGAAGCGTCAGCATAGTCAGTGGTCTCAGTTGTGTATGGTATTAAGCCAATTGCCACGGAGTTTGGCAATACTCTCGATTGTACGCTCGTTCATAATGGCGTGCTTGGGGCGATTGAACTTCGATTCTGGAGAACCGCGAGGTCTCGTTTATAGCGCAGGCCAGCGTACAAAAAACACGGCATCGAGGCGAAAGAAATTATGCTGAGGGTGAATAGAGTGACGCTGTACGGCTGCTCAACACCCTGCGCGATGAGCGCGTCGATGGCAACACCGGTCAGAGTAATGCCAAGCCCCATTCCGACAATATTCATCGACATAATCGCAAATGCTATAACAGTCGAGCGCACCTGCGGTGGCACTAATTCTTGGATGGTGGCAAATGTAGGGCCGTAGAAAGATCCGAGTTGAAACATAGAGAAGAAAATACCTAACGGGATCCAAATGGATCCGCCCGGGGCGAGCCTAAAAGCGACTACAAAAGGCGCGCAAAATAGCATAACGAAGAACAAAAACATCGGTCTTCCAAAGCCGGTCTTTTTGGTAAACCAATCGCTGCCAATACCGCCAAAGAACGTACCGATAACACCACCAGCTATGAGCACGGTGCCTGTGACTCGCGCAATTTCATCGCGTTCATAGCCGCGTTCTTGAACCAACCAAAGCTGATCAAAGTAACTTGCACCCAGTATGAGATGCAAAATGGTAGCACCGGCCATGGTCGCCATCAGCGCTGGGGATTGCGGAATGGCGGTCAGAGCTGTTCGTGCGATGTCGCCAAGTTTGAGTTGCGGTGCGCTGATTTTTTGTTCGCTCAGGTGACGTCGAGGCGTCTCTTTGATGAAAAACGCCATCGCGGCGAGGCCCATGCCGACTGCGCCCAATACATAAAAGCAGTTGCGCCAACCAATGATCGGGCCGAGGTAACCAACCAATAAGAAACTTAGTCCATTGCCGATCGGCGCGCCGAGGTAGTAAAAACCCGCCGCAAAGCCAAGCCGCGACGTGGGGAAACGATCCGCCAACAAAGACATGGCGCTGGGCGTTAAGATAGATTCGCCGACACCGATAAACATCCGTGGGATAGCCATACTGAGAAAGCCCCACGCCATTCCGGAGGCCGCCGTGAGAGCGCTCCAGAGCGCTACGCCGCCGCTGATCAGGCGCGTGCGATTGACCTTATCGGCCAGCGCGCCCATAAACACGCCCATGATCGAGTAGAAAATAAGAAATACCAAGCCGGTCAGCAGGCCATATTCGGTGTTGCTGAGGCCTAGTTCGGGGACGATATAGTTTGAAAAGGCCGATAACAAATTGCGGTCGATCATGTTGAGCATGTTGAGCACTGTCAGAAAACACAGAAAACCCATATCCCCAGCAGAAATTTTGTCGTTGCTATCGGCGCTATTGGTCATTAAGCATGACTCCGTTGTGAAATATTAGGCCGATGACGGTGACCTGGCGGCAATGTTGAGCTGCCCGCTGATACCGGCAGATCGATGCACGGCGATAGCTTGCCACTCCGGCGACGAGGTCATGTCCAAAAACGATTGCAGAGACGGGTAGTTGGCGACTGCAATAGAGTCCCAGAGTTCTTCCACTTCGCCTACGCACATCCCGACAATATACCCTGAGTAGTCGATATGACCGCCTAGCTTGTGGATCATCTCTGACACACCTGCCCCATAGATGGCATATGCCTCACGCCCGGTAAGCTGTGTATCTCTGCCGTCTTCGTACACCGCCTTGTCTCTATATTTGATCAAGTTGACCATCGCTATTGGGCCCCCATCGTCATTTTCGAGAAGGGTTGCTGCCTGTTCCGGTGTTCTGTTCATTTGGTTAATAACGTTCAATGTTTATCTCCGAAAATCTAGGTGAGGTTCAGGTGTCCAAGTGCAAAAGTCGGGCGTTAGTCCATGGTCAGTTGCTAGGTATTGACTGATTGAGGCCGGCGCTAGCCCTTTAGACTCGGGGGCTAAAAGACTGTGGACTCACTTTTTTTACCTTTAAAGATTTAAACTCGCAGGCCTAATGCATGCAGCGTTTGTTGCTACGATGAGGCATACTTTTTAGCACCGTGAGCATGACCAAAACTTTAACACACCGAAAGCTGGCATCGAGTGCCGATCAAAGGCAGTTCATTTACAGTTTCTTATTAAATAATAAACGTTAGCTATGGAATCCTTTGGCTACGATAACGGCAACGGGTGAACTGTCGGAGCCCAAGCCCCGAGCATAGAAAGATGCGCG
>CAJIZO010000072.1 GCA_905181995.1 Flavobacteriaceae bacterium TMED48
TCCATTGCATACGCTGCGGTCAATTTACCTTGGCAACCGCATTCAATACGGTGTGCATTGAGGGATAGATTTTTTTATTTCGCCAGGTGGCAGGGTGCGAGGGTCAAGGAGGTAGGGCCTGATGTTAGTTCTGTCTGAGGGTACGCGCACGCTTTTGTTGTGGTTTGTGCGCGGTCGAGATATTCCATTACCCTGAAATAGCCATAGATTATCCTGCTGGTCAGAGACTGAAGTTATTGGTGCACGGCGATGGGTGTTGTTCGCCATGACCGAGCGGCCGCGACTCGTCGAGCCGCGGCGTCAAGGGGGCTTGATCTAGCCCCGCAGCCCTTGCGAAATACCTTTGAGCGTGTCAGCTAGCGCGCTTAGCCGACTGCGCGATGTTGCGTCGAGGCTCGACTTGCGCTTGGGCAGTCGGATTTTATCGAGCTGTCGAGCGAGCTTTTTACTTCCACCGCTGTCCATGGCGGCCGGAACCTGGTCGAGCACTTCGACAATTTTCTTTGCAGCAGCGCTCGACAGGGTGTTGGTCCTGCGCAATTGATCGATATAGGCGCGGGCCACCACTGGGCTGGCAGGCCACGTCATGGGCACTTGCCGCTGCGGATTGAATAGTCCGCGGGGGCCGCTACTCGGATAGGCCATGGCGGCAGCGGCGATCTCGTTGGCGCTGAGATAGTCGCTCGGCAGCAATTTAAGGGTGTCCAGACCACGCATAATCTCGGTGCCATAGATCATGCCCCGATAGTAATACACCGACCAGTAACCGCCGGCTATCAGTTCATCGGCGAGTATTGGGCCGCGGTCAAAGTAGCCAATTTCGGTGGGATTGGAAGAATCGGTAAAATCGATGACCGTAATGCCCCCTTGGTACCATGCTTGGATAAATATGTCGCGGCCCGGTACCGGTATGATCGAGCCGTTGTGAGCGACGCAGTTTTCGGTCTCCAACTGAGGTGCTGGGATCTTGTAATGGCTTTTAAATTTGAGTTGGTTGTCGACGATGTCGTAGATCGCATCGGCTCCCCAGGTCACTGGATCCCAGGCGCGACAGCGCGCACGACCACCGCCACCCCACTCATCGGTAAACAGCACCTTGGTGCCGGCATTGTTGAACGTGGCCGAGTGCCAGTAGGCAAAGCCGTCGTCGGTAACGGCATCGATACGTTCGGGTTTGCGCGGGTCGCTGATGTCAAACAGTATGCCGTTGCCAGAGCAGGCGCCGGCGGCTAAATCTGCCGAAGGAAAAACGGTAATATCGTGACAGTGCTCGGTGCGCTCGGTGTCCTGCGTGTTATCGCCATGATCTCCGCCGCGCCAGAGGCCGGCGAGCATGCCAGTGTCTGGGTCGGCAAAGACCGCAGGGCTGTCGATAATACGTGACTTGGCCGGATCGTCTATGGGGATTTCGATGACGTCGATGCGAAATAACGCGGTGCGATCATCGCCGGGAATTTCGTCGATGCAGTTGGCTAATTCCTCCTCGTCGCGAACGTCTTGGGTGCCCGAGTTGTAGATTAAAATTTTGCCGTCGGGTGTTGGGCCGGCGATCACCGAATGGGTATGCGAGCCGCGACAGGTTTGCACCGCACCGACTTGCAACGGCTGGCTCAGATCGGAAATATCAAAGATCCGTATACCTTGAAACCGGTCCGGACTGGCGTCGGTCGTCACGCCTTGGCGACCGCAGTCGAGACGGCCACGGGTTTGCTCGACCGACATGATCAAAAGATCGCCGATGATCGAAATATCGCCCTGACCCCCCGGGCAGACAACCGATGTCATTAAGTTTGGCAGGCCGGCATCGTCGATTTGATACATATTAAAGCCATGGTAGCTGCCGGTGACCAATAGGTTATTGCTGAAGGCCATATCGGTATTGTCAAACGAAAGCATGGGATAGCGTCGGGACTCGGAGGCGGCTTGCATGGTGCGGGGACTGTCGTCGTCTGACTTTGCGTTAATGCCAGCTTCTGCGCCGTCATCGGCTGATTCCTCTGGATCTTCGACGCCGCGCCCCTCAGGATTGGCTGGGTCGAAAAAGCCCAGCGGTCTGGGCTGGGTCATCACCAGTTGCAGGTTTAAAATGGCCTCGCCGGCGTCGTAGAGCCCGGCGGATAAACCCGCTCTAGGGTCGCTAGACAGGCCGACCAGTAGGGTGTTCATGCGCTCGATTTCGACCGCTTGATCGTTGCTGACGTCGGAGACAAACTCGTTGAGCTGCGGATCGTAGGTTGAGCCTGACTGATCTCTGAGGTCGTCGACCATTTCAATCGCGCCATCGTGATGGGTAATCATTAAGCGCAAAAACAGTCGATCAAAATCGGTGCTCTGGGCGGCGCTCAGTTCGGCCATCTGCTCTTGGGTCGCCATACCCGCCATCTTGTGGTGGGCGTGATGCTTTGCGGGTTGGGTTGGGTCTGGTGCCGGTTCGTCGCGCTCGCGCAGCCAGTCTTGCATAAAGCGCATTTCATCTTTCTGGGATACTTCGATCCGTCGGGCGACGTCCAAAATGGCTTGGTTGTTGGTTCGGTCTGTGGCCAGTTGAGACATCAGCAAGGCTTGGTGGTGATGGCCAATCATGCCCTGCATAAATTCGATATCGGCGGCGGTGTAGGACGAGGCGGCTATCGCCACTGCGGCTTGCGCATCGAGCGCGCGAGTCGGTTCGCCCGGCGCGCCCGGCTGCACGATCGGCACGGCTGAAAGCGCGCTGCTGGCAACCCCGAGAGCGGTTGAAAAAGTCATCAATACAGCGGCGAAAAAACGTCCATTGAGAGAGCGGAAAGCGGTCATTGGCGGGCAGAGCTCCTGCTTAAAGGTGAGTAAGGTGTCAATACTATAGTCTGCCCTGCGACTAGAGGTAGGTATTTAAAACCACGACTGGATCACAAAACCGGCATTCTGTTGATCAGCTTGAGCGTTGGCTCTTCGTCACCAGACTTCATCCGCGAGTTGGTCTGGCAGACGCGCTGAGGGAGGGGTTTGTGGGAGGTCAAAATTGTTGCCGTCGTCTGCCCGCGTCTTATTCTCGCTTGGCTACGGGTAATTTTCGCCTAGCAGCACCTTATCACCGCTTAGCAGCCCCTTATCACCGCCTTATCACTGCTAAGCCGGGCATTGGGCAACGCTTTAACACTGGGTAGTCGATGTTTAGCGCTGATTGATTAGGGACTCTTTATTAGGGGCTCTTCGTTAGGGGCGCTTCATTAAGAACGCTCCGTTAAGTGCTCTTCATTAAAAGCTCTTCATTAAAAGCTCTCCGTTAAGTGCGCTCCATATAGAGGCCATCAATTAGGTGCTCTCGCCGTTAGGTGCTCCCGACTAGGGTCTATCCACTAGGGGCTATTAATTAGGTGCTCTCCCCGTTAAGTGTTCCCGACTAGGGGCTATCCACTAGGTGCTCTCCATCAGGGGCTATCAATTAGATGATATCAACGAGGGGCTGGTAATTAGGCGCTATCAATTAGGCGCTATCGATTAGGCGCTATTAATCGCTGTTTTGGCGGGTGTCGGGCGCTTAATCAATTTGGTAGGTCTGTGTGACGAGCAATTTCACCATCTGTTGGGCTGCGCTCGACAGCGGGCGACGGCGGTGGGTAAACAGGCCGACCCGGCGCTCTATGCTACTGCCTGTAATAGGTCTGCAAACCGCGCCCAGCGCCTGCATTTGTCGCTGGCACAGGGCTGGTACTACGGCCACGCCGAGTCCGGCAGCGACCATGGAGCCGACGGTGGTGAGCTGATACGCCTCAAAAATTTGTGTCGGCTGGTGCGCGCTGGCGACAATCGCCTCGTCGGTCCAGCGCCGAGTGCTGGAGCCGCGATTGAGCGCGACTAAAGCGCCACTAAAAAGGTCGGTAAACGCCACTCCCGTCGCGCTCGTGAGCGGGTGTTTTGGGGGTAGTATGGCGATAAAACGGTCGTTAAATAACGACTCAAAGTCGAGCCCATCGGCGCCGTCGCTCTGAAACGTAATGCCCAGTTCTACGCGACCGGATTTGACCGCGTCGATGACATCCTCCATAACAATGTCTTGAACATTGATGTTGACGTTGGGGTATTGGCGATAAAATTTTGCCATAACAGCGGGTAGACAATTACTGGCGAACGAAGGCATTGCGGCGACGCTGAGCTTGCCTCTGTGCAAGGCAAACAGACCGCGTAGATCGTCAAAACCGCCTTGCCAATCGTCCAGTAAACGTCGCGCTACCGGCAGGAATACCGCGCCCTCTGGCGTTAACGCGACCGAGCGCGTCGAGCGGATAAATAATCGACCGCCGACGGCGCCCTCTAGATTGCGGATCGCCGAGCTCAACGCTGGTTGAGAGAGGTGCAAATGCTCGCTCGCCTCGGCAAAACTGCCGGCGCCGGCGATGGCAACAAAGCCGCGCAGTTGTTTGACGGTGATATTGGAAGCCATAGGATTATGTTACTTTTTGGATTAATTGATCATTTAATACTATTTGAGTTAATTATAGCGCTCGGGCATCCTAGTTCAAACGTTTACTCTGGTACCTCTGGCTATGCAACCACCACTGCAACCACTCTGGCAGCCCTCTACGGAGCGCATTAACAGCAGTCATATGGCGCGCTTTACGCGGCGCGTGGAAACCGAATTAGGCCTTCAATTTAGCGGTTATGACGAGCTACATCGCTGGTCGGTAGAGCATCCCGAGCAGTTTTGGCAATGGCTTTGGAACGACCTAGAAATTATTAGTTCGCGGGATTGTGATCGGGTATTGACCGATGCCGATCAGTTTCCTGGTGCGCGCTGGTTTGCTGGCGCGCGATTGAACTTTGCCGAGAATCTACTGCGCAACCGCTCGCAAAAAACCGCGCTGGTGGCGCGTTTGGAAAATGGTTCGCGTCGCGTTATGAGCTACGCGCAACTCTTCGAACAGGTGGCTCAACTGGCCGCGGCGCTCCGTCGGGCGGGGGTTGTTAAGGGGGATCGAGTGGCCGGTTTTATGCCCAATGTACCCGAGGCGGTGGTCGCCATGCTGGCGAGCAGCAGCATCGGGGCTATCTGGTCGTCCTGTTCCCCCGATTTTGGTATTAACGGCGTGATCGATCGCTTTGGCCAGATCGAGCCCAAAGTATTATTTGCCTGCGATGGGTATTATTACAATGGTAAAACGCTCGACACATCGGAACGCGTTGGCGAGATTTGCCGGCAGATCCCATCGATCCGCCAACGGGTGATCGTGCCGATTATTGGTGTTGGCACGGCGATTCCCGATGCGCTGGATTACGCCGATTTTTTGCTCACCGACAATACCCCGCCGCTAGAGTTTGAGCAGCTGCCGTTTGATCATCCGTTGTACATTGTTTACTCCTCTGGCACCACCGGCGTACCCAAGTGTATTGTTCACGGTGCTGGCGGTGCGCTGTTACAGCAACTCAAAGAACATCGATTACACGTCGATCTACGATCTGACGACGTGCTGTTTTACTTCACCACCTGCGGTTGGATGATGTGGAATTGGCTAGTGGCAGGTCTGGCCTCGGAGGCGACGTTGGTTCTCTACGATGGCGCACCGTTTTTTCCAAGTTCTAGCGCGATGATGGACATGGTCGATGGCGAGCAGATCAGCGTCTTTGGTACCAGCGCCAAGTACATAGACGCCCTGCAAAAATCCGCGGCGACGCCCAGGAGCAGTCACCAGTTGGATCGTTTGCGGCTTATTTTGTCGACCGGCTCGCCGCTGTCTCACGAGAGTTTTCGTTATGTGTATCGCGATATCAAGACTGATATCTGCCTGTCGTCGATTTCTGGAGGCACCGACATACTGTCTTGCTTTGTGCTCGGCAATCCAACCACGCCGGTTTGGGAAGGCGAGATTCAGTGTCGCGGTCTGGGCATGGCGGTAGAAATTTGGGATCCTAGTGGCCGAGCGGTGCGCGAGCAAAAGGGCGAGTTGGTCTGCGTGCGACCGTTTCCATCGGCGCCGATCGGTTTTTGGAACGACCCACAGGGGAAAAAATACCACGACGCCTATTTTGCGGCTTATCCAAACGTCTGGGCGCACGGCGACTACGCCGAAATTACCGCGCAAGGTGGGGTAGTTATTCATGGGCGCTCTGACGCGGTGCTCAATCCAGGTGGCGTTCGGATTGGCACGGCAGAGATCTACCGTCAGGTTGCCAAGCTCGACGCTGTGCTCGACAGCCTGTGCATCGGTCAGGAATGGCAGGGCGATGTGCGGGTGGTGCTGTTTGTGGTGCTGCGTGACGCAATCGAGCTAGACGATGCGCTGGTGCGTTCGATTCGCGAGGTCATCAGACGCGACACAACGCCGCGCCATGTCCCCGCCAAGGTGATTGCGGTGACCGACATACCGCGTACCCTCAGCGGTAAAATTGTCGAGTTGGCGGTGCGCAATACGGTGCACGGTCGTGCCGTCACCAATCGCGATGCACTGGCCAATCCAGAGGCTCTAGCGCTGTTTAAAGATCTACCGGCGCTGATGTTTTGAACCGACCCCAGGGACGGTATATTTGCCTGTCAGGGGCCGGCTATGGGCGCACACCGCGGCGCACACTGGCTCGATTATCGACCGCTCAGTGACGTCGAATGTTTGGGTGATGCTGCCGATGCGCGATTGTTTAGAGCGCGTTAGTTAGACTGCACAATTAACGGTGTATCGTTCAGTCGCCTTTGCTCAAGCTCGGTCGATTAGGCCCTGTTACTTGGGGTGCGTGCAAAAATACCTGCGCGTGGATTTTTACCGTGCCGATCGCTCGCAGCCATCGAAGGGCGGCGCAATGCATCCCGCGCATCCCTCCGGGGAGGACCGCAATCGTGGCGTTAGGGCATTTTTTTCTTTGCTCGAGGCATTTGTTATACTGCGCGCCGTTCTCCTGTCAGAGTTCGTCAGGAAACCAGACGCTTCGCTGCATGAGAGGCTTGCGCGTCAACGGTCTGCAAGGCAAAAGCTTGCAAATAGATAGCCGAGCAGCTCGGCATCAGCGAACAGCAGCAGGTGAAAATACCGGTTTACGACGTCTATCCCCGCACGGAGTTGGACGGCATTATTTGAATTAAATTAAAGCATGGAGTGTTGCATGAGTCAGAGAGAAGTTGTGGTGTTGAGCGGTGTAAGAACGGCAGTTGCAGATTTTGGCGGTGCCTTAAAAGATCAACCAGCCACTGAATTGGCGGGCAAAGTGGTGGCCGAAGCGGTCAGTCGATCAGGATTGGCGGCGGCGGATGTCGGGCACTGCGTGATCGGCTCGGTACTGCATGGCGATCGACGCGATATGTACATTGGCCGCGTCGCCGCACTAAAAGGCGGGTTGCCGGTAGAGACGCCGGCGCTGACCGTCAATCGTTTGTGCGGCTCTGGGCTGCAAGCGCTGGTATCTGCAGCGCAAATGATTTTGTTGGACGATTGTGATGCAGCGGTTGCCGGTGGTGCAGAGTCAATGAGCAGGGCACCTTATTGGCTGCCAACGGCGCGCTTTGGATCGAAGATGGGCGACGTCACTACGGTCGATCCCATGGTCGGTGTTTTGACCTGCCCGATGGGTGATATCCATATGGGCGTGACCGCAGAAAATATTGCCGAGCAGTTTGATATCAGCCGCGAGCAACAAGATCAGTTGGCCCTTGTGAGCCATCAACGCGGGCAGCGGGCGATCGAGGAAAATCGCTTTGCCGAGCAGATCTTGCCGATTGAAATCAAGACCCGCAAGGGCGTTAAAGTGTTTGCGCAGGACGAACACGTGCGCTTTGACTGCGACATCGAAAGCATGGCGAAATTGCGACCGGCGTTTAAAAAAGACGGCTCGGTGACCGCCGGTAACGCATCGGGACTCAACGATGGCGCCGCGGCCGTGGTGCTGATGGAAGCCAGCGCCGCTGCCGCCAAGGGCTTAAAGCCGATGGCTAAAATGCTGGGCTATGCCACGGCCGGTGTAGAACCCTCTATTATGGGTACCGGCCCCATCCCAGCGGTGCGTAAACTGCTCGATAAGCAGGGTTTGAAAATCGCAGATATCGATATCTGGGAGTCCAACGAGGCGTTTGCCGCGCAGGCGCTGTCGGTGACGAACGAGCTGGCCTTAGACCCTGAAAAGGTTAATCCCAATGGTTCTGGTATTGGGCTGGGGCATCCGATTGGTGCGACCGGTGCAATTATGTCGATCAAGGCGCTTTATGAGCTACGGCGCACCGGCGGGCGCTACGCAGTCGCCACCATGTGCATCGGCGGTGGTCAGGGCATTGCGGTATTGTTTGAGCGTTGCGAGTAGTTTTTGTCCGGTCGCGGCGATGCATAACATCCATAGTCTGCTGCTGGGCGGTTGCGTGCTGGGGGCTAACGCGTTAATCATGCCAAGCCCCCGTGCTAAACGCTGAGTCGATAAACGATCCGGTGAGATCGCGCAGAGTAACTATTACCCGCCATAGGCCCGCTGATACTGGCAGTGCCCGGCCATGACCGCTTGGCTGGTCGATGGGTTGGACTATTTACGCGGTACAGCTATTTTTTGAAAGCTGTACAGCGGCGATACTAAAAAGTACGCTGCACGACTAATTACCATAACTCGATAGGATGGGATGGATATGCCAGAGATGACATGGCTCGGTTGGTTTCACACCGTTTTGGGTGTGTTTGCATTGCTCACCGCTGGCTATACGCTGGCCAAATATAGGGTCATCTCAATGGCATCGTGGGTGGGGAAAACCTACCTGCTGCTGACGGTCATCGTCGCCGGATCGGCGCTTGGTATCTATAACCAAGGTGGTTTTGGTATAGCCCATATGCTCGGGGTGTTAACCTTGGTGGCGGTTGTCGGCGGCGCGGTGATGGAAAAGTTTGCACTGTTTGGTGCAGCGTCGAAATATTTTCAAGCCATCGGCTACACCAGTACTGTACTGTTTCACATGATCCCCGCGATCACCGACTTTTTGCGCCGACTGCCGCTCGGCGACCCCTTCGTAGGTTCCTTTGACGACCCATTGGTGGTTAATTTTCACTTAGCATTTTTGGCGCTCTATGCCGTCGGCCTAGGGTCTCAACTCCTATGGCTGAAAGCCCAATCAGGCGCGCTCGAGGTAGAGCCATCAGCGGCTCTTTGTGAAGAGCAGTAAGGGCCACCAGCGGCGTTCTTTATTAAGAGCCCTCAGCGGCTTTTCATAAAGAGCCCTCAGCCGCTTTCTTTATCAAGAGCCATCAGCAGCTTTTTATTAAGAGCATTAAGAGCCCTCAGCCACTCTTTGTTAAAAGCCCCATCTAATGTTCGAATCCCAGAGATGGAACATAAGGTGCTCTAGCAATGATGCCTGCGGTTGGGTGGTAAGAGGTTCGGCATACAGTGTGCCGATTAACTAATTAATAGGTATATATGCGCTTAACTCAACCCACTGATGACCATTGTATTGAATTGATGTCGTGGTTTTCGAGCGCGGAAGAGTTGGGCGTTTGGTCTGGGCCTGGGTTCGGATACCCCTTTGATTTGATTTCGTTTCGCCGCGATATAAAACTTGATTCGCTCAAGTCATTTTCATTAATTTCTAGTGACCAAGATTTGTTGGCCTTTGGCCAATATTATCTAAGGTTTGGGAGGTGTCACCTCGGTAGATTGGTGGTTAACCCTTGCCTGCGCGGACAGGGTATTGTGGCTCAATTAATAGCGCAATTGAGCGCTCTGGGTAACGCAGATTTAGACACCGACTCGTGCTCACTATTTGTCGTAAGTGACAACCAAAGCGCCATTCGAGCCTATCTAAACCTTGGCTTTACTCGGGCTGATTATCCCGGCGAGTTGCCGTTGGATAATTGTTTTTACATGCTCAAAGAGTCGATCAACGCACGATGCTAGGCGCAACAAGTACTCGTTCCTATAGCTGACCACTGCACCGCAATTCGCTTGCCCACGCGATTGCGTGGGCGGATTGTTGCTTTACCGCGCGGCTTATTCGCTAACCAAAGCGCCGCGCGGCTTCCAGCGTGTTTTTCAACAGGCAGGCGATGGTCATTGGGCCAACGCCTCCGGGTACGGGTGTGATTGCGCCGGCCACTGGCTGCGCCTCGGCATAGTCGACATCGCCGACCAGTCGACCCTTGCCATCGTCGGTGGGAATACGATTGATGCCGACGTCGATAACGGTGGCGCCGGGTTTAATCCACTCGGCTTTGACCATCTCCGGGCGGCCAACAGCGGCGACAAGGATGTCGGCCTGAGCGCAAAGCTCAGGTAGATTTTGCGTGCGCGAATGGGCGATGGTGACCGTGCAACTCTCTTGCAGCAACAGCAGCGCCACCGGCTTACCGACGATGTTGGAACGGCCAATTACCACCGCATGCTTGCCCGACAGGTTGTCGCCGAGATGCTTCTTGGCGAGCATAATGCATCCCTGGGGCGTGCAGGGTACTAGGGCATTGGGGTCGCCGTTGCAAAGGCCACCAGAGTTCATTGGGTGGAAACCGTCGACATCTTTTTCAGGTGCAATAGTCTCGATTACCAAGGCCTCATCGATGTGACTGGGTAGCGGTAATTGCACCAAAATACCGTGAACCGCGGGATCGCTGTTGAGCCTGTGGAGTTGATCGAGGAGCGCTTGCTGTGAGGTATCTGCGGGCAGGTCAATCTTATTGCTGATCATGCCAATTTCCTGCGTCTGGCGTGCCTTGTTGCGCACATAGACCTGGCTAGCGGGGTCTTCACCGACCAGCACCACGGTTAAACCCGGTGTGATACCGCGCTCATCCTTCAACTGTTTCACTTCAACCGCGAGGGTATCGCGCAATTCTTGGGCTAGGGCCTTGCCGTCGATATTCATTATTTTCCTTATTTGCTATCCGAGTTTAATTTCAGGCCTCCATAATACGGTAAATCTATGCTCGAGGTTTATCTGTGTGCGACTGCTGGGTTGCTTTCAGGGTCGTTGTCTGTCAACGGTCGTACGTTCGACCTCGAGATGGCCGGATTTTCGTGACTATCGCGCGGATTTTCAGTTGCGTGAGGGAGTATTGTGCGCTCGGTGTTTGGGGTTGTTTGCTTGCATTTTAGTAGTTAAATTTACCTGCATAAATTTACCTGACTAACTATACCTGCTTAAGTTTAAGTATTTGCATTTAAGTGCTTTGAGGCAAGCTTTTCAGACCCAGCGAAGACATCGCCCGATTGGCTTCGTCGCAGGCGATTGCGCCAATGCAGGGGCTTGGCGAGACGTTCGGCGCCACGCTGTAAACCCAGGCGATGCTCGACCTATTTATGCGCTCGGGCGTTAATTTCTCTATTGAACGCCCACCAGCGACCTATAATCAAGTGACCGCGGCGCTCGTTGGATACTTTGACACACCGGCGGATGAGCGCACTTAACGGGAGTGGTTAGCGGCGCTTGATCTACCAAAATAGCCGCGGCAAATAAGGCGGTCATGCCGCCATTCGACTACAGGGTGATTTTCGCGATTATTGTACAGTTCAGGCCAATCGTTGCTGGGGATGATTAAAAAGGAGTAACTACGTATGAAATTTATTGCCACCGATGTCTCGGATACACGCCGTAAAATGGTCGACATGGCCACCACCCAGTTAGACCGGCAGGGATTTGCAATCGACCGCTATTTTTATCGCTCGCACGTGACCTACGAGGCGGAGTTAGAAAACATTGTATTCAAAAGCTGGTTGTACGCTGGCCACATCGGGCAGCTGGCCAACAATGGCGATTATTTCTTGCTCGAGCTCGGCGAGGACTCGATCATCATCAGCCGTGATGAAGACGGCCAAATCTGCGCTATGCACAATGTTTGCCGCCACCGCGGCGCCCGTGTCGTCGAGGAACTTAGCGGCAACCGTCGAGCCTTTGTGTGCCCATACCATGGCTGGGCTTACGGTAGCGACGGCGCGCTCAAACGAGCACGAGGGATGGATCAACTGGCGGGATTTTCGCGTGCCGATTACGGGTTAAAAAAGGTGCGGTTTGAGGTTTTTCAGGGCATGATTTTTATCAATTGCGACCCGCAGGCAGCCGATTTTGCCGCTCCGCTGGCGAATATAACGCGTCAGTTGGGGGCCTATGACCTTGCCAATGCCAAGGTGGCCGAAGCGAAAACCTACCGCATCAATGCCAACTGGAAACTCTGTTTAGAAAATTACCTCGAGTGCTACCACTGCTCGAGCTCGCATCGCGAATACGCAAAATTACACACCCTTCAGGCGGCGTATGAAAAGGTCAAGCCGCTCAATGAAGCGATGTTGGCGCGCGCCGAAGGGGTCACTGGCGTGGCTGGGATCGCCGATAAATACCGCGCCTACTACAACCACGCCTCAGGCTTTGGCACCTGTTCGTACCATAGCCGATACGCGCTCTACGATGGCGTTAAAACGGGCAGTGAAAACGGTCAGCCGGTGGCGCCATTGATGGGTCATATGCGGGGTTACGATGGCGGTGCGGGTGACTTTCAGATGGGGCCACTGACGTTTATGCTCAATTATCCTGACCACTGTGTACTCTATCGCTTTGTTCCGAGAAGCTTGACCGAAACCGATATGACGCTGGTCTGGTATGTTAATGGCGATGCCGAAGAGGGTGTTGATTATGACAAAGAGAAGCTTGTGTGGTTGTGGCATCAGACCAGTTTAGAAGACGAGTACATTATCTTGCGCAATAGCGAGGGGGTGAATTCGAGATTTTATCAGCCAGGGCCATACCACCCCGAGCACGAGTCTACCTGCATGGAGTTTGTCAGCTGGTATCTGAAAACAATGGCTCGGATCGCCGCTTAATTGGCGCGTTAACGCCAGCCGTTACGAGTAAAAATCAGCGTTCTGTGAGCGATCGCGCTGTTGTATATTAACCTTTTTATTTGGCGGCGTATTTATCGCTCAACCCATCCCCGGCGGTTCGGGTTGGCGCAACAAACAAACAGCTCGGTTGGGGCGGTCTAAGCGCGCGCCTGGGGTTCTGGGATTCTCTTGGCATCCGTTGGCTAATTAATCCGGATGCACTTAATCCGGACGCACTTAATCCGAATGCACTTAATTCGAATGCACTTAATTCGAATGCACTAAAACCGACGCTAACCCGCAGTTATCCAATATTCTCCGATAATCGGTTGTTTAATGGGTCCATCAGGTTTTACAGTAGCTACTTGAGTTGTTACGCGGTGCTATTTTACGCGGTGCTAATTTACGCGACTCGAAGCCCAGACGTCACCACAAATCGCGGGGCAGTTATGCAGCAAAAGCCGACAGATCTATCCATGGACGCCTATTGGATGCCGTTTACCGCTAACCGCGATTTTAAGAAATCGCCGCGGTTGATCGCCTCCGCCCAAGGCCATCACTACTTTGCCAACGACGGGCGCAAGCTCTACGACGGATTTTCTGGTCTGTGGACGTCGGGTGTTGGACACTGCCACCCAAAAATCGTCGCTGCGGTTCAGCATCAGGTCGCCGAAATGGATTTTTGCATGGGTTTTCAACTCGGTCACAACAGTGCCTTCGAGCTGGCGAACCAACTGACGCAACTTGCGCCAGAGGGGCTCGACCACTGTTTTTTTACCAATTCGGGTTCCGAGTCGGTGGACACCGCGCTGAAGATAGCGCTCGGCTATCACCGCGTCCGTGGCGATGCCGAGCGGGTGCGCTTAATCGGCCGCCAACGGGGCTATCACGGGGTTAATTTTGGTGGTATTTCGGTTGGCGGTATCGGTGCAAATCGCAAGATGTTCGGCGCCAATTTAATCAATGCTGTCGATCATCTATCGCACACCCACAATTTGCAATATGCGGCTTTTAGTCACGGCCAACCGACGTGGGGGGCGCACTTGGCCGAGGAGCTAGAGGCGCTGGTGTCGCTTCACGATGCCAGCACTATCGCGGCCGTGATCGTCGAACCGGTGGCTGGGTCGACCGGTATTTTGCCGCCGCCCGTGGGCTATTTGGAACGCCTGCGTGAGATCTGTACGCGGCACGGTATTTTGTTGATTTTTGACGAAGTGATCACCGGTTTTGGTCGCATTGGTGCGCCGTTTGCTGCGCAGCGCTTTGGCGTTCGGCCGGATATTATAACCGCCGCCAAGGGGCTGACCAACGGCGTTGTACCAATGGGTGCGGTATTGGTGAGCGATGACATTCAGCGAGCTTTTATGCAGGGCCCGGAGCAGGCGGTTGAACTGTTTCATGGCTACACTTATTCGGGGCATCCACTCGCCGCTGCGGCGGCTCTTGCGACTTTAGAGGTGTATCGCGAAGAGGACAGCTTTGCTCAGGCGCTGGCGCTAGAAACCTTGTTTGCCGAGGAGCTTCATCGATTTGACCATCATCCGATGATTATCGATGTGCGCAATTTTGGGCTGATGGGGGCCCTGGAGTTGGCGCCCAGAGAGGGCGCGCCGGGCGCGCGTGGTCTCGAAGTTCACAAACGGTGCTTTTGGGAGGAAAATTTAGTGCTGAGAAACAGCCTGGACATCATCCAATTTTCACCGTTCTTAAATTCTCGGCCGACGGACATTCGCAGTATGTTTGCCGCGGTCCGGCGGGTCATCGATGCACTGACCTGAGAGCGCTAGTTGCGCGCCATTGCTAGTGGGTGCGAGTCACAGACCGGTTTAATCCCTTAGCGGGCGATTATTTGGTCTATAGTAAGGTTGCTCGCCACATGGCGACACACCAAAAAGGAGTTTGGTATGTCGATGGTGCCCCATGCCCCATTTAGTTTTATCTCTCGTGCGTATGCTACAGGCCCTGTCTGTTATGCGCTTTAGAGTAATTCGTCGGACGCTTTGCGCGTGTTGGGCGATCGCAATGCGTCGCAT
>CAJIZO010000073.1 GCA_905181995.1 Flavobacteriaceae bacterium TMED48
TAATTATTGACAACTGATCGCTTTGGGAATAAGCGCTCATAAGGAAACTTTAAACAAATAAATTAAATACAATTCAGAATTGAAATTAGTTCAGTATTGCGTTGGTTACAGACAGCCCATGATCAACGTATAAAAACAACAAGGGGAATCCATATGAAGCAATTAAAACGCAACAGTACACGATCCAAAAGGTCAAACGTATTTGCTCTGTCGATCGCTGCAGCAACAGCAATGACATTCAGCGGCATATTAAACGCTCAAGACGAAACATCAGCGGACACATCGCGCCTAGAGGAAATTGTAGTAACCGCTCGAAAACGTCAGGAATCGATCCAAGATGTGCCGTTGGCAGTCACCGCAGTAACGCCGGGGCAATTAGAGCGGGGCGGTATTAGAAATATTTTAGACATATCCAAATTGATTCCCAACGTCGAACTGCACCAGACATCGCAGGGATCGCACTCCCTAAGCCCTTCGATTCGTGGCCTGAGTTACGACGATATCGAAAAATCCATCGAGAGCACCATCGGCGTAGCCATCGACGGCGTGTTTATGGCGAGCAATTCTGGCGCAGTGTTCGATTTCTTTGACGTTGAGTCGGTGGAGGTGCTGCGTGGCCCTCAAGGTACGTTGTTTGGCCGCAACACCATTGGTGGCGTTATCAACCTGCAACGCACCGAACCTACTGGTGAGTGGGGAGCCAAGTTAGAGGCTACCGCGGGCGATGAAAAAATGACCGATCTAAAAGCCGTCGTCAATATGCCACTCGGCGAGAATGGTGGCGTTAAAATAGCCGTCAAAGATCTGCAGTCAGACTCGCATTTGTACAATATCACCATCAATGATCGACGCGATTATCGCGATAGTCAGACCGCATCGGTATCGGTAAAGTACGATTTTACCGAAAATACCTCAGCGGTTTTTACCTATGACGACTACGATCACAACACCACGGCACCCGATATTATCAATACATCACCCTCTGGCCATGCTCTGTGTGGCGGCAATACCACCGCCAACTGCGCAGTGGCGTCCTCTGATATTTCTGCCGCTCAGGATTACAGAGTATCGGTGCAACTGCTTCCGCTGGTGGCCACACTGAAAGGCGAAAATACCAGCTTAAAAGTGACCCACAACGCCGACAACTACCAACTCAAGTACATTATGGGCACCATGGAGTATGACGAGCTTGCCAACCTAGCGTCTTGGGGTACATCGGGTGTGATGTTCCCAGTCACTCGCGAGCAGACCTTCGAGCAAATCTCGCACGAACTGCAATATATTTCCGATCTCGATGGACCGATGAATTTTGTCGCTGGCTTATACTACCTCGACGCCGAGTCCTACATTACCTCGGGGCCGATACAAAACTTTACCGCCGACCACAATTTAGAAGCCACTGCCATTTTTGGAGAAATGACCTACGACCTCGATGATATTTACTCGGTGACCTTAGGCGCACGCTACACCGAAGAGGACAAACAGCTAGACTCGCGATCATGGGCTCTCCTTGACTCTGCAAACCGTGAAGCCGATAACCGCGATGCAACTGAAAATCAGGGTCAACCGACCTTCTCCGATGACAACATCAGCTACCGTGTCGTGCTGCAGCGAGAGTTTTCAAAGGGCATGATGTACGCCTCTTACGCAACGGGCTTCCGTAGCGGTGGTTTCTTTAACCGCGGTTCCACCGAGTCAGAATTACTGCCCTACTCATCAGAGGAAGTCAGCAGCTTTGAGCTGGGTATGCGCAGCAATCCAACCGACAACTCGCAGGTCAACTTGACGTTCTTTAGCGCCGACTACGATGACAAGCAGGTGCAAGTGATCGTGGCTGGAGACGACCCAGTCTGTGGCAAGGGCACCGCTGAAAACGGCGTGACCTGCTCGTTCACTCGAAATGCCGGTCAAGTCAGCATGAGTGGTATTGAATTTGAAGGCGTGTTAATGCCGACCGATGCACTCACCCTGCGCGCAGCCATAGGTACCTTCGATGGCGAGTACGACGAATACGACTATGATGGCGTCGACATCTCTGACAAGGCTCGGCTGATGTATGCACCTGAAGTCACCGCCAGCTTCGTCGCTGAACACACCTCTGAAATAGCCGGTGGATCACTCACTGTATCGGGTAGCTTCAGCTTCAAAGACGAAGTGGATACCCAGGCGGCATGGGCTACTTACGACCCTAAAACTGGGCCAGAAGTGACCATCGAAAGCTATGAAACCATCGATTTATCGGCCACCTATTTGAAAGACATGGGCAATGGCACATTGAAGCTGATGGTTTATGGCACCGACATCCTCGAGGGTGGCAACCGTATCAACCGTCTGTATGATGCCGGCAGTTTTTCTTGGGCAGAACTGGTACCTCGCCGACAGTTTGGCGTCACGCTGGGCTACGAGTTCTAAATCGCAACCTGAGTCTGATAACAGCAACACCAAAACGGCCAAATGAAAATTTGGCCGTTTTCTTATGCCCATCGATGGATCGAGCCGCCCACGCCATCGAACCCAAACAGCTGCCCTCCCCCCCCCTTTACCAGTGGGTTAATTCACGCCCATCCCTTAGGCGCACAATCAGCAATGCCGGTATCCGTTAAAACCCGCCCAGCAAAGATTGCCTGCTGTAATCGCCCCAATCAATGACTCGATCAGCGCCGCCTCTGCATTTACACAGGTTTATCTTAAGCGGCGCGCAAGCTACCATAGTGCCATTACTTATTGCCTGCTGTTGATGCCACGCCCGCATTCTAGGCAGTACCCGCATCCCATTGATAACTAGGATGATGCGCTGACTCGAGCATTTGGCCATCAGCACCCATGACCGACCCAAAGGACCTCCGCATGAATTACACCAATATTCGCTATAGCGTCAGCGATAAAATCCTCACCCTGACCCTCGATCGTCCCGACCACCTCAACGCCTTTACCGTCGGTATGTCTCACGAACTGGTGGATGCCTTTCAACGCGCCAGCGACGACGACCAAGTCGGCGCCATCGTAGTGACCGGAGAGGGGCGGGCTTTTTGCGCCGGTATGGATCTCAGCGTGGCCGACAACGTGTTTGGGCTCAACGAAAGCCTCCGACCCACGCTTGCCGATCTGCGCGAGCGCGCCGACGACGACGATATCTATCATGGGGTTCGCGATTCTGGGGGCCGGGTCACGCTCGCCATGTACGACTGCAAAAAACCGATTATTGGCGCCATTAATGGCGCTGCGGTGGGTATAGGGGCGAGCATGACCTGCGCCATGGATATTCGTCTGGCCTCAGAAAAAGCCAAGGTCGGCTTTGTCTTCAACAAGATCGGCATCACCCCAGAGGCCTGTTCGAGCTGGTTTCTACCACGGATTGTCGGCATGGCCACGGCGCTTGAGTGGTGCTACAGCGGTGACATTCTCGACGCTCAAACGCTACGCGACGAGCGCTACGTCAAAGGGGTCTACGCGCCCGAGCAACTGCTCGACGCGGCCTACGCCATCGCCCGCAAGATCGTCGTGCACAGCCCAGTATCGATCGCCCTAACCCGTCAGATGATGTACCGCAACGCCGCCGAAGACCACCCGCTGAAAGCCCATCAGGTGGATTCGCTGGCAATATTCTACGCCAGTCTCAGCAGTGGCAAGGAGGGTGTCGCTGCGTTTTTAGAAAAGCGCCCTGCGGTGTTTACCGACAAGGCGTCGACCGATATGCCGTCGTTTTATCCCTGGTGGTAATGACGGGCCGGGCTTGGCACCTGATGGAGCACATTTAAATCACGCTGAACCGCTAACTTTGGCCGCCAGCGGCGTCTCCCTGAGCGTGGCGGCGCGTGACTAGACCCGCCCTTGGCGCTTAGGGTAGATCGTCGACCAACTCGCCCTTTTCTGGCACCAGCAGGTCCTCGCGCTGAATATCCATCGCCAGCATCACCGTGGCGGCAACGTAGATCGACGAGTAGGTACCGACGCCCACGCCGACCATCAAGGCGATGGCAAAGTTGTGGATCAATTCACCGCCCAAAAAGAACAGCGACAGCAGCACCAGCAGGGTGGTCAACGAGGTATTAATAGTGCGCCACAGCGTCTGCGACAGAGATTCATTAATCACATCCAACGGCGCCATATTGCGTATTTTGCGGAAATTCTCGCGAATGCGATCGGACACCACGATGGTATCGTTGAGCGAGTAACCGACCACCGCCAAGATCGCCGCAAGCACCGTCAGATCGAACTCAAACCGCATCAGCGAAAAGAACCCCAGCGTGATCATCACGTCGTGGGCGAGTGCCAGCACTGCACCGATGGCAAATTTTAACTGGAAGCGCATGGCGACGTAAAACATCACCACGATCAGCGCCGCCAGCATACCTAGGCCGCCATCCTCGCGCAGTTCCTCGCCGATCTGCGGGCCGACAAAGTCGACCCGGCGCAGTTCAACGTCAGCGCCCTCGCTTTGCAGTGCCTCATAGACCTTGTCCGAAAGCGCCTTTTTGACCGTCCCATCCTGCTCGTCCGAAATAGCCTGTTCGGGTTCGGGTTTACCCTGCAGGCGGATCAGTACATCGCGATCGGAACCAAAGTGCACCACCACCGGTTTTTCAAAGCCGGCGCGCTCCAACTGCGCTCGCACGCCCTCGACGTTGGCCGGTGATTGATAACCGACCTCAACCTGGGTGCCGCCGGTAAAATCCAACCCCAACTGCAAGCCCTGAGTGGCCAGAGAAATCGTCGAAAGCACTAACAGCGTCGCCGATAGACCCACCGCCAGCCTGCGGATGCCCATAAAGTTATACACCTTTAATTGCGTCATGCTGGGTCTCCTTAGATCCACAACCGGTCGACTTTACGTCCACCGTACACCAAATTTACCACCCCGCGGGTCATCACGATCGAGGTGAACATCGAGGTCAAAATACCAATCGACAGGGTCACTGCAAAGCCCTGCACTGGCCCCGAGCCGATGGCGTAGAGAATCAGCGCGACGATCAACGTGGTGATGTTGGCATCCAGAATCGAGACGAAAGCGCGGTCGTAGCCGGCGCTGATCGCGCCCTGCGGCGACAAACCCGCCGCCAACTCCTCGCGAATGCGCGAAAAGATCAACACGTTGGCGTCCACTGCCATGCCCACCGTCAAAACGATACCGGCAATCCCTGGCAACGTCAGGGTCGCGCCCAACAGCGACATGATCCCGACCAGCAAGAGCAGGTTGGTGGCCAGCGCAAGATTGGCAAACAAGCCAAAGACGCGGTAGATCACCAGCATAAACAACAGTACCGCGAGCAGCCCAACGGTCACCGACTTAACCCCTAACTGAATGTTTTCAGTCCCCAGTGAGGGGCCAATGGTGCGCTCCTCGACGATGTACATCGGTGCCGCCAGCGCACCAGCGCGCAGCAACAGCGCCAATTCTGACGACTCGCGCTGGTTGCCAGCCCCGGTAATACGAAACTGCTTGCCCAACTGCGCCTGCACCGTCGCCAGACTGATAATGTGTTTTTCGACGTAGGGTATTGGGGTCAATTCGACCGTGCCAGACTCATCGACAGATTTTTCCAGGCGGGTTTTATACTCGATAAACAACACCCCGAGGCGATTGCCAATATTGTCGCGGGTGGCGTGGCCCATCGCCCAACCGCCCTTGCTGTCGAGGCTGATATTGACCTGCGGACGACCGTTTTCGTCAAAGCTGGCACGCGCATCGGTGACGTTTTCACCGGTGATGATGGCCCGGTTCTCAAGTCGGGCATCGACCCCTTGAGAACTCGGATCGCGAAAATCAAACAGCTCGCCGATTCTCGACTGGGCCTCGAGGCGAAATTCTAAATTGGCGGTCTTGCCGATAATCCGCTTGGCTTCAGCGGTATCCTGAATCCCGGGCAACTCGACGACGATGCGATTTTTGCCCTGCCGCGATACGATCGGCTCAGACACGCCGATTTCGTTAACCCGATTGCGCAGCGATGTCAGGTTTTGCTTGATTGTGTTGTCCTCCAAGTCGCTGCTCGCCTGAACGCTCAAGGCCAAGGTCAACGACAACGCGTTCTGCCCCGGAATCGATAGCGGCTGCAAATTGGGGAAGTTTTGGCGCACCAGCGCGGTGGCTTTGTCGACTTCCTCGGCGTCGCGAAACTGACCGATTATTTGACCGTCGATCAAGGCAAACGAGCGATAGCGCACGCGCTCTTCGCGCAACGTGGTTTTTAAGTCTTCAAGATCACCTTCAAGGCGCGTCTTTAACGCCGATTTAAGATCCACCTCGAGCAAAAAGTGCACGCCGCCCCGCAGGTCCAAACCCAACTTCATCGGCACCGCGCCCAAGCTGCTAAGGGCATCCGGCGTGGTCGGCGCGAGGTTTAGCGCAACGATGTAGTCATTACCCATTTCCGCCTGAATGACCTCTTTAGCGCGCAGTTGCTCGGCGATATCACCGAGGCGCAGTAGCGCACCCTCGCCATCTGCCTCGCCGCCAAAATGGTCGATACCGGCCTGCTCCAGCGCTGCGGCGGCCTTGTCGAGCACCGCCTGATCGATGAGCATGGCGCCGCTCTGACCGGACAGTTGAATCGCCGGATCCGGCGGATACAAATTGGGCGCGGCGTAGACAAAGCCAAAGACGACCACCAATAGAATCACGAGGTTTTTCCAGAGCGGAAATTTATTCGGCATAACGGCTGATATCTCCCATTCAGATGCGCCGCATTATAGCGACATTCGCAGCCAAATGGCGCACTCTAGGGGCAATTTAATCGCCCCTCGCTTGCTCGCGATAAAAACCCTCGGCAAAATCCTCAAGACCCGCTGCCGCGATCGCCTCGCGCAAGCCCGACATAAGGTTTTGATAGTAGCGTAGGTTGTGAATTGTGTTCAGTTGCGAGCCGAGAATTTCGCCGCATTTGTCGAGATGATGCAGATAGGCGCGACTAAAGTGCGTGCAGGTGTAGCAGTCGCAGGCTCGATCCAGCGGGCCGGTGTCGTGGCGATGGCGGGCGTTGCGAATCTTGATCACGCCGCGACTGGTGAACAGGTGGCCATTACGGGCGTTGCGGGTCGGCATAACGCAGTCAAACATGTCGATGCCACGCCGCACTGCCTCAACCAGATCGGCGGGTTTACCCACCCCCATCAAGTATCGCGGGTGCTGCTCGGGTAGCTGGTGGCCTAGATGGTCGAGAATACGCAGCATATCCTCCTTGGGCTCGCCCACCGACAGCCCGCCAATCGCATAGCCATCAAAGCCGATCTCCTCCAGCCCTGCCAGCGAACGATCGCGCAGCTGCTCGTACATGCCCCCCTGAACAATACCAAACAGCGCCGCCGGGTTGTCGCCGTGGGCGCGGGCGCTGCGCTCGGCCCAGCGCAGCGACAACTGCATGGATACCTCGGCCTCGCTTACCGACGCTGGATAGGGCGTGCATTCATCAAAAATCATCACCACATCACTGCCTAATTCGCGCTGTACCTGCATCGACTTTTCCGGATCGATAAACACCTGGCTGCCATCGATCGGCGATTGGAATGCTACGCCGCTCTCGGTGATTTTGCGCATAGCGCCGAGGCTAAACACCTGAAAGCCCCCAGAATCGGTCAATATCGGCCCCTGCCACTGGGTGAAGTCGTGCAGATCGCCGTGCGCGGTAATCACCTCGGTGCCGGGGCGCAGCATCAGGTGAAAGGTGTTGCCGAGGATAATCTCGGCACCGATCTCGCCGATATCTCGCGGCAACATGCCCTTGACCGTACCGTAAGTGCCGACCGGCATAAACGCCGGAGTCTGAACCGTGCCGCGGGGAAATCGCAACTCGCCACGGCGTGCCTCGCCGTCGCGTGCAGACACCGAAAAGTCCATAAAACAGCGACGCGAGGTGCGCTGGTGAGGGCGGTTTTCAGCCTGGTTGTCCGAGCTGTCGGCGGCGCCCTTGGCGGCGCTACTGGGCGTGTCGATCATGGTCGGGAATTTCCTCTGCAGCGTCTGGGTTGTGACGTATAAACATCGCATCGCCATAGCTAAAAAAGCGATACTCCTCGGTGATTGCCTCGCGATAAGCGCGCATTATAGCGCTGTAGCCAGAAAATGCGCTGACCAACATCAACAGCGTCGACTCCGACAGGTGGAAGTTGGTCAGTAGCGCGTCGACCACCGCAAACCGATAGCCGGGGTAGATAAAAATATCCGTGTCGCCGGTAAACGGCTGGATCTCGCCGCCGCGTGACGCGCTTTCCAAACAGCGCACGCTGGTGGTGCCAACCGCGATCACTCGACCACCGCGGGCGCGGGTATCGCGTACCTGCTGGCACAGGGCCTCATCCACGTCGAGCCATTCGGCGTGCATCTGATGGTCTTGAATGTCCTCGACCCGCACCGGTTGAAAGGTGCCAGCGCCGACGTGCAGAGTGACATAACCGATGTCGGCACCACGCTCGGCAATGGCGTCGAACATCGCTTGGTCGAAATGCAGGCCCGCAGTCGGCGCGGCTACCGCGCCCGGCGTTTTGGCGTACACCGTCTGGTAGCGCGCGCGGTCGTCTAGGGTGTCGGCGCGATCGATATAGGGCGGCAACGGCATATGGCCTATGGTCTCAAGCACCGCGGTCACTGGCGCGTCAAAAACCAGCTCAAACAGCGCACCCGCGCGCGCGCTCACGGTGGCCGAATAGCCCTCGCCAAAGATCAGCTGACTGCCGACCGGCGGCGACTTGCTAGCGCGCACATGGGCCAGCACCTTGCGCTCGTCGACCACCCGCTCGACGAGCAATTCGAGTTTACCTCCGGTCGCTTTGTGACCGTAGAGGCGCGCGGCGATCACCCGGGTGTTATTGAACACCAGTAGATCGCCAGCGTTAATATGTTCTAGTAAATCGGGAAAGTGCTGATGGCGCAAACTGCCGTCGAGCGCCATACTCAGCAACCGGCTATCACGCCGCCGAACGGCCGGTTGCCGAGCGATCAACGCATCCGGCAGGTCAAAATGAAAGTGATGACGCAACATAAAATACTCGCTCGAGCAGCTGTTTAAAATACTCCGCAAGGATATAGGAGTTCGCCATCGAGACGAAATGATTTACCCAAATAAGTGCACTGACGGTTGGGTCTCAGGCGCTGGCAATTGGTAACTGGCGCTGCCGCTTTGCCATTGACCAGCGACGGCTTTTCTGTCGACCCGTGCTGAGCCAAAATCGCCCAGCCGCGGCGGCGGTGTCAGCTTTGTTACACGCTTTGTTAGATAAAGCGCTTTGAACAACGCCGACGCATTGATATACTCGCCGCCGAGCGGTACAGCGTCACGCAACAATGCCAGAGTGGTGAAATTGGTAGACACAGGGGATTCAAAATCCCCCGCCCTTAAAAGCGTGCCGGTTCGAGTCCGGCCTCTGGTACCATAAAAAACTCAAAAGCCCCTGCAATCCTCAGATTGTGGGGGCTTTTGGGTTGCGCTGGAGTCTCATACAGGATTGTCGCAGCAGCAATTCTACGATCAATTTAACGCGCTTATTCGATCTGTCGACGCCGAGACAATGGACAAAAATGAGGGCCAGAGAGCTGGCAAATTCTACACCAATCGATGGTTGATACGGTCGACTTGTTAAACATTAAATATTATAAAAACGATGAGAGCTGTGATGCGTTTTGCGGCTGGCCTATCTCTAGCTCTAGGTGTAAACGTTGCTTATTCGACGCTCTATGGCGCGGTGACAGGAAGAATAAATACCCAGTTGAATATGAATAAATGGAGCCAGATAAGCCATCCACCGGGTATCTTATCTGATCTAAAAAGTCCTTCTAAGGCTGTTAAACGGACGCCGTAAAAGTGCCAAAAGACCATCCTCGAAACCACTATAATTACTTGACCACTACACATAGCGCTTATACTTAAAATTATTATTGCAATATCTGTCGCGCACTCCAAAAATATTGATCCAAACATTGATCTAAACCATGCTGCGCCCGTATATGTTTTGCTACATTGGAAAGAGCAGTCAGATGTGACAAATAATTATAGCAGCCAAGGGAACTAATTATGAATATTCTAAAAACGCTTTACATGCAATTTTACGACGTTTGGAACTTGGTCATAGATGCTAAATACAACCCGTTGAGGTTTATTCCGAGTCTGGTCACGCAATTTTACGTCACCATGATTTTGGCGATTGGTTGGGCCATCGCGTTCAGCCTGTCGCTCGGCTACTACTCCGGCGTGTTTACCAACGTGGTGGCTCACGTAGGCGTTGTCTTCATGATCTTTTTCACTGCGTCTACGTTTAAAGATGCAGAGCGAGACGGCAAGATTTGGTGGCTTGAGATGCGCCAAGAATGGCAGGCCTGCCGCAAACAAACGTTTTAGTGTTGAGGCGTAAGGGCAAAACAACACTGAAGCATTGCGCACACACCCCCGTCAGATGTGTCAGTTTGGTGGCGAGCTCTTGTGTACCAAAAAATCTATTGGAAGCTTGAAAAATGGGCTACAGGGGCCCCCGCACTCCTCCATCCGGCAGAACTACAGCACTTCAAACACCATCCCACCGCAGCGAAACAGTCTGAAATCTAGATTCTGTCGCGGCTAAATTCACGTAAGATCGTAAACGCTTCAGTGGCTGGCTGAGCAATCGATGGGGTGTAGCTGAGGGATCTTTGTGACGAAACGCTGAGGGGTCTTTATTACGGGACGCTGAGGGCTCTTTATTCGCTGAGGGCTCTTTATAACGAAACGCTGAGGGCTCTTTAATGCGGGACGCTGAGGGCTCTTTATTGCACTATGTCGTTACCGAGCGCTTCGGCGGCTGCGGCGAGACCGCCAGCGTTGGTGACCGCGGTATAGCCCATAGCTTCCATGACGGTTGCGCCAATTCCGGACCTATGGCCGCTGCGGCAATACAGGTAAACCGATTGGTGTTTATCTTCGACCAGTTCGGCGATTGACGTTTCCAGCCGGTCTATAGGCAGGTGAATTGCATCAGCCAGATGTCCGGCATTCCATTCTTCGATAGTTCTGACATCAATGATCATCGAACGCTCCTCTCCATTCACTGTCGCGCTAAATCCCAGCGCGATAAACAATACCGTTATTAATCTAACCATCTGAACTTTCAACACCTGTATGCTAACCACCGGTTATCTCCCACCCGCAAGTGAGGGGTGAGTATAGCCCTAGACGCACCATAGCACTACCGATGGCAGGTCTATAAAGACCGGTATTTTTCGTCGCTATTGGCGGTTAACCGCAAGTCGGTAGCCCATCAACCCCGCCGCAATGACAAACACACAAAAATGATAGCCACTATAGAGCTGCAAATTCGACAATAGTAATGACTTACTTCATCGGCCCATCTTCACCTCAGGCTAAATTGATCATCCGACGATCAACATCGGCGGCGAGCGCCTATGCTACACTTTCAAAAATACCTTACGTCCAAGGCCAAGGCGTCATTATTACCCAGCGAGGCACCCACTATGCCAGCAGCCAGTATTGCTGATTTCAAAGCGCAGGCGCGCAGGCGGCTACCGCACTTTCTGTTTGAATATATCGATGGCGGGTCTTACGACGAGGTCACGCTTCGCGCCAACCGACAAGACTTGGGAGAATTGGCGCTGCGGCAGCGGGTGTTAAAGAATGTCGAGTATGTCAGCACCACAACCGACTTGTTTGGCGATAGCTATAGCA
The DNA here is from genome assembly GCA_905181995.1 of Flavobacteriaceae bacterium TMED48. Taxonomy (GTDB): domain Bacteria; phylum Pseudomonadota; class Gammaproteobacteria; order Pseudomonadales; family Porticoccaceae; genus TMED48. The sequence goes on from CAJIZO010000073.1 coordinate 11,646, forward strand.
TGCCAGTGGCGCTCGCGCCGGTCGGTTTGGCGGGCATAAACCGACGTCGTGGCGAGGTTCTGGCAGCGCGGGCAGCGCAGACGCACAATATTCCATTTAC
>CAJIZO010000074.1 GCA_905181995.1 Flavobacteriaceae bacterium TMED48
GGGGATTACCGTTACGGCAGATATTCAGACCTTTCTGACGGTGGCGTTTCAGCAGGCGTCGACTGCCGAGTGGATGGCGCGCTTTATGGCGGCCGATATCGCCGCGGCTCAACCGCTGTCGATCGAGACGTTGCGCCAGCGCTATGGCCGCCCAGCCGATGGACAGGTCGGTATAGATCGAGGCAGTTTTGCGTTTTCGGTACACGCCGATCACCCCAGCGGACATTGTTTAACGCAGGTTGATCACTACGCAATCAGGCCCACGCGCAGTGCTATTGTAGCCATCGCGCCGAGCGAGCGGCACGGCCACTCGACCCGCCAGATTCTTGCTTCGATCGATTATTCCGAGGCACAAATTGACTCGATGCTGGCGCGCAATATTGCTTCGTTGGGGTGGAGTTTAGAGCACTTGCCATCCGATCATGGCAGTCATCCGCAACCCGTCGACCGACCGGTCAAGGTTGCGTTGCAGGTGCATCCGACGAACCTCGATCAAGCGCCAATCTACGAGCGCGATTTTTGATCGCGCTGGCAAGGCACAAAGGGCGTTACTTACAGGTCATAAGCCTGAGTCGATAGTCGAGGCTTAAATAGTGGGCATCTCGGTGATCGAAAACGCTTGATTACCCAACCAAGGTGCGATGCTCATAAGTTGCGGTACGATCTCGTCGCGGTACAGGGAGCGGCAAACCTCTGCGCTGACCCGCGGTAATTCACCGAGTTCATCGGGGCGGCTGAGCAGCGTTAGATAGCGAGCATGGTTGCCGGTCGCGAGTTGCATGACGCGAATATTTTGCAGTAATTCAGGGTAGCGCACGATGCACAGCCCGGTGACAATCGACCAACCGTGGCCAGACTGCACAAAGCGCAGCAGCGTCTGAGTGCTGTCCAGTTCGTAGTCGCTGTGCAGAGTGATGTCCATGCGCCGAGCGATTAAGTCGGTGAGTGCGCCGAGGCGCGATTGCCGATTGTACTGAATAAACGGCAGGGTGTCGGCCAGCGTCTGGATGTCGACCGACCCGTCGCGGCTGAATTTTTCCGGGACGATGATCACGAAAGGATCGCGCAGCAACGGGAAGCGTTGCAACTGCGGATGTTGATCGAGTGGATCGCCGGTGATTAAAATGTCGAGGTCGCGATTCAGCAGCGCCTGCGTTAGGGGCGAGACCAAGCCGGTGCGCAACGCCAGCTTGGAAGTAAAGGGCTTCAACTGTTGCATAAACTGCACCCCGGCAACATCGCAAAACGAATCCACCATACCGACGTTTAACGGGATCAATCCGCCCTTAGAGGCCAAGCGGACTTCGGCCAGCATGCGCTGAGTGTCGGTGATAACCTGATGGGCGTAGTCTTTCAGCACTTGACCACTGGGCGTGAGTTTGATCGGACGCGAGCGAGTGATAACCAGTTGGGTATCGGTTTGAATCTCGAGTTGTTTGATGGTTTGCGAGACCGCAGATTGGGTGATACCGAGTTGCTCCGCCGCTTGCGTCAGGGTCTGCGACGTGGCGACCGCGGCAAATATCTTCAGCGCGCTAATCTCTATGTTTTTATTATTTTTCATGCTGCGAGTATAAGCGAATTATTCATCTTTGCTGCGATTTTGGCGCTAGCGATTGTTGGCCAGGGCCTCGAGACCCACGGGGGAGCCCCGGTGCTCTGCCATCGCATCCAACAAACTGTCCCAAAGGTACTCTACCGAACTACTATCGCTAAAAATGGCGTAGTTGGTTAGGTTGCCGATGTCCGAACGCAGAATAATGGCGTTGATTTTCGCCAGCGACGTCTGGGCGATCTGACCATTCTCAAAGTGTTGCGGTCGCAGGTCTACGGCGCAAACCTTGGCCAGCGTGTCGGCTGCATGCGATCCACACAGCGCTAGCCAACTGTGGCTGTCGGCGCGCGGCAGCGGGTAAACGCGCTCTGGGCGATCGGCTGCGGCGAGGCGATCGATCAACGGCGAATGTCCACTGTAATCGCCGATCATCAGTAGTTCGCTGGACGACAGGCGAGCGACCAGTGTGCCGTCTGGTTGCTCGCTTGCCCAGTTCGGTTGGTGCGGCAGATGCACCCCGCATTGTTCTGCCCAGGCCGGCGTGCCCGCGCCTTTAAAGCCGACACGGGGTAGGGTAGATAGATCGGCAAGCCCAAGGCTTTGGGCTTGGGTGGCCTCATCGCTGGCATAATGGTGCACCGCTATGGCCTCGCCAAAGCGGTGAAATTCTGCGCCGAGTTGGCTGTGGCGTCGATAGAGTGAACTGCGACGCGAGGTCTGCGTTGGCGAGATGGATGGATCCATGGCTAGAGTTCCTGTCGTCGGTTATCGGCATCGTAGAACGGCAGATCGACGACCGTGGCGACCACCAAAACACCGCCACTCGATTTGATGGTGAAGTTGCCGCCGGTCTCGGCGCAATTTGGCGGCACATAGGCGAGGCCAATGGGCTTGCCAAGGGTCGGCGAATAGTTCACCGAAGTCACCCGCCCGGTCATTTTATCGCCGTCTACAACTAGATGACTCTCCAGCGGAATCGGCGCCATCGGGTCGTCGATGACAAAACCCACCAGGCAGCGTTTGAGTGGCAGCCTGCCGAGTTCTTGGAGGGTCCGGCCACCGACAAAAAACGGCTTAAGTTTGGACACCGCCCAACCCATTTGCACCTCGGTGGGGTTTGACATCGCGTCGGTGTCTTGGCCGATAATAATATGCCCCTTTTCCAAGCGCAGCAGCCGCTGTGCCTCGACGCCAAAGGGTGCTATCGCGCAATCCTCGCCAGCGTTGATCAGCGCATCCCAGAGCGCTTCGCCGGCGTGCTGGGGCACGTGCACTTCATAGCCAAGTTCACCCACAAACCCAACCCGTATGACCCGCGCGGCGATGCCTGCGACAGTGCCCTCACGAACCCCCATGTAGGGAAACGCCGCGGCGCTGAGATCAATATCTGTGCACAGTTTGGCGAGCACTTTGCGCGCGTTCGGCCCGGCAATGTTGACCCCTGCATAGGCCGACGTGACGTTGGCTATATCGACATCCAACCGCCATTGGGCATTCCATTTAAGCATGCTCTGATAGACGCGATCGGCACCGCCAGTGGTTGCGGTTACATAGTAGTGTTGCTCGTCAAAGCGGCAGGCGACGCCATCGTCGATGACGACACCAGCCTCGTTGGTCAGCAACGCATATCGAGCTCGACCGACCGGCTGTTTGAGGAAACCGAAGGTGTAAAAACGGTTTAAAAACTCACCGGCATCGACACCGCGGACTTCGATACCGCCGAGGGTGGACACGTCGATGAGGCCGACATTGTTACGCACGTTGTCGACCTCGCGCTGAATACAGTCTTCTCGCGCCGGTGCCTGGCCATAATACGCCGGCCGATACCAGGCACCCGCTTGCAGCATCTGGGCGCCGCTCTCGAGGTGTCGATAGTGCATATTACTGCGCCTTGCTGGATAAAAACTGCGTCCAGCGCTGTGCGCCAGATGTTCCGCCGAAAAGGGCGGGCGTGCCGTAGTTACCCCGGTTTGCGCGACTGTTCGCTGGGTAGCATCGGCCACTAGCCGGGCGGTGGCGAGTGCCGAATGACGCCCTTGCGAGGGCCCCATGCCACAGGTCGAATAGCGTTTCACCAGTTGTATATGTTGGTAGCCGTCGCGCGTCGCGTTGACGATATCGGCAATCTGTAAATCTTCATCGAAGTCGACAAACTCGCAACCCTTGGGGTGGGCAAAAATCGGCCAGGGGTGGTTTGGGCTCTGGGTTTGCTGGTGGACCACCGCGCTCGGCACCTCGCGTCGATCGACATCGAGGGCCTGGGTGGCGATGATTGCGGCCCGCTCAGCGTCGCTTATAACGTCTTCGAGGTGCCAATAACCGTTGACCGAGCCCGCGGTATAACAGTTCTCGGGGCAGTCACTGAGGGTAAACATGGCGCTGTCGTCGTCGTAGCTTAGGCGTCCGCCGGCTTGGCAGATCAGTTGATAGGTGGGGGTGTAACCCACCGACATGCACAGCGTATCGCAGTTGATTGTTTCAGACTCAGTTGCGCAGTGCCCCCGGTCGACAATCTTGCGCACATCGACCGAGCCCAGATGCAAGCGACTGGCGTTGCGTTTGGCGGCATAGACGGCGTGACCAACCTTGACCGATATACCCAAGCTACTGACATGCTCGGCGATGGCGTCATAGACCGGTGCGTCTCGCAAGTCGACGATGGCTTTGACCTCGACGCCGGCATCGATCAGATCCAGTGCGACGGCATAGCCGTCATTGTTGCCGGTTAATACCACCGCCGATTGGCCCGGCCGCACCGCGTAGAGCTTGATAAGCCGTTGGGCTGCGCTGCCGAGCATCACGCCGGGCAGATCGTTATTATGAAAAATGGCCGGTTGTTCGATGGCGCCGACGCAGAGGATGGTTTGTTTGGCGCGCACCTTGTAGAGGCGTTTGCGACAAATAATCGGTAGCCAATTGTCGCTGAACCAGCCGTTGCAGGTGGCCTCGCTCATGGCGACAATCTTTGGGTTGGCTTTCACCCGGGCCACCAGCGCATCTCGGACACGGCCCGATTGGGTGCCTTCAGCGTCGTTGCGTGCGTAGTTTAGCGAGCCGCCTAGGCGGACGTTTTCGTCGACTAGCAGGACCGATGCACCGCTATCCGCCGCGGCCAGTGCAGCCGCCAGACCGGCGGGTCCGCCACCGACAACGGCTACGTCATAAAATTGATATTGTTTGTCATGATAATCGGCTTGATAGTTCTGGTCGATTCTGCCTAAGCCGGCTCTGTGTCGAAAGAATGGCGCCCACTTTTGCCACATACCTCGCGGTTTAAAAAACGCTTTGTAGTAAAACGCCACCGGTAAAAACCGCGATACTAATCCAAGTACAGCGTTTCTATCGCGGGTCAGGCTGCCGCTGTAATTCTGACCCATGACCTTGAGTCCGGGGCTTATATCGATGCGATCCGCCAGTGCGTTGGGGTCCGAGGGCAACTGAACCATGCTGTTGGCATCTTGACCGGCCATGGTCAGCACGCCGCGCGGCCGGTGATATTTAAATGAGCGACTGAGCAACCATTGGTTGTTGGCCGCCAGAGCGCTGGCAACGGTGTCGCCGGCATAACCGCTGATGGTTTTTTTCTCAAAGCTGAACTCGACCGTCTGGCTGCGATCGATCAGCGTGCCAAACGGGCTGGGTAGCCTATTGTCGACGGTCATTTGCGCGCCTCGGGTGTTGTGACCGCGGGAAAATCTATGCGCTGATTGTAGACTTGATCGCAGTCAAAGGTTCGGAGTACCTCGTCGGTCAGGGTGTTGCGTTCGGCCAAAAACCAATATGAGCTGGCGTTGTGGCACCACCACTCGGTCACCACGCCGGCGGTATTGTGGTGAAAAAAAACGTGCTCGGCCCATTCCCGCGCCGAGGCATCGGCATGATCTGGGGTTGGATGGTACTCGCCGCCATAGGTAAATTCAGACATGTTGCGAGGACCATTTAACGGGCAGGTTAGAATTTTCATGCGTGGTTCCCCTAGTGACTGGCTGCGGTTGCGCCGGCTTCGTTGATTTGTTCAAAGCGATAAAAGCGCTCGAGAGCAAAGGGCGCGATAATATCCGGAACCTTTTGGGTGGCGACCAATTCTGCCATGCTGACACCGCAGATGGGGGTGGCCTTAAAGCCCCAAGTGCCCCAACCGGCGTCTAGATAATAGTTTTCTACCGGCGAAAGCCCCATGATCGGGCTGTAGTCGGGCGTCATATCTGTGGTCCCCGCCCACTGGCGAAGTAATCGCGCTTGGGCTAAAAATGGGAACAGCTCCAGCGCGGCGGCGCTCAATGACTCGCGCTGTTCGAGGGTTGCGCGGGTGTTGTACAACGGAGAGGGATCGGAGCCACCGCCAATCACAAATTCCCCGCGCGAGGTCTGGTGCACGTAGACGTGCACGTGGGGTGAACTGACGTGCGGTGTTAGCAGTGGTTTGTAGGGTTGAGTGACCATCGCTTGGAGGGGATAGGAGTGAATCGGCAGTTTGATACCGGCCATGTTAGCGACCACCGAACTGGCGCCGGCTACCGCTTGAACGACCGCACCACAGCCGACGCGGCCACGGTTTGTTCGCACTGCACTAACCCGCCCGGCAGTGATTTCGACGTCCTGCACCTCGGTGAGCTGGTGGAGTTCTACGCCGCGTTGGCATGCACCCCTCGCATAACCCCAGACCACTGCGTCGTGCCGCGCCGTAGCGCCATCGGCGTGCCACAGGCCGGCCATTATGGGGAAGCGGGCATCCTCGGCCATCCTCAGGTTGGGCACCAGTTCGGCGATCTGCTGGCGATCGACCAACTCCGAGCGCACGCCCATATGCTTGTTGACCTCGGCGCGCCAGCGAAAGCTACGAACTGCCGCATCGCTGTGAGCGAGCGTCAGTTGCCCGCGATTCTCAAGCATCACGTTGTAGTCAAATTCATTGCTCAGGTTTTGCCACAGCTTGACCGACTCACGGTAAAATCTAACGCCTTCTTCGGTGAGGTAGTTGGAGCGAATGACCGCCGTATTGCGCGCCGTATTACCGCCGCCTAGGTAGCTTTTTTCGAGTATGGCGACGTTGGTGATGCCATGGTATTTGGCCAAGTGATAGGCGATGCCTGTGCCGTGTCCTCCGGCCCCAATGATCACTACATCGTAGTGCTTTTTGAGATCGCCCGGGGGGCTGAAGTGCTGTTGCGCTGGGTACTCGCTGCTCAACCCATATTTAAGTAATCCAAATGGCATATTATCTCCACGCTGACACGGCGGCTTAACCGCCGTGAAAAACCACGGTCTTGTTGCCGTCGAGAAATACCCGGCGTTCGATGTGGTAGGTGATGGCTTTGGCCAGCGCAATAGATTCATTATCGCGGCCTACCCGAACCAAGTGCTCGGGTTTGTA
>CAJIZO010000075.1 GCA_905181995.1 Flavobacteriaceae bacterium TMED48
CGCAGCACCTCCACCTGTTCGATATCGAGCATATCGAAGACCGCGCCTGCCGAGCGGCCAAGGTAAATTTCATCGATATAAATACCGACACCTGGGTCGATCGTTGGGATAAAGTCACGCTGCCCAATACCGCGAATATACACCGCCGCGTTATTGCCGACGCCGCTAAACGTCGGGGTGTTTTGAAAGACTAAATTGGGCGTCACATCCTGAAGCCGCGTCACCCGGGTCAGACCCATATCCTCCAGACGATCGCCCGACAATGCGGTAATGGAAATCGGCGAGTCCTGCAAACTCTCGGCCTTTTTACGCGCCGTCACCACAATTTCCTCGAGGTTCGATGCCGACGCCATTGGGCTGCACAGCGCCAGCGCAACACCAATAGACAATAGCCGTCGATACCAGCGCAGCGCAGCGCCTCGATCGGAAATTCGCGGCATACGCCGCCGGTCGCAATTATTATTCATAGTCATAGCCGCTAACCTCACTCAATGCTCGTTAGTGTTTACTCACAGTCGACCAAAAACCGCAGTCTTTCGCATAATACACTATTGTGGAAGATTTTTAGTGATCGACGATCAGTGGTTTGGAGGCGCTTCGGAGTGAATATTGAAGGTGGCTAGCGCGGCCAACAACAGCGGCAGGGCAAACACCAACATACTTTGGCCAGCACTGAAACCCCAGACCAGCAGCATTCCACCGATCAATGGCGAGACAATCGCTCCCAACCTGCCGATACCGATAGCCCAACCCATACCCGTCACCCGGTGGCTGACTGGGTAGAGAGAGGGCGCGATGGTGTAGAGACCGATCATCGCGCCGATAAGAAAAAACCCCATCACAGCAGCGCACAGCATCAGGCTCGGCAGAGCCAAATCAGCGATGCCAAACACCAACATCGAGACCACGCTCATCAGCAAATACAGCGGCGTTAGTCGCGCCACCGGAAAGCGTGCGGTCAATAGCCCGAGGCTAAGCGCGCCGACGATACCCCCCAGCTGTAGATAAATACCCGCCGAAATCCCCTGCGCGGTGGTCAATCCAGCGTCGACCAATAATTTCGGCGTCCAACTGACGACGTAATAAAACCCGAACATCAAGCAAAAAAAGGCGCTCCAGATTAACGCGCTCGACCGCCGATAGGGATCTTCCAAGAGCACTTTTAAACCGGCGCTTGGCGCATCATCACTGGCCGGATCGATTCTATCAACGCGCGGCAAGCGCATTTTTTCGGTCAACCGATTGATCTCCACAAGCGTGCCATCGCGGTCTTTTGCGAGCAGGAAGTCGAGGGATTCTGGCAACTTCCAATAGGCGAGCGGAAGCATGCATAGCGACGCCAGGCCACCGAATAGAAATAGCGATCGCCAACCAAATTCGCCCAGCAAGTAAACCGAGACGATACCCCCCAAAATGGCGCCCAGTGGGTAGGCAGACTGCAGTACACTGATGCACAAACCGCGCCTGGCAGCGCTGGAATATTCTGACACCATGGTATTGAGCGTAGCCAACATACCCCCTATACCGAGTCCGGTAACAAATCGAAACGCCGCCAACTGATGCTTATCGGCGGCTTGAGAGGAACACAGCATACCGACAGTGACGATCGCCAGACAACCAAGAACCAACAAGCGCCGACCCACTCGATCGCCATAGGGGGCCATCCACACCGAACCGATGGCCATGCCGACCAGCCCAGAACTCAACAGCAACCCTAGATCTGCTGGCGACAACTGCCATTCCTCAGACACCGACGACGCCGCAAACGACATCACCAGCACGTCAAAACCGTCGAGCATATTGATAATCACGCAAAGCGCCACTACGGCAATTTGAAAGGGACTCATAGGGCGATCATTGATCGCACCGCGCACATCCGTCGCACTCATCTGCACCATTGGGCCTCGCCTCCTAGAAATATACTGTGTCTATAGTTGTTATGCTGCAGTCGATTGGTTAAATTATGGGTCTGACTTTAACACCACTGGTGTGGTTGTTCCATCATCCAAAAATGGAGTATCAAATGATCCAACCCTTTAATGCTGTTGGCTTGGTTCCCACCGTATGGGGTATTCGTCGTCGCGATGAAATTTTTAAGAATATCGAGCATTTGTCATCGATGGCCAACGCCGCCCTATGGCTGTCGTCGCTGGATCTGCCGGTAAAACTCATCGCACTGCCGGAAGGCGCTCTGCAGGGCTTTAACGATGAAGTTATGGACGCCAACCACGTGGACTTTGCCCGCGAGTGCGCGATCGACATTCCCGGCCCCGAAACCGACATGATCGCAGAAAAAATAGCCCGAGCGCACGGCGTCTATGTAATGGCGCAAGCCAAAGCCCGCCACGAAGAAATACCCGACCGCTTTTTTAACGTCGGCTTTATCATCGACCCCCAAGGCGAAATCATTCTCAAACACTACAAAGTCGCACCGCTCTACCCGGTTGAGCACTCGGTTTGCCCGCACGATATCTACGATTGGTGGATAGAGCGCTACGGCAATACGCTAGAGAGCTTCTGGCCGGTTGTCGATACCGAGATAGGCCGTATGGGAATTATGATGGCTAACGAGGGCTCCTACCCTGAAAATGCCCGAGCGCTCGCCATGAACGGCGCAGAGATCATCTATCGCGCGTCAATCCCGCATCCGGCGGCATCCAACGATTATTTTGAAATCCAGACCCGAGCGCGGGCGCTGGACAACAACCTTTACGTGATCGCACCCAACATGGGCACCTACTACCTCACGCAAGACGAAGAAACCCCAATCGACACCTTTGGTGGTCAGTCCATGATCGTCGATTACCGCGGCCAAATTGTTGGCAAACAGGCCTATGGTGGAGTCTCGACCAGCGTCTGCGGACCCATCAACATCGAGGCCATGCGCGCTCACCGGCAAAACTCTCTATGGACTAACTGGATGAAGGACCTGCGCACTGAACTCTATCAAATCGTCTACAAAGATCCGATTTACCCGAAAAATTTATATCTCAATAGAGAGCCTATGAAACACGCCGAATATGAGCGCGAGGTGTTGAAAAAACAGGTGAAATTGCTCCAGGATGCAGATATTTGGCTAAAGCCCTCGTCGTAGCAAGAGGCCCAACAGACAGACAAACAACGAAGACAACCAGGTATCTAACGCATGAAAACTTCAAAACTCTGGATTGGTGGTGAACACCTAGAACCCACCGGCGGCAACTATTTCGAAGACCTCAATCCGTCCGATCAAGCGGTGATCGCCAACGTCGCCAAGGGCACACCGGCCGATATCGACCGAGCGGTGGCTGCCGCCGTTCAAGCGTTCGCAACCTTTAGTCAAACGCAGGCTAAAGAGCGCGAGGCCATTTTATGTCGCGCCGCCGCACTGGTGGAACGCGACCGCGACGAATATCTACAGTTACTCATCGACGAGGTTGGGTCGCCAATTATGAAGGCACAATTTGAAGTCGACTACTGCATTAACGCCTTCCGCGCCGCGGCCGGCGTACCACGTCGACTCACCGGCCAAACTATGCCGTTGGATCGACCCGGTGCCTTTGGTATGTCGGTGCGCGAACCGGTCGGTGTAATCGCCTGTATCACGCCGTTCAACGTACCGCTGCTCAAAAACGTCAAACAAATCGCAATGGTCATCGCCACCGGCAATACCGCGGTGTTGCTACCGTCGGAATTTGCCAGCCAAGTCACGGTCAAATTTGCCGAGACGCTGGCCGAGGCCGGAACCCCCGCCGGCGTCTTCAATTACGTGACCGGCGACCCCTTTGAGATCGGCGACAGTTTAACCAGCCACGCAGACATAGCGGCGATTAATTTTTGCGGCTCTCCGCGCATCGGCAAACATGTCGCCGAACTGGCCGCTCGGGATCTAAAACCGGTAACCCTCGAACTTGGGGGCAAAAGCCCACTGGTGGTGCTGGACGATGCCGATTTAGATAAGGCTTTAGAAGCCGCGACCATCGGAATCTTTTTCTTTCAGGGGCAGGCGTGCATGGCCTCCAGCCGCATTATCCTGCAGCGCGGCATCGCCGACAAATTTATCGCCGCCTACACTGAAATAGCGGCCAACATCAAAATCGGCGATCTGTCGGACCCAGAGACCGCGATTGGCCCAATTATCAGTCCTCGCCAACAAGCCCGCGTTAAAGCGCATATCGACGACGCCATAGCCAAGGGCGCAACATTGATCCACGGTGCCGGGGAGTGGCAGGGTGCTTGCTGTCCGCCGACCATCCTTAGCGATGTCGACGAGAGCATGAGCCTGTGTCGCGAAGAGACCTTTGGCCCAGTCACCTCGATCTACCCTGTCGACACGATTGAAGAAGCATTGGCGCTGGCCAATGACACCGATTACGGTCTCAGCTTTTCTCTATTTACCCGCGACATCAGCACCGCGCTCAACCTAGCCCGCGGTGCCAACGCCGGCATGGTACATATCAATGCCATGTCAATACAGGACGAACCTCACGTCCCATTCGGTGGTAACGGCCTAAGTGGCTTTGGCCGCGAGGGCACCGACGCCGATCTCGACATCATGACCCGTTGGAAGTGGATTACCGTGCAACTCGACTGAGCGCAACAGCGATCTATTAAATTCAAAAATTTAAACGTGGAAGTATAACTATGTCTTATCCCAACAAGATCTTTTTAGAAGAAAACGAAATGCCGACCCAATGGTATAACATAACCGCGGACTTGCCCGAGCCGATGCCACCAGCGCTGCATCCCGGCACCCATGAGCCTGCCACAGCGGAGGATTTCGCACCGCTGTTCCCGAAAGCATTGATAGAGCAGGAAATGACGACGCAGCGCTACGTCGACATACCCGGCGAGGTCATGGATGTCTACAAACTATGGCGGCCGACACCGTTGTTTCGCGCGCGGCGTTTAGAAAAACTCTTGGACACACCAGCGAAAATTTTTTACAAATACGAGGGTGTGAGTCCAGCCGGATCGCACAAGCCAAATACCGCGGTACCGCAGGTTTACTACAATGCCATGGAGGGCATAAAAAAACTGACCACGGAGACCGGAGCGGGGCAGTGGGGTAGCTCGCTGGCTTTTGCCTGCGCGCAATTTGGTCTGGAATGCGAAATTTGGCAGGTTGCTGCCTCGTATAGGTCGAAACCCTACCGTAAGACCATGATGGAAATATGGGGCGGCAAGGTCCACCCCAGCCCATCGCAAGTAACCGAGTACGGTCGGTCGTTATTGGCACTAGACAATGACCACCCTGGCTCCCTAGGAATAGCTATCTCAGAAGCGGTCAGCGAAGCGGTAGCCGATGAGAACACGCGCTATGCGCTGGGCAGCGTGCTCAATCATGTCTTAATGCACCAGACGATCATCGGCGAGGAAGCGCTTTTGCAGATGGCCAAGATCGGCGAGACCCCCGATGTGTTGGTTGGCTGCACTGGCGGCGGTTCCAACTTTGGTGGCTTGGCATTTCCTTTTATGCGCGAAAAATTTAAGGGCAAGATGAATCCCGTCATTCGCTGCGTAGAACCCACCGCCTGTCCAACGCTGACCAAAGGAGAGTATCGCTACGATTACGGCGATACCGCCGGAATGACCCCGATGATGAAGATGCACACCCTCGGTCACAACTTTATCCCCGAGCCGATTCACGCCGGTGGCCTGCGCTACCACGGCATGGCACCACTGGTGTCACACGTCTATGAACTGGGCCTCGTAGACGCCATGTCGATCGGACAGAAAGAGTGCTTTGCGGCTGGCATTATGTTTGCCAAGAGCGAGGGTATCGTGCCAGCACCCGAGCCGACCCATGCCATAGCCGCGGCTATTAGAGAGGCGTTAGCGTGCAAGGAAACCGGTGAGGAACGCACCATTCTCACCGCACTTTGTGGTCATGGACACCTCGATTTGGCGTCCTATGAAAAATACCTTCACGGGGAGATGCAGGATCTCGACCTGGACCAAAAAGCCATCGACGAAGCCCTGCGCAGCGTTCCACAGGTTGACCGCTAGGTAGCACCAGTCGCGATGGTGCGCGGCAAGCTAGGGGCGCGCGCCGAACGCGCGCCCCTAGGTGAGTTCGGCGGTCACACGCAGCACTTCGTCGAGCGAACTACTGCCCGCTTCGGCGGCGCTCACGCCGGCCTCGCGCAACATCCTCATGCCCTCATCGACCGCCACCGCCCTGATCGCCTGTACGTTCAAAGGATCGATGACCAGCGCCAACAAGGACTGTGATAACGGCATAATTTCGTACACAGCGGTGCGCCCCAAGTAGCCAGTATGGCGACACTTATGGCAACCCACAGCACGATACAGCGGCGATCGGCGATCGTTTAAATCGATGCCCAGCGCGTCTGCCGCGGCCCTATTAGAGTCATCAACGACAACCCTGCAGTCCTTGCACAGGATCCGTATCAACCGCTGAGCCACGACCCCAACAAGCGTCGCCCGCAATAAGTGCAAGGACACCTCGAGGTCGACCAATCGACTGATCGCCGAGGGCGCATCTTGGGTGTGCAACGTCGACAGCACCAAGTGCCCGGTCAGTGCCGCTTGTATCGCCATATGCGCAGTCTCTGCATCGCGGATTTCACCGACCATAATAATGTCCGGATCCTGACGCATCAGTGCGCGAATGGCCTCGGCAAAGCCAAAATCTATCGCCGTATTAATCTGACTTTGATTAAAATCATCGATCAACATTTCTATCGGATCTTCGATGGTACTCAAGTTGACCGCCGTTGCGGCCAAGTATTTCAAACTTGAATACAGCGTTGTCGTCTTGCCAGACCCAGTCGGCCCAGTCACCAAAACAAGGCCCTGGCCGATGTTCAGAATGCGCCGCCAACGCGTCAAATCGCGGCCAGCGAGGCCTAGCTGGTCAAAGCTCTGCATCATCAGCGAGGCATCAAAAATTCGCACCACCAGTTTTTCGCCAAGCGCCGTGGGCATACTCGACAGGCGCAACTCCACAGCAGCGCTGTTCGCCGATAGCGTCTTGATCCGCCCAACCTGAGGTCGTCGTCGCTCGGTGACATCCATCCGCGCAAGGATTTTCAAACGACTGACCATCGACGTCATCACCGCGTCTGGCAATCGATAGACCGGGTGCAATATGCCGTCGACACGAAACCGTATGCGCCCCTCTGGCAGGCGTGGCTCGAGATGAATATCGCTAGCGCGTTGTTCGAAAGCAAATTGCAACAGCCACTCGACGAGCTTGATCACGTGTTGATCGTCGGCGGTGAAACCGTCGCCATCGCCGATTTGTAATACATGCGCCGGCACTGCATCGTCAGCCATCGGCGCTATCGCCGCGCCGGCGCCTACCACCGAGGCCGTCAGCGAATAAAACCTCTCGCTGTATTTTTTAATCTGCGCTGGACTTGCCACCACCCGCCGCACAGATCTCTCTGCAAACTCTTGCAGGCTCTCGAGCCAACTCACGTCAAACGGTTGCATAGTGGCGACAACGATCTCATCGGCGCTGGCATCCAGGCATAAGATACCGTAACGCCGGGCATAAGAGAGAGACATGATGGCAGTGATACGACTCACATCAACGCGCAGTGGATCGATGTGGACGCGCTCCAAACCGCACCAATCGGCCAGCCAATCGGTCAGTACATCGAGCGTTAAACGCCCCTCACCGGCGCACCCAGGGAGCCCTAAGCTGGCAATAAGCTCCAGCGGATGGCACTCCTCAACGCTACGCAACGCCGCATCTCGAACGCATTGGCCGCCATCCTGGGTTATCAAGCCGGTGGCGATCAGTGCCGCCACCACCTCCTCGAGATGCAGATTGCCACTGGTTGCGATAAACTCCATCGTCGAGCGCCTCCCATCGGTGTATCTTCCCTCGCAGCAGTATGTGGGGGCCAAGGGGCAATTGCCAGTCAGCACATCTCATTAGGAGTCAGCCATGCAGTTTAATGAGTTATTTTCGCGAATTATTGCCTGCAACTCGATAAGTAGCGTCGACCCCGCCATCGACCAAGGCAATCGGCCGCTGGTGGATTTGCTGGCGAATCAGTTGCAGGATATGGGCTTTGAGTGCGAAGTGATGGCCCTATCGGCCAACAAAGCCAACCTGATCGCCACACGGGGGCGAGGGCCGGGCGGATTGGTTCTGGCGGGCCATACAGATACCGTTCCTTGCGATGAGAGTCTCTGGAACAGTGATCCATTCGTACTTACGGAACGCAACAATGCCTGGTATGGTCTAGGTTGCTGCGATATGAAAAGCTTTTTTGCCCTCGCCATCGAGGCGCTCCGCGGCTACTCCGAAGATACCTTTAAGCAACCGTTAATCATACTCGCAACCGCCGACGAAGAGTCGTCGATGAGCGGCGCCAAGGCTCTGGTGGACGCCGGTAGACCGCTAGCGCGGCGCGCGTTGATCGGCGAGCCAACCGGGATGCAACCGGTATCGATGCACAAGGGCATCATGATCGAAAAATTAACCATCACTGGCGCCTCCGGACACTCGAGTAACCCCCAACTCGGACGCAACGCGATGGAGACCATGCAGCGTATCCTCGCGCACCTACTGGCGCTGCGCGAACGCATGCGCGAGCACAAGCACCCAGGTTTTAGCATCGACTATCCGACTCTTAACCTTGGCTGTATCCGCGGCGGTGACAACACCAATCGCATCTGCGGGCACTGCTTTTTAGCGTTTGAAATCCGCCCCTTACCGGGTATGGATATAGACCAATTGCAGCGCGATCTCGAGCGCGGAATTGCCAGCTTAGCAGAGGCCGATCGGGTCGACTGGCAACTAGAGCGTTTAATAGTGCCGCCTTTTTGCGCGCAACCTGACTCACAGATGCTAGCTCTGTGCGAAAAACTCACCGGCCATAGTGCCGGTTCGGTGGCCTTTGCCACCGAGGCCCCCTATCTGCAACAGTTGGGTATGGACGTGGTGGTGCTGGGTCCGGGCGATATCGATGTCGCTCACCAACCCAACGAATACCTGGATTTAGAGCGCATAGATCCGAGCGTTGATTTTTTATCTCAACTTATCGGCCACTGTTGCTTATAATCCCCCCATGAATAGTCAAACCTACGTCAATTTTTTTCGTCAGACCTCGCCGTACATCCATGCGCATCGAGGCAAGACCTTCGTTATCGCGCTCGCAGGGGATGCCGTATTGGACGGCAACTGTCACCGCCTACTAGCGGATATTGCGCTGCTGCAGAGCCTCGGGGTGCGCATTGTGCTGGTCCATGGCGCGCGCCCACAGATTGACCAACGCTTAGCTCAGAGCAGCCTGACCAGCGATTTTAAGGGCCACCTGCGGATTACCGACGTCGAAGCCATGATCTGCGTCAAACAAGCAATTGGCAGTACCCGTTTGCAATTAGAGGCTGAACTGTCGATGGGCCTGCCCAACTCGCCCATGCACGGCGCCGAAGTCCGCGTGATGGGGGGCAACTTTGTGGTTGCCAAGCCCATCGGCGTGATCGATGGCGTCGATCACCAGCACAGCGGCGAAGTTCGCCGCGTCGACCATGTGGGGATACAATCACAACTCGACAGCGGTGCCATGGTACTGGTTTCGCCGATCGGTTTTTCGCCAACCGGTGAAGCCTTTAATCTGTCGTATATCGATGTTGCCAGCCACGCAGCAGTCGCCATCGGCGCGGATAAACTGATCTGTATCAGCGCGGTCTCGAACATCTCCCAGAATGGCGGGTTGTTACGCAGCTTATCTATACCGGCAGTCAAAGAGTACCTGAAGAACTCGAACGCCGCCTCACAGCTCGAGCAAACATTACTGTGCGCCGCGCAGCAGGCGTGTAAAGGCGGGGTCGAACGGGTCCACCTGATTGGTTATCGCGACGACGGCGCTCTGCTCAGCGAGTTATTTACTCGCGAGGGGAGCGGCACCCTGATTATCCAAGATTATTCTGAGAGCTTGCGTCCGGCGAGCATCGACGACGTCGGTGGAATACTCGATTTAATCCAACCCCTCGAAGAGTCCGGTGTATTGGTCAAGCGCTCGCGAGAACTTCTGGAGACGGAAATTTCACGCTTTATGGTCGCCCTGCACCCTGAGGGTTTTTTGGTCGGCTGCGCGGCGCTCTACCCTCTGGGATCAACCGGCAGTGGTGAAATCGCCTGCGTCGCCACGCACCCCGACTTTTTATCTCAGGGAACCGCCTCGAGACTGCTGGCGGCGATTGAAAACCAAGCGCATAGCCAATCAATCGACCGCCTCTACGTGCTCACCACGCAGGCCGCCCATTGGTTTCAAGAGCAGGGATTTGTTGAGGCCACCGTCGACGCCCTACCGGAGGATAAACAGTTGCTTTACAACTACCAACGCAGCTCGCGGGTGCTTTGCAAGCGCCTATAATATTGCCGCTACTGTAATATTATAGGCGCTTGCAAAGCGCTGTGCTGAGACCCAGCGCCGCGCACGAGTAATGCCAAGCCCGCCAGTTGCAACCTGTCACCCCACAGATACACGCAAATCGAGGGATCGCGCCAACCATTGGCCGCAGTCATTCTCACCACCATCGATACCCAAACCGGACACAAAAAACCCGCCGATAAAAGGCGGGTTCTTGAGCTAACTTCTGCGCTACCTAGGCCTTACCGCAGCCGCGGATGTCTAAGCCAACATCGCGCAGTTTTTGCAGTCGGCTTCCCTCGCTCTCAGCAAACTTGATCCACTGGCGAGGATACTTTTTACTTTTTTTATCCTTGGCTTTTTTCAACGAATTTTTAAACGCAGAAATCGCGTCTTTAAAGCAGTTGAGGTTGATCAGCGCGTTGCCCATCACTAGGTAGTTCGAATCTGGACGCTTAACCCCGCCTTTTTTCGCCGCGCGACTGGCCGCTCGATAGGCATCTTTATCGCGGCCAAGATCGAGGTATATACCCGCGAGTCGCGCCTGTAAATTGCCGTTGTCCGCCACCTTAGAGGCGGCCTCCAAGGCGCCCACCGCGCCACTAAGATCGCGCGATTGATACCAGGCAGTTCCCAGCACCTCGAGATTTTTAGCCGATCGCTCGACAATGCCGTCTTGCATGCCACCATCGATAATCTTGGCCGCACGGTAAGGCACCTCGGCGCCGAGATACATATAGGCCATGCTCATGACCTCGCTCTCTTTTTTCAGCTCGTCGTTCAAATACACCAGTTCCGTTGCCACCAACCGATCCATCTCGCGCTCGCGTTCGCCGTACATACCGCCCAACTGCTTCCAGTAACTCCACTTAGGGTAGTGCTTCACCAGCTTTTCAAGGATCGATATCACCGTTGGGTAGTCATTTTTTTCGTAGTAGAGCACCCGCTGCAAACCCCAATAACGCTCCTTGGGTAATATGCCGCGTGATTCTACATCGCTAATCGCTAGCTCAACCATGTTCAAGGCGTCGCGTTTGCGATCCAATTGGTAATATATCTGGGCGAGAAAATAGCGCTGGTCGGCGCCGATAATGGTCGCCTCGGCCAGCCATGCCTCGAGCTGCACCGCGGCATTCGGGTAATCTTCTTCGGATGCATACAACTGCGCCAGCGTGTAGCGGGTATCCAACTTTACCTCGGGCGGGGTGCCGGCGCCGTCGACCACCTTGCGATAGGCTTTAATTGCGTTCGGGAAGTCGTCTAAAGAATAATAGATGTAGCCAGAAAATTTCCAAATCTGAGTCTGCTCGTAATCACTTTTACAGGTCTTGCTGCTGGATTCGATGTTTTTCAGCGCGTTCAACGATTCCGCCCAAAGCTCTTCTTCGAGGGACACCTGCAGCTTTTCCAGCGCCTTGCCGCACTTGGCGCCGACCGATTGGCGCTTTGTGGTCTTGGCATTTTTGTATTTCTTTTCTTTCTTTTCGTCTTGAGCGGCATGTGCCGAGCCGGACAAGGTCGCCTCTGGAGCCCATAAGGACACCGCCAAGGGCAGCGTTAACGCAACGCAAAAAGCGACAATCTTAGTGTTTGGTATGCTCATCGACTCGCCCCTATTTCGCCATCTGAAAAGTAAACTTATAGAGCACTCCGGGCACCTCTTGAGGCACGCCGTCGATCACCCTTGGATTGTACTTAAGCTTGTTTGCGGCCTTGAGTGCCGCGCGACCAAAGCCCCAACCCTCGGGGTCCTCCTCCACCATCACCGGGTCTCGAACACCCCCGGTGGTGGTAATAATTACCTCGACCACCGCATAACCTTCTTTGCCACGAGTCTGGGCGCGCCTTGGATACTGCGGTTGAGGCACGTAGACGGGAATAAAATCGGTGTCACGAGCAAAGGTGCCGGTCGACACGGCGATCTTGCTGGCGACTGGCGCCGCGGCCATGCTGACCATATTCTCGGGTGCCTCGAACTCGATCTGATCGTCTGGAATTTCTGGCGGGGGCTCTGGCTCATCGGGTTTTTCAACCTCGGCAACTTTGACGTTGGTGGTCATTTGCCGTTCGACGTGCAGGAAATCAGCAATCTTGATGGGCTCCTTGGTGTCCATCTCCCGGTTGCCTGAATCAATCAACTTAAACATCAACACGATCAACGCAAACGTCACCATCGCGCCGAGCACTGCAGAGGATCCCACTCTTAATATTGCCATAGTCTAAACTCAGTCGTTCTCTGTAGAGATCGCAACCGGTGATATACCGATATCGCGCGCGATGTCGGCAACCTTGGCGATCGACTCTATATTCGATTCGTTATCGGCTTGGATGACCATGCCGCCCTTGGGGTTATCATTAAAAAGCCGCGTCAGGTTGAGTTTTAGCCCAGTCGCTTCAACGCGCTTTTTATCGATCCAAAATTCATTGGTCCCGGTGACAGCGACGAGAATGCCGACTTTCTTGTAGGCATCGGCCTTGTTCGCGTCGACTTTGTTGACCTCGACACCCGGCAGTTTAATGAAGGATGCGGTGACGATAAAAAATATCAACATAATAAAAACCACGTCCAGCATTGGCGTGAGGTCGATCGCTTGACCCTGCTGCTGCGAGCTACTCGTTCTATTGCGCATAATTATCTCTCTCGATAGACCTGCAACACAAGTCGATCATTAATGATCCATGGTTAGATGATCTTCCAGCAGATTCTTCTCGCGTTCGGCGTTTCGCTCGACGTAAGTCAGACCGAATACTCCGGAGAGCGCCGCGACCATCCCAGACATCGTCGGCACGGTCGCCTTGGAGACACCTCCGGCCATGGCTTTGGCATCACCACCACCGGTGAAGGCCATGACGTCAAACACCACAATCATACCTGTGACGGTGCCGAGCAGACCAAACAGAGGCGCCAGGGCGACCAAGGTTTTAATCATCATAATGTTTTCGTCAACCTTGATACTGACTTCGGAGATAATCTTTTCCCGCACCTGCCGAGCACGCTTGGAGCGACGCTCTGGTCGCGCCTCCCAGGTATCCAGAGCCAACTTTACGTCGGCTCCAACCGCACCGCGCAAGTACCACATACGCTCAAACAGTAGCGTCCACATAACGAACAGCAGCACTACGATGGCCCAGAGTACCGAGCCACCCGAGTCCATGAACTTGCCTACTTCAGCCAATAAATCGCTGAGAAACATCTCATTTAACCTCGACGGAATCGGCGACGATGCCGGCGCTCTGCTCTTCGAGGACGTGCAAGATACGCTGCGCCTTGCCATTGACCAAGGTATGCATCAAGACCGTAGGAATCGCGACCACCAGACCCAGCACGGTGGTTATCAATGCTTGCGAAATACCCCCAGCCATAGCTTTGGGGTCACCGGCGCCGAACAGGGTGATCATTTGGAAGGTAATGATCATACCGGTCACGGTACCCAACAGGCCGAGTAGCGGCGCGACCATGGCGATAATCTTCAGCAGGTTGAGACCTGACTCAATCGCCGGGCGCTCTTTTAATACCGCCTCATGGAGCTTGAGTTCAAGCGATTCTGGATCCAGCTTTGGATTGTTTTGCGCCACTTGCAACACTCTTCCGAGTGGATTTTTGACATTTGGCGTGGTAGTTTTTAGCTGCGCACTAACGCCAGACGACATCGAAAACAGCACCAAAAAGCGCCAGATCGCCAGCAGAATTGCAAACGCAAATACACCGGTGATCACGTAGCCGACGATACCGCCAAAGTGCCAGCGTTCAATCAACGTTGGGGTGTTGATCAACGCGCGGAGTAAACCACCACCGAGGGGCCCTGTGGGGTCCAAGCCGACCTTGGTAAAGCCTGACGTGGAAGACTGTAAATCCACTGCGCTATTCTGATGCTTACCCGCCGGTTGGCGCGGTAACTCAGAGACCGAACCAGTGTCGGTGTTGTATTCGAGGTACATGCCGTCGGCGAGCAAGTTGTAGGTGCCGACG
>CAJIZO010000076.1 GCA_905181995.1 Flavobacteriaceae bacterium TMED48
GCTTGCGATAAACCCATGGGCGACAGGCAATGCCCGACGACGGAAACCGCTGTGCAATATTTTTTGACGGTGATCGACGAACAATAAAGTATGAGAAAAGAACCCTCTCGGGTTACAATCGTGCATCTTATTTATGGGCCCGTATATGACCTGTCGACACGTTTTTTTGGTCGGTCCAATGGGCGCGGGCAAGTCCTCCATTGGCAGGGCGCTGGCGTCTTTTTTAAAACGACCGTTCTTCGATATCGATGCTGAAATCGAGGCCCGTACGGGGGCCGACATTCAATGGATTTTTGATGTCGATGGTGAAGAGGGATTCCGCGATCGCGAAGCGCGGGTATTTGCCGAGGTTATTGCCGAGCAGGATTGTGCAGTAATCGCGACTGGCGGCGGGATAGTAATTCGCGAGGACAATCGTAAACTACTTATCAATAGCGGTCCGGTGGTGTATTTGACCGCCAACAAAGAGCAGCTGATTGAGCGCACGCGGCGAGACAAGAAAAGGCCATTGTTGCAAGTCGATGATCCCGCCGCGGTAATAGAGAAACTGTTAGAGACGCGCGACCCGTTTTACAGAGAGGTAGCCGACGTGATTTTCCCCTCCGGGCGAGGCCAACTATCGCGGGTAGTCAAGAAACTGGCTGAAGCCCTAGACGCACTATGATAGAGTCTTGGCGCATTCGAATCTGCGTTTGGCAGTCGATTTCATCCATACAATGTTCGCACCAACGCAGCGCTGGAGATGGCTATTTCAGAACAAGCTAACGGATCACCGACACGGCGCATAGACGTATCGCTGGGTTATCGCAGTTATCCCATTTTTATTGGCTCGGGGACTATACAGTCGACCGATATCGCACAGTATGTTGGCGGTAGTCGCCTATTGGTGGTCAGTAATACAACCGTTGAACCGCTCTATCTCGATGTCATCCGCGATCGTCTCGATGGAAAAAGCGTCGACAGCGTGGTTTTGCCAGACGGCGAAAAGTTTAAAAACTTGGACGGTCTAGATTTGATTTTTACCGCATTATTGCGCGGAGGGCACGACCGAAAAACCACATTAATTGCTCTCGGTGGAGGGGTTGTTGGTGATATGACCGGATTTGCAGCGGCCTCCTATCAACGCGGCGTACCCTTTGTGCAGATTCCAACGACGCTATTGTCGCAGGTCGATTCATCGGTCGGTGGTAAAACTGGCGTCAATCACCGTCTTGGTAAAAACATGATCGGCGCGTTTTATCAGCCTCTGGCGGTGGTGGTCGATACCGACACACTGGCCACGCTGTCTGAGCGCGAATTCGCTGCGGGCTTAGCAGAGGTCATCAAGTATGGATTGATTGCGGATGCCGATTTTTTCGTTTGGCTGGAGAATCATCTCGATGAACTATTGCGGCGAGATGCCGGCGCTTTGACCTATGCGATAGAGCGGTCCTGCCAGATTAAAGCCGATGTGGTCGCGGCGGATGAAACCGAGCAGGGCGTGCGAGCCATCTTAAATTTAGGCCACACCTTTGGACATGCGATCGAGACATTTTTGGACTACAGCGACTGGGTTCATGGCGAGGCGGTGTCGGCAGGTATGCTGATGGCGGCGCAATTGTCGGCGTCGTTGGGGTATGTGTCGGTCGCTGAAGTGGCGCGCATACGAATGATTTTGCAGCGCTGTGGACTGCCAATAACCCCCCCGAAAAGTATGCAGGTAGATGATTTTAAGCGCCTAATGCAGCGCGATAAAAAAGTCTTAGATGGCCAGATGAGGCTGGTCATACTGAAGTCACTCGGCACTGCTGAGGTGACCGCTGATGTGCCGGAAACGCATTTGCGGCAACTCTTAATGTCTGCCTGTGGCGGGTAATCGATGATCTCTTAAGCGCCGTAAATAGTTCTCGCGAGTTGCGGCGCGACTTGCTTAATTTGCGCTGTTGCGCGCTCAGTTTAAGGATTTCAATGACACAGTTAAAAAACGATAGCTTGATTCGAGCGCTGTTGCGTCAGCCGACGACGCGCACACCGGTGTGGATGATGCGCCAAGCCGGGCGCTATTTGCCGGAGTATCGCGCACTGCGTGCCAGCGCCGGCGATTTCATGAGCCTGTGCAGTAACCCGCAGCTGGCCTGTGAGGTAACACTGCAACCTCTGGAGCGCTTTGACCTCGACGCGGCCATATTATTTTCCGATATCTTGACGATTCCCGACGCCATGGGTTTGGGACTTTATTTTGCCGAGGGTGAAGGACCGAAATTCCGTAAACCACTGCGCACGGCTAAAGACGTAGAAGCATTGCCGGTGATAGACACGTCTCGCGATTTGAATTACGTCACCGACGCCGTTGCGCTGATCCGCCGAGAACTCAACGGTCGAGTGCCGTTGATCGGCTTTGCCGGTTCGCCGTGGACGTTAGCGACTTATATGATCGAAGGCCAGAGTAGTCGAGATTTTGCGCGCAGCAAAAGTTGGCTTTACCAGAAACCCGAACTACTGCATTTGTTACTGGAGAAATTGGCGTTATCGACCATTGATTATCTCAACGCGCAAATTACTAATGGTGCCCAGGTGGTACAGATATTTGACACTTGGGGCGGCGCCTTGAGCGGCCCAGCCTACCGCGAATTTTCTCTGGCCTACATGCAAAAAATTGTTGCCGGATTGATCACTGAGCGCGATGGTTTGGAAATCCCCGTGATTTTATTTACCAAGGGCGGGGGCGCATGGCTGGAGGATATCGCCGATACCCGCTGCCATGCTCTCGGCTTGGATTGGACCGTCGACATAGGCGAGGCGAGGCGGCGAGTAGGCCACCGGGTGGCGCTGCAGGGCAACATGGACCCTGCGGTATTGCGCGCCGGTCGAGGCGCTATCGAGGCCGAAGTTGAGCGAATTTTAACGTCTTTTGGCGCCGGTAATGGGCATGTTTTCAACCTCGGTCACGGTATCACGCCGGATGTCGATCCGGCGAATGCCGGTATTTTTATCGATGCGGTACACCGTTATTCTTTGCGCGATTGAGGTGATCAGGTGTCTGCTGCAACGACGGTTGAGAGCGTAGCGATGCGCTCGCCGACGCGGATTTCATCGCCCGCTTTGAGCGTTTCCAACCAACTGCAATGGTCTGCTTGAAAGAGCATGATTACCGTAGAGCCAAATTTAAATCGCCCGAGTTCGCTACCCTTGCTAAAGTCATAAGCGGCTGCATCATAGCGTTGCTCGCGAACGTTGCCGCCGCCGGGTTGCTCTCCACCGCCCCACAGAGTTTCTATACCCGCAACCAGCATTGCGCCGACGAATATCACGCAAAAGTTGCCGGTCGACGGCGATTCAAATTCGCACACAAGGCGCTCGTTGTTACTGAATAATCCAGGCAGCGCTTGGCTTGTCAGGTCGTTGACGGAAAACAAATCGCCGGGGATATAACGTGTGCTAAGCAATTTCCCCGCGCAGGGTATGTGCACGCGGTGGTAGTCACTGGGCGATAGATAAATGGTCGCAAATGATCCGTTTAAATAGCTTTTGGCCTGCTTCTGATCGCCAATCAGTTGTGCTGCTGAGTAGTCGCTGTCTTTTGCCTGCAGTATTCGGTCATCTTCAAGCGTGCCAATTTGGCTAATGCTGCCGTCTGCCGGTGAGACGATCGCCTCGACTAGTGGGTCTATGGGACGCGCGCCATCTCTTAGCGCGCGGGTAAAGAAATCATTGAAGCTGTGATAATCTTCGATCCGCGATCGGTCGGCTTCCCCGAGATCGATGTCGAAGGCGAATATGGCGCGCTTGATCAACAAGTTTTTAAACCAAGCCACGCGAGATTCTGCTAGGCGCGCTATCTGTCGAGACAGCCAATGCTTAGGGAGTAGGCGCTGCGCTGCAACGACGATATCTGCTTTGTGATGCATGCTAATAGCCACGCTAAATCTAGTTGAAATTGTTCCGGGTCTGTCTCGGATCGATGCTTTATGGGCGGCGTTCAGCGTGCCCGTCGAGGCGATGAGTATAACTTACGCGATGGGTCAGACTCTATAACTAGTCTTGGCTACTGACTATTTGATGGTAGTTGTTGAGTCGATCGCGCAAGATTTCTTGCTTGTCGACGGCCTTTAGCAGGGCACATTCGGGTTCGTTGAGGTGTTTACAATCGCGAAACTTGCAGTGGCCAAGATAGGGGTGAAAGTCAATAAACCCCTCGATCACACGGTCGGCTTCCAGATGGCAAAGCGAGAACTCGCGAATACCGGGAGAGTCGATCAACACACCGCCGCTCTGGAGGTGGTAGAGGCGCGATGCTGTGGTTGTGTGGACGCCTTTATCTCGTCGGCTCGACAGCGCGGCTACGGCAGTTTTAGCCTCGGGCTGCAAATGATTTATCAGCGATGATTTGCCAACCCCCGATTGGCCGACGAATATGCAAGTGTGTTCGCGGAGGTGGGTTTGCAGCGCGTCGATTCCCGCACCAGTCTCGGCGGAGACCGGTATAACGGTATAGCCGATCTTGGCGTAGTTAGCCATCAAGCGTTCGACTTTTGGGGTATTTTGATGGGTTAGCTGATCGATCTTATTGGCGACCAAAATTGGCGTTATACCCTGCGCCTCTGCCGCCACTAAATAGCGGTCGATTAGATTACTGTACGGGGTGGGCGCGCAGGCAAAAACCACCGCGATACAGTCGACGTTGGCGGCCACCGGTCTGATTTTTCCGTAGATATCAGGGCGCACCAGTTCGGATGTTCGTGGTTTACGCGCGACCACCACGCCGTAGGGTTCGCCGGTCCGCCAGACCACATGATCACCCGCCACCAGTGTATCGACATTGGCTCTTTTGTGGCAGCGGTGGAGGCTGGCATTGTGGATACCTTCGAGTCCTTCTATATCCAGTTGTGAGCCGAAATTGCTAATCACCCTGCCGCTGATTTCGGGTCCGAGACTCGCAGCGTCGATGGGTCGGGTGTCAGGGGTCGCAGCCAGTGCGTTGGCATTGTCTTGGCCGGATTGGATTCGCGCCTTTTGGCGTTTGGTCAATTTACGTTTGGACATTGCAGTACCGTTGGTAACTGTTACGCATCGATGTTTCCACCTATGGCGCGGATAGAGCATAATTGATCCTGGCATGATTGTACCCTCATCGGCGTGATTTTGTCGTACTGCCGGTAAAAAGCGCCATTCTGTTGAAGAATTTAACCAAGGCATCCCTATGACTGACA
The DNA here is from genome assembly GCA_905181995.1 of Flavobacteriaceae bacterium TMED48. Taxonomy (GTDB): domain Bacteria; phylum Pseudomonadota; class Gammaproteobacteria; order Pseudomonadales; family Porticoccaceae; genus TMED48. Next base: position 5,190 of record CAJIZO010000076.1, read on the forward strand.
AGCATCCACTAAATTTGATTTGGATAGATCTAGAAATGACGGGCCTGGCGCCCGACCGTGACAAAATAATCGAAATTGCCACGCTAGTAACCGATAGCGACCTGAATATCTTGGCCGAGGGCCCAGTACTCGCTATTCATCAAGATGCTGCAGTGATCGACGCCATGGATGAATGGAATACCCGACAACATGGAGGTTCGGGGTTGATCGATAGGGTGAACCGCAGTTCGGTGGATGAATCCGAGGCGATGAACCAGACGTTGGATTTTTTAAACCGTTGGGTCGGCAGTAACGAATCGCCGATGTGTGGTAATTCAATTTGCCAGGATCGCAGGTTTCTGGTCAATTATATGCCTCAATTGGCTGACTATTTTCATTATCGTAATCTAGACGTCTCGACTTTGAAGGAATTAGTCAGGCGCTGGAAGCCCGACTTGGCGTCGGGTTTCAATAAAAAGGGCAGTCACCTAGCGATGGATGATATCTATGATTCTATTGCCGAATTGCGTTATTACCGCGAGGTTTTTATCCGCGTTTAGGGCTTATTTTGGCCTCGCCTTGTGAGTGATTTTGTGGCGTTGTTGCTCGATGGCCCATTGCACGTGTTCACGAACGAGGTCTGATGACTGCGCCGCGCTGCGTTCGAGGGCGGCGAGAATGTCAGAGTTGGCGCTAGCGTTGCCAAGTCCAACCGCGAGATTGCGCTGCCAGCGCTGGTAACCGATGCGCCTGATTGGAGACCCCTCGGTGTAGCGTAGAAATTCGACTTCGCTCCAATTGTATAAGGTCACTAATTCGGGCTCATCTAGGCCGTGACGCGGGGTAAAATCGGACTCCCCTGTGCGCTGTGGATAGCGATTCCAGGGGCAACTGATTTGACAGTCATCGCAGCCAAAAACTCGATTACCCATCAGCGGTCTGATCTCGATAGGTATCGCATCTTTATGCTCGATGGTGAGATAGGAAATGCAGCGCCTAGCATCGAGAACGTAAGGTTCCGGAAAGGCATCTGTGGGGCACACCTTGATGCAAGCACGGCACTTGCCGCAGCGATTGGGCTGTTCGCTGTGATCGACGGGCAGCGGCAGCGAGGTGTAAATTTCACCGAGGAAAAACCACGAGCCGGCCTTGTCGTTCAGAATTAACGTGTTCTTGCCCATCCAGCCGAGGCCTGCCTGCTCAGCCAGCGGTTTTTCCATGACTGGCGCGCTATCGACAAAGGCTCGCTGGCTGAGAGCCATTGAGGGCAATTCGGCGCGGATAAATGAGACCAGTGACGCCAACCGTCGACGGATCAATTTATGGTAGTCGCGGCCGAGCGCATAACGCGATATGTACGCCTTATTGTCATTTTTGAGTACTGCGATCATCTTGTTGTCAGAGAGATAATCCATGCGTACGCAAATGACTCGCACGGTATGGTCAACCAGTTTGTCGACCACGTAGCGTTTGTCTCCATGCTCCGACATCCAACCCATCGAGCCGTGGTACTCACTGGCGAGCCATTGGTGAAGTTTTTCTGATGCCGCGGACAGATCCGGTTCGACGATGGCGACTTGTTGAAATCCGAGTTGTGCCCCCCAAGCCTTAATTTTTTTGGCTAAAATCGCAAGATTCTCTGTTTTATCGGCAATCTGGGGCATGGTTTGCAGACTTATCTGGATTATACTAGCGCCAATATTACTGGGATATTAACGCGATGTCGCTGCGCTCGTTAGAAGATTTACTCCACACTACTGAAACGGTCAAGAAAATTGAGCGAACGGCAATCCAAAAATCCGGGTTTAGCGTTGCGCAACTCATGGCGCGGGCAAGTAAGGCCTTGCTGGACGAATTACTGCAAGAATTTGGCGAACCGCGTCAGTTGACGGTTTTTTGTGGCACCGGCAATAATGCTGGCGATGGTTATACAATCGCTGCGTTGGCGGTAAACGAAGGTATTTCGGTGCGCGTTGTCGAAGTCGGTGATCGCTCAAAAATGTTGCCCGATGTGACGCACGCACGCTCTATCGCCGAGCAAGCGGCGGTGGATTTTTGTGTTTGCCAGACGCCGCTCGATTTGGATCAAGGTATTATCGTCGACGCCCTGCTCGGAACAGGGTTGCGCGGGGAGTTGCAGCAAGATTATCGGCGGGCTATTCGACAGATCAATGACGCCCTGCTGCCGGTGGTTGCGGTTGACGTGCCGTCTGGATTAAATGCCGATACTGGCGCGGTTGCAGATGCTGCCGTTATGGCGGATCTTACGGTGACCTTTATCGCTCCTAAACAAGGTTTGTTTACGGGTCGTGCGGCGGTCTTTTGTGGCGAAATTATCTGGCATTCGTTGGACCTACCGAACGCTGGTTACAGCGACTATCCGCCGAGCGCCAAACTGCTCGATGTGGATAGAGCGCTGGAGCATTTGCCGATGCGGGCCGCAGATGCTTATAAATCTCAGTTGGGTCACGTCATGGTGGTCGGCGGTGATAGGGGCTTTGGCGGTGCGGCGATTATGGCCGCGCAGGCCTGCCTCAGGGTCGGTGCGGGGCTGGTCTCGTTGGCGACCCGTCCAGAGCATGTCGCCGCTATGTTGGCGCGCCAGCCCGAGGTTATGGCGACGGCTATAGTCTCGGGGCAGGCGCTAGAGCCGCTATTGACCCGCGCCAGTGTTTTGGTGTTGGGCCCCGGGCTTGGTCGGTCGGCTTGGTCAGAGCAGCTGTTACAGAAGGCACTAGATGCCGGCTTGCCAACGCTCCTCGATGCCGATGCGCTGAATATTATTGCCGAGGGTAGGATTGCTGTGGACCCACAGGTCAGCCGTTGGGTGATGACACCGCACCCTGGCGAAGCGGCTAGATTATTGAATATATCGGTGCGCGAGATCGAGGCCGACCGATTTGCAGCGGTCGCGCAACTGCGCGATAAATATTCGGCTGTGGTCATTTTAAAAGGCCCCGGGAGTCTAGTCATTGGCACGTCTGGGGATCCCATTGGGGTCTGTACTTACGGTAATGCCGGCATGGCCAGCGGTGGTATGGGGGACGTTTTAGCGGGTGTTGTCGGCGGATTAATCGCCCAGGGTTTGCCATTGCAGGCAGCGGCGGAATTGGGTTGCTGCCTGCATTCGAGTGCCGCTGATATGGCCGCGCAACAGACGGGGCAAATTGGCCTTGCCGCCAGCGATATATTACCCCAGCTAAGACGGCTGTTAAACCCTCAGCACAGCGCCGACGAGTTGCTGTAGTTTTGCCTGATTTACGACTGCCACCGACGCCTTTAGAGCGGATTTTTGAGTTGGACGACGAGGCCGCCATGGACGCTTTTGGCGGCCGACTGGCGGCGCAGATCACAGGCCGAACAATGCTGACTTTGAGCGGCGATCTAGGCGCGGGGAAAACCACATTGGCGCGCGGCATTCTGCGCGGGTTGGGGCATCGCGGCAGCGTTAAGAGTCCTACTTACACGGTGATTGAACCCTATGATTTGCCGATTGGAAGGATCTATCATTTTGATCTTTATCGGCTTGATGATCCCGAGGAATTAGAGTTTTTGGGGTTTAGAGATTACCTCAATGATGGCTTTTTATGCATGCTGGAGTGGCCTGAAAAAGGTGCAGGCTACCTCGATTCTGTCGACCTGACGGTGGTCATCGATGTGCGCCGTCGGGGTCGCAAGTTGGCGCTTGCGGCCTATTCGGACGCGGGTGCGGTTATACTACAAGGGCTGAGTTCTGGGGTGGCGGGCGAGGCGCCAAAAAGCGATGTGTAAAATGTATAAGGCGTATAGACGGGTGATGCTCAGGTGTTAAAAACCATAATTGGGGTGCTCTGTGGGTTGTTGTTGGGCCTGCCAGTTATCTCCGTCAATGATGCGACGGCCTCGGAGATCGAAGGCGTTCGACTTTACCGCTCGCCCGATCGAACGCGGGTGGTATTAGATTTAGACGACACCGTTGAGCACACTATGTTCACGCTCGACAATCCAGATCGAATCGTCGTTGATATTGCTAACGTAAAACTCAAAGCAGCCTTTGATAAGCTCGATTATACGACCACACCGATCGGTAATATTCGCACCGGCGCACGCGGTAAAAACGGTTTGCGGGTAGTGTTTGATCTGCTCAATGCGGTCAAGCCAAAGACCTTCACTTTGGCTGCAAATGAACGCTACGGCGACCGCTTGGTGATCGATTTATACGATATTACCAAACGTGTCAGTAAATCTCTCGAGGGAATCATCGAGCAGGACAATCGAAAAATCGTTATCGCCATCGATGCCGGTCACGGCGGTGAAGATCCCGGCGCGCTGGGTCCCGGGAAAATTCGCGAGAAAGTGGTGGTCTTACAGATTGCCAAACAATTGGAAAAGTTGTTCGATCAAGACCGTGATTTCAGCGGTGAATTGGTGCGCAAGGGCGATTATTATCTCGCTCACCGCAAGCGCACGGAGATCGCCCACAGCAAACGGGCAGATTTCTTTATTTCGATTCATGCCGATGCTTTTTCCAGTCCTGCGGCCTACGGAGCCTCGGTGTATGCGCTGTCCACTAAGGGCGCAACGAGTGAGGCGG
>CAJIZO010000077.1 GCA_905181995.1 Flavobacteriaceae bacterium TMED48
CGTAACGAGCCACAGCAATTACCCGACCGCAGCTGTTCCTAACCATGGCACTCTTTAACCACGGCGCTTTTTAGCCCCGGCGCTTTTTGGTCACGGCGCTTTTTTAGCCCCGGCGCTTATCTGACTACAGCTCCTACGTAACGGCAGTGCTTGCTCACCCATAGCTTGCGCATTGCCAAAGCCTTAATACCCTTTACAACGGGGTGAAACGTTACAGGCCGAAGATAATTTTTTCGCTCTTCAACAATCGCTCCATACCCAATACCAAGGCAATCGACAGCGCCAGCGTCGACAGGCAGGAAACCCCCAGCGCCAAAAGGGGTGTACTCTGCCCCTTCATCAGGTCGATCAGCGCCTGCAACTGACCAGTGACCGGCGCCCAGCGTAGCTGATCGGTGGCAACGTCAAAAGTCACGGCGTAGGACAGCGCCATCGGCACAAACATCACAAAGGTGATGTAGGTTTGGGCCTCTTTAAAACTCTTCGCCATAAACGACACAAACAGTTGCATGCTGGCGGCCAATACCGCGACTGGAATGCATACCAACACCGCGGCGAGCATAAATTCGATGCCGATATGGATGCTGAAGCCAAACTCTTGCCAGGGCACCAGTGGGTAGATCAGTTTAGACATGCTCACCACCAACACCAGACCGGCCATACCGAAGACACTCACGGCGCCGACTTTGGCGAGTATGAGCTGGCGCAGACCGATTGGGTGACTGAGCAGCAACGCCAGCGAATGCCGCTCGCGCTCTCCCGCGCTGGTATCTATCGCCAGATTCATGCCGGCGATAAATACCGCCAATAAGATCAGCAGCACCATCATGCCAATGAACATGCCCCCCTTGGACTCAGCGGTCGCGCGATCCTGTAGCTGGACGTTCAGCGGTCGCACGGTGTCTGGATGTATACCGCGGGCGATCAGGCGCAGCGCGCTCATTTGGCTGCTGTACTGCCCCAGCGCTCCCCTAATTTGTCGCACCGAACTCTGCAGTCGATCGTTTGAGGTGTCGGCAATTAAAATCACCTCCGCCGGTTCTCCACGGGCCATTTGCTGGCCGTATTCGGTACCAATAATCAACTCAATGGCAACTTGTTCCGCGTCGTCATCGCTGTGCAAAATACCCTCGCGTTTGAGGTGGGCCACCAGATCCGGCGCTTGCTCGACGTTGGTTATGGTGATGAGCACATCTTCGACATTGGAAAATTTATCGATCATCAGCATAAATAGCGCGGCGGTGAACACCGGCGTCAAGATCGCGTAGTACAGTCCCGCCATCACCGATCGTTTGTCGCGTATTGCATCGAGCAATTCTTTGCGCAGCAGACTCCAAAAGATTGTCATGCGGCGATCCCCTCGTCGGTTCCGATGAGGCAGATAAACGCCTCCTCGAGAGAATCCTTGTTGGTTTGCGAACACAGCTGCTCGGGACTGCCGACGGCTCTGACGCGGCCATTGGCCATCACCACCACCCGATCGCACAGCGATGCTACCTCTTGCATGACATGGCTGGAAAACAGGATACAGTGACCCTGATCTCTGAGTCGGCGCAACACGTCTCTTAGCAGTCGCGTGCTCATCACGTCGAGACCGCTGGTGGGCTCATCGAGGACGATGTTTTTCGGGCGGTGCACGATCGCTTGTGCCAGCGCGGTTTTCATCCGCTGACCCTGAGAAAATCCCTTGCAGCGTCGATCGGCAATTTCGCTAAGCTGCAAGTCGGCAATCACTTGTTGGGTCGCGTCGGCGGCGATCTGTCTGGACAGTCCGCTGAGTTCGGCAAAGTATTGGATATACTCACGCGGCGTTAGGCGTTCGTATATACCGAACGGGTCGGGGAACAGACCGAGTTCACGTTTCGCCGCTATCGGCTGCTTGGCAACATCGAATCCGTTGATAGTAGCGCTGCCCGCATCGGCTTGGAGCAGACCAAAAATGGTTCGTAGACAGGTGGTTTTACCTGCCCCATTGGGGCCGAGAAGACCGGTGATCTGACCGTCCGCAGCCTCCAGTGACAGGTTGTCCAAGGCTTGAACGTCGCCGATTTTTTTGTACAGATTGGCTACAGCGATCACGGTGATTCCTCGGTGTTGGGTTGCAGTGCCGTTGCAGTGGCGGGGCGGTCGAGCGCATTGGCATTCAGATAAAAGCCGCCCGCGCCGCCGTCTTGGATACATTCGCTGTTGATTTCGGTGGTCGACCCGAGGTCGATAAATTGCGCAATCAACCGCCCCGCGCAGGTTTGCATGGCTACGCCATGAGCTGCGTGGGGCGCAATCCAATGCACCGCATTGGTCATCTTGCTCATCGCCAATTCAGCCCATTCCGGCGGCGTCGCCGGATCCTGCTGGCCAGACAATAACAGGGTCGGGATGGCGCTGGCGATCGGCTTAAAAAAATCATCATTCACCGGATCGGCTGGCCATACGGCGCAGGCGTCAGACATTTGCTCGAGCATGCTAGTGCCGATTGTCGATTGACCTAATTGCTCGGCCAAATCGCTTGTAAGGCGATGGATGTCCTCGCTGCAGAGCACCGCATTGTGCATGCCCATCGCCAGATCGAGTCCGTTCATGGTCAGCGAATACAGCCCCAACACCGGCTGATAATTACCCGCTGCCGCGCGGTCGATCGCCAACGGCAACAGCGATCGGGTGTTGGGTGCATACAGCGCCAGGCGCAGCACGCCAAGGAATTTGTCGCGGGTGAGAAAAAATTTGCTCGGCTCGCCGGTCGTAGGGTGCATCACCTGCAGCATGGCCGGCGACTGGTCGAGTTTGGCGATCACCGTGGCTAGGCGTTCGGCAAGGTTGGGGAATTGCTCGCCGCAGCGATCGCGATCCGCGCATTCGGCCAATAACAGCGCCATCGCGCGATCGATCGCCAGACCAATCGCCAACACCGACTGCTGCATGGGCACCACGCCATCTAGCGTCACCGTGCCGAGGGCCTCGGGATAGCGGCGCATATAGAGCTGCGCCATGCGGCTGCCGTAAGAAATGCCGTAGAGGTGGAGCTTTTGGTAGTTGAGCTCGACCCGCACCGCCTCAAAATCTGCCAGCGCGATGGCACTGGTATATTGCTTGACGTCACCCTGCAGTTGGGCCAGACAGTTTTGCGTTTCTAGCGCCGCGTCGAACTTACGGTCGTCGACCTGCAGCGGTAACACGCTGGTATCCTCAGGACACAGCAGTGGGTTGGAGCGGCCGGTGCCGCGCTGGTCGATGAGTAAAATATCACGGGTCTGCCTAACGTTGGCAAAGGTGGCGTCAAACGTCGGCGCGCTATCGATGGCCGACTGTCCGGGTCCCCCGGCGATGGCTAAGAACGCCTCAGCGGGGTAGATATTTTTGATCGCCGGGATGACCGCGTAGTGGATGTCGATCTTGCGCCCTTCGGGTTGCAGCGGGTTTTCTGCAACCTCGATGGAACCGCAGCGGAGTCGGTCGGCGATGCCATCGACATAGCACGGCGGGTGGTCGGCCTGCGCCTGCGCCCAAGCGCCGACCGGCGTCATACTCAAGCACACCAGCGACATTAGATGGATGCACAGGCTGTGGGTGCGAAGCGGCAACTGGGACCTCCTTTTCGTTGATGACGCTGAACCATTTTCCGAGTTTGTAGGGCGTAGTCAGCGTGGATATCTAAGGCAATAATTTAGCATTATACGGCGAGAGTAAACCCTATTTAGACGGTGAGGGCCATCGATATTTGATGGCTTACCGTCGCCGAGCGTGCCGCGTGAAGCGCTCGCTCGCCCGCCGTTGGTGAGGGCAAATGCGCCCGTTTAAAAACGGCAATCGAGGGTTAGTCGAGGTAGCGATGATTTAGTGACCTATCTCGTGTACGGAATAAATGCTGGTAGTAACCGCTTACTTATAAGCGGCTTTTCGCCCATTGAGCTGTGGATTATAGTCTGCGCCGCTGGCTTTTTCGTAGGTTGAATTGGCTAAAAACCGGATCAAATCAACCGCACGAGGGTGACTCACTTGGCGCTGGCGAGCCCACCGAATGGATTGCCTGCCTTGGTTGGGCAAGGTGTTTTTGTCTGGCTACGCTGATAGATTGATATTTTAAATTTGGAGATTTATATGGCGGTATTTTGTATTTCCGTTGCGTTTCTCGGGATACAAAGGCTTCTTTTTTGATGCTTAGAACCTCTGTTGTGTTGACATCTAACCCAGCGCAACCAATCACCCTGCTCGCGCAGCGAAATCAGGGCATCATTATCATAGCTCGAATAATCCGCATTAGAATGGGCACCGGCTTGATGGTAGCGTGACTCTCCGGGGAAGACACCCCGCCGGGTTTTGAATGCACTTCTGTCCTCGAATGCCCTGACCTTCCTTTCAATCTTGAGTTCGTGCGGGCTACACCCCTCATTACGGTAATTTTTTGAGCCAAGAAAAAAGCCGAAAAAGCGTTTTGTGGCTTCGTCCGGTAGCGCTGGCCTGTGCTGGTTTTTACCAAGCTCTGCTTGTACAGCTTGGGAACTGGCGATATGAGGTCAACCGTGCGCAATTTGAGCAGTGTGTGACCCAGGGCGGTTGCCCTGCCCTGGGTCGTTGGTTGGCGCGATCGGCGTGGTTAACGCCTTAGCGCCGGTGGTTTAGATGCTACAGCTGTCGCTGTCGCAGCGTTCGCTGTTGTCGCTTTTTACGCTCGAACTACTGGTTGCGGCGGCCGACGTTGCGCTGGCCTCTTCCGGCACTGAGGCTTCCTTGAGCAGTTGCCCGATGGCGTTGCCCACCTGCATATCGTTAACCCGGCCGGTGTGATTGAGACGAATACGCCCCGCCCGATCGATCAAAACCAGGCTCGGTGTGCCCTGCAACTGATAGGCTGCCATGGTTTTTGGGATCGGCCCGTGCTCGGCGGGTTGATCGATGGCAATCGGAAAGCCCAAGCGGTACTCGTGAATAAACACCTTAAGCGCCTCCGGGGTCATCACCGAATGGTGCTCAAACACGCTGTGCAGGCCGATCACCTGTACCTGATCGCTGGAATACAGCTCGTGGATGGCACTCGCCTGCGGCAGACCGTGAGATATGCAGCCGGGGCAGAGCATCTGAAAGGCGTGCACTGCCACCACCTTGCCGCGCAGCGAGGCGATCGATAATGGATCGCTGTTATGCCACTGCTGCGCGTGGATTTCTGGAGCGATAATAGTGTTCACGATAACCTCCAGTTATTGGCTCTTCATCGCTTTTGGCGGTGTGATCTTGCCGGGTAGGCTGAGATCTCCCGAGGCGACGTCGAGTACGTTGCTGACGCAAAATAGCGGTGCATGGATGTTCTTGTTGACCATCAGGCCCGCGGTCACACCGTCATAGCTCGCCGTATCGAGCGCCGTAGCATTGTCAAAGGCGACTTTAACTTCAACCGTGTCGCCCGCTATCACCGGCTCCCAGCCTGGGCTATCGAGCAGAATCGGCAGTCCCGGCCAGGTCTTTGGTAGCCGCGGGGTGGTGTCCTTGGGAATATCGACCACGGTCAATGCACCCTCGCCACAGCGCTCGTCAGGCTTTAATACCACCCAGTGGGTGTGCCATGTGCCGCCGTCGTTGCCGGTGTCTTTGTCGCCGTTTTCGTCGAACAGGGGGGTGTCATCAAAGTCTGGGTGGGTCGCCACCGCCAGCGCTAAAATGCCCGCGTCGTGCTCAAAACCGGCTTCATAACTGTCGATGCTGGTTGGCCAGACGTAGGCATAGGCCGGTGCACCGGCCAATTCGCCAGCCGGGGTTGGCAGGGTATTGCCGACATCGCCGGCAACGCCCATGTGAAAGGTGGCGACGTTGTCCTGCCGTGATACTTTGGCGTGAATAATGTCGAAGTCGGGATTGCCATCGGCAGTTTTAGCCGACTGTATACCGCCGGCGTTCGGTCCGTGAGCGGCTGCAGGTAGCGCAGCAAGGGCCATTGTAATAGCGCTTGCGAGTACATAATTTGAATGCCGAGCGCTGCGGCCGCGAGCGGTAGATGAACGGGTTTGAGAGGTGTTACTGTGCTGAATAGCCATGATCAAGTCCTTTTTATCTGTTCAGTCGCGGGTGAGACATCACTCGCTTGACTGGGTTGGGTATCAATGTGTTACGGGGCGCAATATAAAACGCGCCAGAGGGCTTGGCAAGTTAGTTTCGACCCGATACTATATGCCCATGTCGACAGAGAACCTTTACAATCTTGCCGAGCGCCTGGGCGAGCTGCTGCGCGTGGAGCGCCGCGGCATGCTCAGGGCCAAACAACTGGAGCCGGTGCACTTGGCGACGCTGCGCTATCTGTGCGCCTGCAATCGTTTCTCTAACTCCGCCAGCGCGATCACCGAGTACCTTGGTCAGACCAAGGGCACCACCTCGCAAACGCTCAAAGTATTGGAAAAAAAATCGCTTCTAAAACGCGTTGCCGACGTCAAAGATCGCCGTGTGGTGCATTTTTTAGTTACTTCCAAAGGCCGCCAACTGGTGTCTGAGGTGGCGCCGTCATTGGCTCTTATGGATGCCTGCGCGCGCATTGAACCGTCGGATCAGGTGGGTGCCGAGCAGGTTTTGGCGCATTTGATTACCGCGTTGTTGCAGACTAACAACATGCGTGCCTTTGGTGCCTGCGGGCGCTGCCGCCACAATCAGCGACGCCGAACCGGCCTGACGGAGGGTGGGTCGTATTGTAACTTGGTCAAGCAACAACTCAGTGCCTCTGAGAACCAATTGATCTGTCGGGAATACCAGCGCGTCGACGTTGCTGCGGGGTAGACTCTAGTATCCGTGGCCCTGAAATGCGCGCCTTGAACGCGTCGCCACCGACATTGCGGTAGAGAGCTTATTTTAAAGAGCCGCCACAATACTGTTTTTTAGGGGGCTTGTTTAAGGCGCTTTTTTAGATCAGCTCTTTAGATCAGCTCTTGAGAGCGACTTTTTAAACCAGAGGAGTTCTAAAAATGTCTTTTAGCGCGGTTCAACGCATGCCGCAGAGCCATGGTCTCTGGCGAGGCTGCAGACAAAACCGTTGGATAAAGGCGTTAAACCGCGGCTTTACTTAAAGCTGTCAAACAAAACCATCAAATGTTGATTTTAAAGTGAGAAAAATTTCAGGAATGGATTTTAAAGAGAGAAAGATGTATCGCAAGTTCCAGGCCACGCCATCAAGCCACGCTGCATGCTAGGTCCTCGACACGCCCGCTGGCCATTAACGAGGGGGGAGACAATGGCCAGCAGGTGCGTCGGGTATAACTGAGACCACCGCGCTAATCAAAAGTTCCATAAAAGCATAATTAACCACTTTTTATCTATTTTGCGCGCGTTACCGTCGCCCGGATGATCCGCCTGCCATTGCCATAGGTGCTGTGGGGGTCGCCACCGTTAGTGCGTATGCTGCTTAATTCTCGACCATCCATGTCAAGACCTTGCGTGGGCCGACACAGTGGGTTCTGTGCTGCATACCATCATGGATCCGCGCAACCTCACAGCAGGTCGCGGTATTGAGAGTCAAAATTGGCCGCCACCTGATTGCGATTAAACTCGCTGACCACGCGCAATAGCTGGCGGCAGGTGATTTGGCCGACCAAACGGCCATCGTCGATAACCGGCCGCCGCCGGCGCCCTTTGATCAGCATGTCGTTGGCGATGCTGACAATATCCGCATGCAACTGGCAGGCATCCACGGTAGCATTCATGTGTTGCTGCACCTGGTCGCCGTGGGGGCGATCTCGGTACAGCCCAAAGAGCATCTGCCGGCAGGTGATCTGCCCGATCAGACGATCCCCGTCGAGCACCGGTCTGCGCCTACGGCCCTTGCTGAGCATGTCTGTGGCGACCGTTATCATGTCGGCACCCGCGTCGCAGCTCTCGACGTCGGTGGTCATGTGCTCCGACACTCGGCCGACCTCGCGGTGATCGTTGTAAATCGCCGATAAAATCGCCCGTAGGCAGTCCATTTCAGACAGTACCCCAAGCAAACTTTCGCCTTCATCGACCACGCAAAGCCCGGATACTCGATTGTCAATAATCGCCTTAATGGCCGTGAACAGGTCGTCGTCGGGATGAATTTTGATCGGGTGGAGCAACATGCAATCGCCGATCACGACGCCCGATGTCGCCTCGTTGAGCGTCGCCAACGCCGCTTTGAGGCAATCCATTTCAGACAAAACTCCGCGCAGCGCATCGTTGCCATCGATTGCGCAAAGCCCCGATACCCGGTGTTCAATAATCAGTTCAACGGCCCTATCGAGGCTGTCGTCGATGGAGATTTTTACCGGATTGTGCTGCATATAGTCGCTTAGATCGACGGAACGTAACATCTGCTGGTACCTCCTATTGGCCGTGCGCTGTATTGCGTCTGCGCGCACTTTATGGATTGTTAACGTTAATCGCCGCGCACTGTCGTTGTATATCTTGGCGCGCCGTAGCCGTTCAAAACTGACTCGCCAGATCGATGAAAGCTTGCGGCAAGGTGCCTAAACCAAGCACCATCAGCAGCAGTAAAATCGCCAATGGATTGCGCCAGCCGCGTTGACTCTCGCCTGCTGATGATGTCACTTGGGCGGCGCTGGCCATACTAAAAATGACCCGCAAGTAATAGTAGATACCGATCGCGCTGCCCACCACCAGCGTGCCTAACAACCACCAGAGCTGTGCGTCATAGCTTAGTGCAATGACGTAAAATTTAGCGATAAAGCCGGCGGTCAGTGGAATCCCCGCCAGCGACAGCATCGCCACCGATAGCGTCGCCGCTTGCACCGGGTGGCGCCAAAACAGTCCGCGATAAGCGTCAAGGTCGGTGTCGTCTTCGCCACCGATCATATGCACTACCGACAGGGCGGCTAGCGTGGTGACAATATAGGCGGCTAAATAATAGCTCACGGCCGCCCGGCCCAGTGGCGCTAATTGACTGCCCTCGGCCAACTGTGGCAAGCTGATCAAGATCACCAACAGATAGCCAATATGAGCGGTAGATGAATACGCCAGCAGGCGCTTGATCTGCGTTTGGCGCAACGCCAGCCAGTTGCCGATCAACATCGACGCCATCGCCAGCGCGGCGAGCGCGTTGAGCAGCGCCGGGTAGTGATAGAGTTGGCCGTCGATCACAAAGCGCGTCAGCGCGATAAACATGGCGCCTTTGGACAGCGTCGCCAAAAAACTGGTGACGGTGGTCGGCGCCCCTTGATAGACGTCGGGCGTCCACATATGAAACGGCGCCAGCGATAACTTAAAGCTCACTCCGGCCAGAACCATGGCGCTGCCGGTCATCACCAACACCGGGTTTTGGACGTAGGCAGCACCGACCTTGGCCCCTATTCCTGCGTAACTGAGGTCGCCGGTGGCGGCATAGACCAGCGCAAAACCAAACAGTAGCATGGCCGACGCGCAGGCCGACAGCACCAGGTATTTGATCGCTGCCTCGAGCGGTAGGCTGCCGTCTTTGGGGAAGGCGATCATCGCGTACAGCGCGATGCCCATCAGCTCCATACCGAGCAACAACGACGCGATGTGGCAGGCTTGCGCCAACACCACCGCCCCAAGCGTTGCCAGCAGCAACAGCAGGTAAAATTCCTCTTTGCGGTGCCCCTCGGCGGGAAAGGCATCACGGGCTAGCATCAGGCTCACCAGCGCGGCAAACACCAATAGAGCGCTGAACCACAGGCCCCAGAGATCAACCTTAAACAGTGGCGTGACCTGCTGCGTAAAGCCGCTGGCGTACTCGGCGCACCACAGTGTGATCAGTAGACCGACGGCGGTAATCCACCATGCCAGGTGGGGATTGCGCCGAATCGATGTCTGCGTCATCAACACGATGACGGTCAGCGACAGTGAAAGAATTGGCGCCAGCGCCAAGAATTGTTGCGCGGTCATTGTGCCACCCCCTGTGCGATCCATTCAACGAGTCCCAACACCGACGACTGGGTGGTGTCGAGTATCGGTTGTGGATACAGCCCGAGGGCTACAAGCGCGACGATCATCGCCGCCATGGTGAACATTTCTCGCGCGCCAAAGTCGTTCAGTTGCAGATTCTCAAAGCGCGGGTTGGGCTCGCCGTGGAACGCCCGCTGCATCAGCATCAGCGAATACACCGCACCGGTGATCAATCCAAGCGCCGCGATCACCGCGATCCAACGATCGACTTGAAAGACCCCCAGCAAGACCAAAAATTCGGCGACAAAATTTCCCAGCCCAGGCAATCCCAGCGAGGCGACCACAAAGAACATAGCCACCGCGCCCATGCGCGGCATGGCCTGCCACAGGCCACCCATCTGCCGCATGTCGCGGCTATGGAGACGTTCCTGCAGCGCCCCGGCGATCATAAACAGCGCAGCGGTGCTAAACCCATGGGCGATCATTTGCATCAACGCGCCCTGCAGCGCCAGTTCGTTTAAGGCGTAGACGCCGAGGAGAATAAAGCCCATATGGCTGACGCTGCTGTAGGCGACGAGCCGCTTAAAGTCGGTCTGCGCAAAGGCCAGCACGGCACCGTAGAGGATCCCGGCAACCCCCAAAAAAAGCGCAATCGGCGCAAATTCGATGGCGGCTGTGGGGAACAGCGGCACGGCGAAACGAATCAGGCCGTAGGCGCCGGTCTTGAGAAGAATGCCAGCGAGAATCACGCTGCCGGCGGTTGGCGCTTGAGTGTGGGCGTCGGGCAGCCAGGTGTGAAAGGGAAAGCCCGGTAGTTTGACCACAAAGGCGATAAAAAAGCCGAGCATCAACCAGTGCGCGGTGGTCTCGCTCATCG
Source organism: Flavobacteriaceae bacterium TMED48 (assembly GCA_905181995.1). Classification (GTDB taxonomy): domain Bacteria; phylum Pseudomonadota; class Gammaproteobacteria; order Pseudomonadales; family Porticoccaceae; genus TMED48. The sequence goes on from CAJIZO010000077.1 coordinate 10,727, forward strand.
GCGTATGCAACAGGTCGAAATAACTAAAGCTGAAGACGCCGGTCGCCTCGCGGTGCGCAGCCACCAGCCCCAGCGTTGCCACCAGCATCAGCAGGCCGCTGGCCTGAGTAAAGATGAAAAACTTCATCGCTGCGTAAGCGCGATTTTCATGACCCCAAATGGCGATCATAAAGTACATGGGAATCAGCATCACCTCCCAAAATACGAAGAACAACAGCAGATCAACGGCCATAAAGACGCCCAGCACACCGGCCAGCGTCCACAGCAGATTGGCCTCGAAAAACCCCTGATGCTGATCGACGTCGGTCCATGAGGCGCTGACCGCAACGGCGCCTAAAAACAGCGTCAGCAATACCATCAATAGGCTGATTCCATCGAGCGCCATTTCTAGGTTGATGCCAAACGCTGGGATCCAAGGGCTCTTAAAGTGCATCAGCCAGGTGGCTGGGTCGCTTGGGGTCGACGCTTGTAGCCGCTGCAGGTCGTCCATCGTCGCCATTACAGCGAGCAGGTAACCGAGCGTCAGGGCAATGGTTGCGAGCGCCACCCAGCGCGGCGCGTTGCTGCTCAAACGCTCAGACAATGCCGCGATAACTCCGCCGACGAGGAGTATCAATACCAGACTGATCATGGCCATTAGAGCGCTCCGGGTGCAATGTTAAACGCGATACCGAGCAGCGCGATCAAGCCGAACACCATGCTCGCGATGTACCAGCGCATGCGCCCGGACTGGGTGCTGCTGAGCCACTGGTGCAGCGTTTGATTAACATCGACGATGGCGCTATAAAAGCGGTCGACCGGTTCGCTCGAGAACAGCGCCGCCAATCGATCGTAGGGGCGCACCAAAAGCCCATCGTAAAGTCGGTCGATGCCCCAGCCTGAAAACCAAAATTCTCGAAGCGCCTGGCCAGTCACACCCGTAGTCCAGGATGGCGCGCTGAGTTGACGCCCGAGGTAGAGGCCGTAGGCGATGGCAAGGCCGACCAGCGGCACGCCGATCGAGACAATTTCGACCCAGTGCGCGGGGTGATCGGCACTGGCGGTTGGGAATACCTGTGCCAGCGGCAACGCAAAATAGCCACCGACCATCGACAGCGCGCAGAGTATGGTTAGTGGAATGGCCATGGCCCAGCCGATCTCGCGATCGGGCTCGGTCTTGGCGTTGCCGAAAAACACGATAAATACCAGACGAAAGCTATACACCGCGGTCAGCAGCGCACCGAGCAATCCTGCGAGCCACAGCCATGGGCCAATGCTTGCCTGTTGGTAGGCCTGCAGGAGAATCTGATCCTTGCTAAAAAAGCCGGAGGTCATGGGCAGCGCGGCGAGCGCTGCGGAGCCGATCATAAAGCTCCAAAAAGTCACCGGCATACGACTGCGCAGTCCGCCCATTTTGAAGATGTTGTGCTCGTGGTGGAGGCAGTGGATGATCGCGCCCGAACCGAGAAATAACAGCGCTTTAAAAAACGCATGGGTCATTAGGTGAAAAATGCCCGCCGTCCAGGCGCCGACGCCGAGCGCCAAAAACATGTAGCCGATCTGGCTGATGGTCGAGTAGGCGAGTATGCGCTTGATATCCGATTGCATCAGCGCGGTCACGGCCGCCAGCAGCGAGGTCGCGATACCGACGATGGCGACGGTGGTCATGGCGGTGGGCGAGAGCAGAAACAGGCCGTGGGTGCGGGCGATTAAATAGACCCCGGCGGTGACCATGGTGGCGGCGTGAATTAGTGCGCTAACCGGCGTTGGGCCGGCCATGGCGTCGGGTAGCCAGGTGTGCAGGGGCAGTTGCGCGGATTTTCCCGCGGCTCCTGCGAGCAGCAGTAAGCAGGCCAGCGTTGGCAGGCTGTCGCCGACCTGCCATTTGGCGTTGGCGGCGCCGACCATGCTTTGAATATCCAGCGTGCCGAGTTCAGTGAATAGCAATAACAGTCCGAGTGCCATCGCCGTATCGCCGATGCGCGTGACGATGAACGCCTTGCGCGCCGCACGGCCGTTGGCTCTGTCGGTATACCAAAAACCCACCAGCAGATAGCTGCATACCCCAACGCCCTCCCAACCGAGGTACAGCAGCAGTAAATTGTCCGCCAGCACCAGCACCAACATGGCGCAGACAAACATATTTAGATAGGCAAAATAGCGCGCGTAACTGGCGTCTTGGTGCATAAATTCACTCGAAAATAAGTGAATTAAAAAGCCTACGCCGGTGATCACCGACATCATCACCAAGGTCAGGCCATCGACGTAAAAGGCCACGCCCGATGTCAGGTTGGCAACCTTCATCCAGGTCCATAGCGTGATCTCGATGGGTTGCGGATTGGCCATAAACTCCATCGCTAACGCTGCGGTTGCGAGGGCGGCGGCACCGACTGAACCGACCCCGAGCAGGGTGATCATCGGGCGCGTCATGCGCGCTCCAAAGATCATCAATAGCAGCGAACTCAGCAGCGGCAGGAGAGGCACTAACCCGATAGCGTTGCTCATGCTCAGCCCCTCATCCGGTTGGCGTTGTCCATGTCGAGGGTTTTAAAGCGTCGTTGCACCTGCAGCACCAAACCCAGTCCAACCGCCACTTCCGCGGCGGCAACGCTGAGAATTAGCATAAACATAATCTGCCCATCGGGTTGCCCCCAGTGTGCCCCAGCGGCAATAAACGCAAGCGCCGAGGCATTCAACATGACCTCGAGCGACATCAATATAAAGATGATATTGCGGCGCATCATCAATCCCAACATGCCGATGCAAAACAGCAAGGATGAGACCAGTAGCACGTGGTTGAGCGGCACTGCCAATTCTTGCATCGCCTATCCCTCCCGCTCGAGGGCACGGCGCCCGAGGTGGTAGGACCCGACCAGGCCGGCGAGCAGTAACATCGATGCCAATTCGACGGCCAGGACGTAGGGGCCAAAGAGCGCCATGCCGACGGTTTTTGCCGATACCACGCCGATTGACGCGGGGCCGGTAATGGTCGACATCAGGTACAGTAGCTCGCCGAGCAACACCAGTGACAACGCCGCCGGGCCCGACCAGATACGCGGTTGCAGCCACTGCCGCTCGCGGGCGTCGCCCTCCTCGCCGAGGTTTAACATCATAATCACAAATACAAATAGCACCATGATGGCGCCGGCATAGATAACGATCTCGAGCGCCGCTGCAAACGGCGCACCGATAATAAAGAAGATCACCGCCACCGCCAGCAATGAGACGATCAAGTAGATCAATGCATGAATGGCATTGGCGCGGGTCATGGCTAAAATGGTCGCTACCAGCGCGACCGCAGAGGCCAGATAAAACAATGTCACTTCAAGCATTGGCGGTATCCCTGTCGGTTTTCCTATCGCGCACTTAGGGCAGTAAACTCTTGGTGTCGATGGGCGGGGTTTCGTTGTGCGCTTCGCCCTTATCCTTGGACGCCGTCTTGAGGCCAGAGACGCGGTAAAAGTTGTAATCTGGGTACTTGCCGACGCCGTTGATGAGCAAGTGCTCTTTTTCGTAGACCATGTTCTGTCGGTCGTATTCACACATTTCAAAATCCGGCGTTAATTGAATCGCATAGGTCGGGCAGGCTTCTTCGCACATACCGCACATGATGCAGCGCGAGAAGTTGATGCGAAAAAACTCCGGGTACCAAGTGCCGTCGTCGCGGGTGTCTTTTTGCAGTGCAATGCAGTCCACTGGGCAGACCGCCGCGCACAGGTTGCAGGCGACGCAGCGCTCCTCGCCATCGGGATCGCGGGTTAGCACAATGCGGCCGCGGTAGCGCGGTGCTAAATAGGGCATCTGCTCCGGGTATTGCACGGTCTCCGACTTGCTAAAGCTGTGTTTAAAGATCTCCCACAGGGTACGCAATTGACTCAACATTAAACCGCCTCCTCCAGCCATAACAAGATGCCGCCGGTGACCACCAAATTAACCAGCGTGATCGGCAGCATGACTTTCCAGCCCAGCGACATCAGTTGGTCGTATCGCGGTCGCGGTATCGCCGCCCGCAACAGCACGAAAAAATTGATCACAAAACAAACTTTAATGCCGAACCAGACCAGCGGCGGCAACCAGTGCGCGATCGCTGCGGGGCCCATCCAGCCGCCAAAAAATAAGGTCACGATCATGCACGAAATCAACATCAGGCCGAGATATTCGCCGAGCATAAACATGGCAAATTTCATGCCGCCATACTCGGTGTGAAAACCCGCGGTCAGTTCGTGTTCGGCCTCCGGTAGATCGAATGGCAAGCGATGGCTCTCGGCGATGCCGGCGACCACAAACACCAGCAGTCCCAGCGCCTGCGAAAAACAGAACCAGACATCGCGTTGCGCGGCCACGATGTCGACCAAGCTAAAGCTGCCGGACATCATCACTACACCCATTAGCGATAGCCCCATAAAGACTTCGTAGCTGACCATCTGCGAGGCCGAGCGCAACCCGCCCAACAGCGCATACTTGTTGTTCGACGCCAAGCCGCCCAACAGCACGCTGTAGACCGCCAACGAGGTCATGCCGAGAAAGAACAACAGTCCGATATTGACATCGATGATTTGCATGCCGGGCGCGAACGGCACCACGGCAAAGCCCATCATCATGGCGACCACAATCGCCGTCGGCGCAAAAATAAACACCATGCGATCGGCAAAGGGTGGTACCCAATCATCTTTTAACAGCAACTTGATCATGTCGGCGGCGACTTGGCCGATGCCCCAGGGGCCGATGCGGTTGGGGCCGTGGCGATCTTGCCAAAAACCCAGCAGCCTGCGCTCCCACCACGTCAGCACTGCCGCGCCGGCCACGCCACCGACGAGTATCGCCAACGCCAACAGTATCGGCCCCCAGTCAAACATGTGGGTTGCCTCGATCGACGGCCATGGATTGGCGGTCGGTGGCGATCAAACTCGGCTGCGGTGGTCGCCAGTCTGTATCCCGTTGCAGATCGGCATGGGCGCCGGCGATCAATCCCCTGGTTGCGGCATAACCATAGCTGTAGCCGACGCATCCGGCCGCCATGCGATCGACGATTTTGACCGCGAGCGAGATGCTGTCGCCATTGGCGATAACCTTCAGTCGGTCGCCCTCGGCGACCTCTAGCTGCCCAGCCGTTTCCGCGCTGAGCGCGATAAAGGCATCGCCGGCTAATTCGGCGATTTCATCGCTGCGGGCGCTGAGTTCCTCCGAGCCGTGGAGGCGATGCACCGGCACCAATTGCCAGCGATCGTTGGGCGCGGCTCCGATGGGTGTCGTTGTCTGCGGGGCGACGCCGTCGGCCGACGATATCAGCACGCGCACGCCGGATTGGCCACCCTTGAGCGGGCCATCGACTTCGGCTTGAAATTTTTGCAGCGCGTGATTGGAGTTCCAACCCGGCGACCAAACGTAGGGTATGAGGGTCGATGGTTGATCCCGGTTGAGGCCCTCCATACTAAATGCCAAGGGCGTTTCGTGGTCCACCGGTTGCTGCGGTTCGTGAACTGAGACTCCTGCATTGATCGCGGTGCGGCCACTGTAGCGGTGGGTTTGGCGGGGTATTTTTTGACCGCGGTCGCGAAAACTGCGGTCCGGTGCGACTTCGTTTAGATGGGCAAATGCCGGTTGACTGGCGGCGCAGGCATCGACTACCTGATCGAACTGGGTCAGCGCTGTCAGTTGACTATTGCCGTTGAGCGCGGCCAGTTGCAGCAGCCACTGCCAACTGGGCAGGCGTTGCTCGGCCGGTGGAAAGACCGGGAAAAAGCGCTGGGCGCGTCCTTCATGGTTGATCAAGGTGCCTTGAGATTCGGCGAAGGAGGCCGCCGGTAGAACCATGCTGGCGCGCTCGACAGTGGCATTTTCAATGACATCGAGGGCAATGATTTTGGTTCCCGAGGCGACCAGTTTTTGCATCGAGGCGGCGTCTAGGCGGCGCGTTACATCATTCTCCAAAATGACCAGCACATCCAGCTCAACAGCGCGCTCGACCATACCCTCAAGGGATAGATTGTTCGGGTGAGCGAGCATCGTCGCGCCGACCGTATTTGATTCTGGCGCGGTTAAGCTGAGCATGGTCTGTGGGTTGTCGAGACACAGCGCCTCGGCGATGGCTGCACCGGCGTCGATGATGTTGCTCTGCAACATACTGCTGCCGCTGATAATCAGCGGGCGCTCGGCTGCCGCCAGACTGCTAGCAAACTCTTCGATAAGCGGGCTCTGCGCGGGCTCGCCCTGCAGTCGAGCGGCCAGATGGCGGCCAAATTCGGCGATGTCATCGGGTGCCAGCGTCACCGTGCGCTGGGCGATATCGTCGAGCCGACTGGCGTAACTTGTGACCACAAATAGCGGCGACAGCGCGTCTTGAGCGAGATTGCGCACAGCCGCATCCTGCCAACTGGGAAGTCCCATTTGCGTGGCCATCGCCAGTGATTTATTGCGCACCGCCTGACGCAAAGCCAGTGCTACGCGGGCCGCGGTATGGGTCAAATCCTCGCCGAGGATCAGCACCGCATCCGCCGATTCCATCTGTTTTATCGACGGGTTGATGGCCCGTGTCGATTGCAGGATTTGCAGTTGCCGATCGACCGTTGCGCGCTCGATATCGGCGATCCCAGAGGAAAATTGATCGGCACCTACCCAGGTCTGCAGCAGGAAATTGGCCTCTAGCGAGGCCCTTGGCGAGCCGATGCCGCCAATTTTTGCATTTTTGAGCCAGGCGCCGGCGGTGTCTAGGGCGGACGCTTGGTCGACCGCGGTGAAGCGCCCATCGGCATCCTGAATGCCGGCGTAGTCAATGCGCTGGTCGGCGTTGACATAGCTGTTGCCGAAGCGTCCGCGATCGCAGATAAAATAGCCGTTGATGTCGTCATGATAGCGGTTGTGAACGCGCTTTAGACGGCCGTAGCGCTCGCCCGGAGCGATGTTGCAACCGACGCCGCAACCCCCGCAGATCGAAGGCGCCGATTGAAGATCCCACTTGCGGCTAAAATCGGCCAAAAATGGTTTGTCGGTAAACACCCCGGTCGGACAGACCTCGACAAGGTTACCGGAAAATTCACTTTCTAATACGCCGTCCTGCTGGCGGCCAAAATACAGTCGGTCGCGCGATGCTTGGGCGCCGAGGTCGGTGCCGCCGGCGTAGTCGCGATAGAAGCGCTCGCAGCGATAGCAGGTGATACAGCGATTCATCTCGTGGTGAATGAGCGGGCCTAGATACTGGTTGCGATGGGTATTTTTTTTACCCCGATAGCGCCGATCTCGATGGCCAACCATCACCGTCATATCCTGCAGATGGCACTCGCCGCCCTCGGCACACACGGGGCAGTCGTGGGGGTGGTTGAGCATCAACGATTCGACCACCGCCTCGCGAAATTCAACCGCGTTGTTGGCGTCCAGTGAAAAGCGAGCGCCGTCGGTTACCTGGGTCATACAGCCCATCACGATGCGGCCGCGCTCGTCGCTCGGGTTCTGGTATTGCACCAGGGCGCACTGGCGACAAGAACCGATGGAGCCCATTGCCGGGTGCCAGCAAAAGTACGGCAAGTCGAGCCCGGCATTCAGGCACGCCTGTAGAATGTTGTCGCCCTCTTTGACCTCAAGGGTTTGGCCGTCGATCGTGATGGTTGGCATCTAGCGGGCTCCTGTGCCGTTGTGGTAGGGGCAGTGGCCGCCGTCGACATGGCGTACAAAGTCGTCATAAAAATATTTCATTGCGCTCTGCAATGGCTCCATTGCCCCGGGCGCCAAGGCGCAGTGGGTATTGCCAATGGCGCCGATGTACTTCACTTGGTAAGCGAGTGTTTCTAGGTCCTCGCTGCGGCCAGCGCCGTTTTCGATGTCTTCGAGAACTTGCCGCGACCACGGCAATCCATCGCGGCACGGGGTGCAAAAGCCGCAGGATTCTTGAGCGAAAAACCGAATTAGGTTCAGTACCATGCCAACGGGGCAGGTGCGGTCGTCGAGTATGATCATGGTGCCGGTACCCATGCGGCTACCAGCCGCACCAATCACGTTGTAATCCATCGCCAGATCGAGGTGTTCTGGAACCAAGAAATCGGTTGAACCACCGCCCGGCAAAAAGCCTTTCAGCTGGAATCCTGCGCGCATGCCGCCGGCGTGTTGGTCGATAATCTCGCGAATTGGCGTGCCCATGGGCAGTTCCCAACAGCCCGGATTGTTGACTTTGCCGCTAACCCCAAACAGTTTGGTGCCGCTGTCTTCGCCGACGCCGAGGGTTTTGAACCAGTCTGCACCACGATCGATAATGTGTGGAATGTTGCACAGCGTCTCGACGTTGTTGACGATGGTGGGCCGACCCCAGAGCCCACTTACCTGCGGAAAGGGAGGTTTAGCCCTGGGGTTGGCTCGCTTGCCCTCGAGCGCGTTGATCAGCGCGGTTTCCTCTCCGCAGATATAGCGCCCAGCGCTGGGATGGACGTGCATTTGCAGGTTGAAGTCCGAGCCGAGAATACGCTCGCCGAGGTAGCCGCTGGCGTAGCATTCAGCGATCGCATCGCGCAGTCGCTGGATCGCCACCAGATACTCTCCGCGGATAAAAATGTAGGCAATATCGGCACCGATGGTGTAGGCGGCGAGTATCATGCCCTCGATCAGTTGGTGCGGGTCGCACTCCATCAACAGGCGGTCTTTAAAAGTACCCGGTTCCATTTCATCGGCGTTGCAGACCAAGTACTTGTGGCCGGGTGTGCAGGCGTCTCCCCTCGGGACAAAGCTCCATTTCATGCCGGTTGGAAAGCCGGCACCGCCGCGACCGCGCAGGTTGGAATTTTTTACCACCGCCTGACAGTCGTCGGCCGACATCTCGGTGAGCGCTTTGCGCAGTCCGCGATAGCCGTGGTTGGCCTGATACGCCGCCAAATTTGTGGGGCAGCGTTCGGGGCCTATATTGCGCGTTAAAACAGGTTCCATCAGTCTGTCCGCGCTTCGTTGTGAGCGCCGAATAACAGTTCGATGCGGGCGTCGTCGAGGTCGGTTATCAATTCGTCACCGATCATCATCACCGGCGCGCGGTCGCAGGCACCGAGGCAGGGGACCGGTAGCAAGGTGTAGCGGTTATCGGTGGTAGTTTCGCCGTAATCGATCTGCAAATGTTGCGAGATTTTGGCTTTAATGCCATCGCAATCGGAGATCCAACAGCTCACGCTGTCGCAAAACAAAATGACTTTTTCGCCGACTGGGCGGCGGTAGATTAAATTGTAAAAAGTCGCGATGCCCTCGAGTTGTTCAGCCGACATATCTAGGTGTCTGGCGATTGCCATCAGGCAGTCATCTGACACCCAACCGCGCCGTGCTTGGACGATTTTAAGCGCGTCGATGGCAGCGCCAGATTTGTACGGAACATGGCTGAGTTCTGCATCGATGGCGTGAATTTCCTCGTGGCTAAGGACGGAGTTTAGATCGGTTTGAATGGGCTGCTGGGTCATCGGTCAACGTCCGCCATAACAAAGTCAATACTGGCAATAATAGCGATTAGATCGGGGATCATAAGGCCGCGACTAATCAGTGGAATTTGCTGCAAATGTGGGAACGACGGCGTGCGAATACGGGTGCGGTACGAGTTGGTGCCGCCGTCGCTGATCAGGTGATAGCTATTGATTCCCTTGGTCGCCTCGATCATCACCGAGGCCTCGCCCGCGGGAATTACTGGCCCCCAACTGACGTTTAAAAAATGATGTATCAGGGTTTCGATATCCTCCATGGTGCGCTCTTTGGGCGGCGGTGTGGTCGCTGCGTGCGCGCTCTTATAAGGGCCAGAAGGCATGTTGTCGACGCATTGGCGAATGATTTTTAAGCTCTGGCGGATTTCTTCGATGCGCAGTTCGGCGCGCTCATAGCAGTCGCCGTTGTTGGAGGTCGGCACCTCGAAGTCAAATTGATCATAGCCGCCATAAGGGCGTTTTTTACGCACGTCCCAATCGTTACCCGTGGCGCGTAATCCCGGTCCGGTAATGCCCCAATCCAGCGCCTCGCGCTCGGTGTAGACGCCGATACCGACGGTTCGATCCTTGAGTATTTTGTTTTGCATGGCCATCTTGTCGTAGTGGTCGAGCCGCGCCGGCATGCCGTCGATAAACTCGCGCACCATGTGCTGCCAACCGTTGGGCAGATCTTGGCTAACGCCGCCAATCCGGAACCACGCCGGGTGCATGCGCCCGCCAGTGATGGCCTCGATGATGCCAAACAGACGTTCGCGATCGGCAAACATATAAAACACTGGTGACATCTGGCCGACGTCCTGCACAAAAGTACCGTAGAACACCAGGTGACTGGCGATGCGAAATAATTCAGCGAGCATGATGCGGATGATTTTGGCTCGCTCTGGAACTTCGATCCCGGCGAGAATTTCGACCGATTGGATATACGCGAGATTGTTCATCACGCCGCCTAGATAATCGATGCGATCGGTGTAGGGGATATAGGTATGCCAGGTTTGGCGTTCGGCCATCTTTTCGGCACCGCGGTGGTGATAGCCGATGTCCGGCACCGAATCGACGATCACTTCGCCGTCGAGTTGCAGGGCAATGCGGAACACACCGTGAACGCTCGGATGGTTGGGGCCTAGGTTGAGGAACATGTATTCGTGATCCTCCGTTGCGGTTTGCATGCCCCACTCCTCTGGCCTGAAGCGCAGGGCTTCCTGTTCCCGAGCGACCCGTTCGGGGCCCATTTCAAAGGGCGCCATTTCTGTGGCGCGGGCGGGGTGGTCCTTGCGCAGCGCGTGACCTTCCCAGGTCGGCGGTAACAAAATACGGTACAGGTTGGGATGACCCTCAAAGGTGATGCCAAACATGTCCCAGGCCTCGCGCTCATACCAGTTGGCGTTGGGCCAAATAGCGATGCTGGTCGGCAGGTTGAGGTCGCTCTCGGCGAGGCCGATTTTAATCCGCAGATCTTCGTTGCGGCGCATCGACAGCAGTTGATAGACGACGGTGAAATCTGCCGCAGGTTGCCCAGCGCGATGCTCGCGGGTGCGCTCGTCAATGGCAAACAGATCGTAGAGCATGCAGAAATGGGGTCGTAAAAACGTCAGTACAGCGGTTAGATTATCGCGACTAATCCACAGGGTGCGCACGCCGTCGGCGCAGGGTTGATCGACAAATAGCGCCTCTCCGAATTCTCGGTAGAGGCGTTCTTCAACTGTACTTGCGGCTCGCGTTGCGGCTGCTTGCATGTCGACCTCGGCGTTATGGAGAAAAATATCTAGCTGTCTTTTGGTTCCCTTAATTCTGTCGCTTGGATACGCTGCGCGGTGAGTTCATCGCGCTTGCTTATTTTTGTTGGTTTAACGATCCTCTGATCACCCGCAGCCCAACTGATCGGGCGGCGCTCTTTGCCGATCGATTCCTGCAGCATAATCAGCCCCTGCATCAGCGCCTCTGGACGCGGAGGACAACCGGGAACGTAGACGTCTACGGGGATAAATTTGTCGACCCCTTGGACCACCGAATAGATATCGTACATACCGCCAGAATTGGCGCACGAACCCATGGAAATAATCCAGCGAGGCTCTAACAACTGGTCGTAGAGGCGTTGCACTACCGGTGCCATTTTTAGGAAGCAGGTGCCGGAGATAACCATTAAATCGGCTTGGCGGGGGGTGGCGCGGATGACCTCTGAACCGAACCGAGCGATGTCGTGGCGGCTGGTAAACGAGGTCGCCATTTCGACGTAACAACAGGATAGGCCAAAATTAAACGGCCATAGCGAGTGGGCCCGCCCCCAGGCGACCAAGTCTTCGAGTTTGGCAAAGGCGACGTTGCGCTTGACCTGCTCCTCAACGGCGTCCATATTCAGCATGTCGTTGTCGTCACCGGGGCGACTTAGGCTCCATTTCATCGATCGGCTCCCCCTGCATTGCGTGCGTCGGCTTGCGCCTTGCGCAAGCCGATACGCTCTTTGTTGCCCCAGTCGAGACCGCCGCAGCGCCACTCGTAGACGAGCGCCAGCGTCAGCACAGCGATAAATACCAACATCGAAAAATAGCCTTGCCAGCCAAGTTCAAAAAAGGCCACCGCCCAAGCAAAGATGAATACTGTCTCGAGATCGAAGATCACAAAGAAGATGGCGACCAGATAAAATTCCACCGAGATGCGGATTTGAGAATTGCCAACCGACACAATGCCGGATTCAAATGGCTCGTTGGTGGCATCTTCGCGGCGGCGCTGACCGAGCAGCCACGACAGCACCAACATGGTGATGACCAACAAAATTACCATCAGGGTATAGACCGCGAGGGGCCAAATTTCAGTGCTTGAGGTCGCCACTACACCACCTCGCCACGGTTGCATCGGGCGGGCGCTGAGCGAGCATCCACTGCAGTTGACCAACCGCTGCTGGGCAGTCGGTTTTTGTTGCGTAAAAATACCCTTCGACTCCCCATTTGGGGTGTCTTATAGATCCCTCTTAGCGGCATAAACACCTCTAATTAATTGACTGACTACAGGGCATAAGCCGCTTTATTAATAGATCAGTAATTACAAACTTCTTTCTTTTATATTCTTTTTATTTATATTAAGTATTCGCCTTGAAAATATAAGGTAGCGAACTTCAACGCCTTTGGCAAGCGATTGTTAGCCATTATTTTGCAAATAGAGGTCTCTTTAAAGTCGTTGATGAGGGGCCAGACAAGCCCCTTGTTTGGCCCATTTGGATGGAATTTTTGTCCAATATGGACGTGAATAGCCATCGCGAGTTATTTGATATGCCGTCCATGGCTATCGTCTTGGACGGCTAAAATGCCCGTGCTGTCGGGGTTTTAGCGTCGCTAAGATGGGGCCAAGCGTTTCAAGAGCGGTTGCTTCGCCGGGCCCAATTCATGGCTGTCTTGATCTACTCATTAGCGGGTATCGGCTGGCGGTGTTACAGCGGCTTCGAGGGTTTTATGAGCGCCCGTCGGTTTGATTTGGCGCGCCGGTCTCGAGGTTCATGGCGTGGATTAAAGTATCGATATCGGCAACGTCGAATCGGTGGCCGAGGGTTTGGTTGTAAATTTCAAGGTTGGATCGACACGCCTCGATGATATTGTCGGTGTGGTCGCCGGGCAGCGATGGCTGAGTGGATTCAAACAGGCGTTGCAGTTGCAATTTTTCGGCATCTAATTCGAGTTTTTTGAGAAGCTGCCGAAGCCTCTCCGCAGCCGTTTGAGTCGGCATTGACTGGCTGTTTTTAAGGCCCCGTCGCAACGCGCGCAGCGGCTTTATTATCCGTTCACGCCAATCCTGAGTGGTGCTCGTGATGCGCTCAATTTCGGTGTCGTCAAGTCGTCTTTTGAGACTCGCCAACCACAGCAAATACAATATAATAGTTACATCTGCATGGCATCGATCCTGCAAGTTTAGGCAACGTTCAGCGACCTCTGGGCGGGCGTAGAGCGCGAGACAAAATAACCATAGCGGCGAGTCGGAACTATCTGGCATCATGCGATCATCGGAACCTCAAGTGTTCCATCACTATAGCAAGTTGTCATCTGTATGCCCAAAGCAGCCCAACCACTAGCGCGACAGACGTTGCAAACGTCGGTGATGTTTATGGTTTTTTTGGGTGCTATGTCGGCGCTGGCGCCGCTGTCTGTGGACGCCTACCTTCCGGTTCTCGGTCAACTGGCGGAACATTTTAAGGTCGATCTTGCGGCGGTTAATCTCACCATCAGTGCCTACTTGATTGGCAATGCTCTGGGGCAATTTTTCGGTGGTGCACTGTCCGATCAATTAGGCCGCAAACCGGTGGGTAGCTTCGCATTGTTGATCTTTTCCGCAGCGACCCTAGCGATCATATTGGCACCGACTATCTATGCGGTGCAGGGCCTGCGCGTCTTGCAAGCGCTGGGCGGGGGCGCCCTACTGGTGGTGTGCATGGCGCAGGTGCGCGACCTATACCCAGTCGAGGAGGTTCCCCGGCGTTTGGCCTCGGTTATTTTGGTGATGATGGTGGCACCGATGGTGGCACCGCTGCTGGGGTTATGGTTGTCGGCTTGGGGTTGGCAAATGATCTTCGTTTTTTTGGCGCTCTACGGTTTGCTCTGCTGGTATATCTTTACCTTTAAGATTCCTGAATTAATGCTCAAACCGCCAACTGGCGTCAACTTCGTGTCGCTGTTTGTCAATTACTGGGGGGTTCTCAAGCAGCGTCAAAATGGACGGCTCAGCGCGCTTTTATACAACATTTTCAGCGCTTTAACCGGCGCGGTTTACTTTGTCTATCTCACCAATGCCGCGCTGATTTTTGATCGTATTTTTGGTCTCTCGGCGCTGGCGTTTTGTTGGGTTTTTGCCGCCGGCGGTCTGAGCATGTTGCTGGGCAATTTTTTTGCTGCCCATCGGATGAAAACCACCTCGCCGATGGCGCTCATGGGGGAGGGCAACCTATTGCAACTGTCAGCGACTCTATTGTTGTTTGCAGTTGCGATATTTGAAGTAGCCGAGGTGTATTCGGTGGTCGTTCTGATCTGCCTGTGTCTATTTGCTGGCGGCGCGGTTAGGCCGACCGCCGCCGGCGTTTACATGACATTTTTTGATCACAACAGCGGTGCGGCGGCGTCTATACAGGCGACCCTGTTGTTTATGCTCGGCGCGCTAGTGGGCGCGCTGTCTGCGGTGCTATCGGCGGGGACGCTGATGCCGATTTTCGCCATTATGTTGCTCTGCAGCGCGGCGGCTCGCGGCGTTTTTATGGCGATTCGACGCGCTGCGATCGATGCCTCATAAAGCCCTCGTGGTGGCGTGATTGGGGTTCTAAAACAACCGTGGGATGATGGTTTTTCGCGCGGTTGCGGCCCCTGATCTTCACCGCACAAGGTGGCGATGCGAGCCATAAAACAATGGTTCCAATGACCATGCTGACCACTACCGATCGTTTTACGATTGACCAATTGAGATATTCTGGTGGCCCAATATTCATAACGAGCGTGACGAAATAAGATTTGTTTTCCGCAGGCCACGAATACACCGATTACGGTATATCGGTAAAGACTAGTTTGCAATCTTAAGCCTGGACAGGATTGATTGGTGCCAATTAAATTTTCCCGTTTAATATAACGATATTACTCGTAAAGAGAATCAGAATTTTCAACTAGTTCCAAAAGCACTCGGTTACTGTTTTCGTCTGTTGGTAGCGCAAACTCCATCTGCATTTCCTGCAAAGTTATGTTCAATGGTCCTCCCATGGTCGCCACCATCGTAAAAAGGCTAAGTTCCAGTTCATTTTTTTTTAAATGCAGTGGCATGACCAGCTGAGGTATATCTTCATCAAGGGCTTTGGGATTTTTAGGGCGGTACTGAAGAACTTCATTCAAAAGGTTCTTATTTTCAGCATCGCTACCCATAATATTTACAAAGCGTCTGGCTCGATTCAGCATTGTCGAGTAAATATCATTAAAGTTTTGTATAGAACGTCCCACACAATCTGGGTCTAAAAAAATGCGCAACAAATTTAACGGTTTTTTATCCAACAGACGTGGGTCATGCACAAACGCGATACACATCCGTTTAAAGGCGGTGTTCGATTCAATGATATTCCAGTGTCGGTCAATCAGGGTGCTTGGGTAGTGATTATATTTATGGACCATAATCGACAACATCTTTCTGATTTGTTTCATTTCCTGATCGCTTAATCCGGTCTCCTCAAATAACGGCGCATAGCCAGCCGATATTAGCAAGGTGTTTCGTGAGCGCAGCGGGACGTGCAAAACTCGCGCCAAATCTAGCAGAAGTTCTCGGGTCGGGTGGGCTTTACCGGTTTCCAAAAAGCTAAGGTGGCGCGATGAAGAATTACATTCGAGCGCCAACTCCAATTGACTAATATGGCTGCGGGTACGCCAGAGCTTCAGCTGTTCGCCAATGCTTTTTTGCTCGACGCCTCTTTGCTGTGCAAGATCCCTATCGCTCTTCATAAAGAATTTTTGAGCAATAATTCATAATTGTACTACCCTCGATTTTACCGTTTGGTAATTGTCAGGACTGCGAGAACGAATAATACTCTCTATCACAACCTTTAGTCTCTAGTAAATATCGGAGTGCAGCAATGACTAGTAAGAGAGAGTTCGGATCAACAATAACAGAACACGCTGATGTTCAGTGGCGAAAAGCACACGAACACGCGACCACATTGCCGGCCGCCGATTTTCCGTACGAATATAAGTTTGTCGAGATCGATGGCAACAGGATTGCCTACATCGAAAAAGGTGAAGGCGACCCGATTCTATTTATACATGGCGCGCCAACCTCATCGTATTTGTGGCGGAACATCTTGCCCTGGATGAGCGATCGAGGTAGATGTATCTCGATGGATTTAATCGGTTTCGGGCAATCAGATAAACCAAAAGATCATTTTGGATACTTTATTCACACTGACTATGTAAGAAAATTTATTGAAGCGCTGGATTTAAAAAACATAACATTGGTATTGCACGATTGGGGGTTTAACTACGGCATGGAGTACACCGTCGACCACCCTGAAAATGTTAAAGGTGTTTGTTATGGGGAAGCCCTTATGAGCCCGCGCTATCCGATAGATGATACCGAAAGCTACGGTAAAGAATGTCCCGGCGTGTTGAACATGTATCGGACCATGCAGTCGGAGGCCGGCCACGACATTGCAGTCACACAAAACCTGTTTGTAGAGCGGGTAATGCCAGAGCATATATATAGAAAGATGACCCAGGCAGAAATGATGCACTACCGCCAGCCATTTTTTAATGTGGAGGACCGGGGCCCGATTCTGCAAATGCCACGCGATGTCCCGCTTGATGGTGAGCCTGCGGATATTAGAGCTTCATACACTAAATACAACGATTGGTTTGAATCAGACAACAAGACGGTACCGACTCTCCACGTTTATGCCACTCCCGGTGCGGTCAATACAACAGAAGACGCCGCCTGGATGTGCAACAATATTCGAAATCACGAAAGCGCCTGGATCGGGACCGGCATTCACTATATTCAGGAAGACAATCCAGAAGGTTGGGGGCGTGCCCTAAGGGATTGGCATCGGCGAATAGACCATAGCCTGCCCGGGTCGAGTGCCATGAGCGCGGGCGGGCTGTCCGAATTCGTACAGAATAACATTTACGCAAACTTTGAAGCGGGTAATATAGAAGGTGTACTGGCCAACTTTCACCCCGACATAAAATTCACGCACCATGGGCCAAGAGATCAGATTCCATTCGCTGGAGAATGGAATGGCATTGAAGGCGCGGGCCAAATGCTACTAACATTTGCAGAAACTGTGGAACCCGTGTTTGTCAATGTAAAAGACATCACGGCCTCAGGAAACAAAGTTATTGTTTCCATCAATGAAAGTTACAAAGTTAAGGCGACAGGTAAGGTCTATGTTACCGACGTTGCGCATATATGGACAATCGAGGGAGAAACGGTCGTTCAATTTGATGAGCTTTACGATTCCGCAGCGATTGCAAATGCGTTCTTACCTTAATGCATGCAGAGCATCGTTGGCGGAGATAAAAATAATTTCCTTTAGCCTATATTCAATGTTCCTCGGCCCGAATTCGGCCTTGGTCGCCCAGTAGCGGGAAGAGGTGCTAGTGACAGCGCAGAATCATTACAACACGCGCCGGTATCTGTCGCGGTCACGGTGGGCGAAACCATTGAAAAACAGGTGTTGCGAAATTCGCAAGATGTTTCCGCGCGAATGCCCAACGTGAAAATAACCAAGGGTCCTGACGAAGACCAACTATTTATGTACTTGCAGAACGCCCTCGTTCTCGGGGCTTAAGGCAACCTAGACGGTGGAGACGCTTACTCCGGCCCTTGCAGTATTGATCAAAACCTGATTCAGAGGCCGTTACGGGGAACAAAACATCACCAAACCCCGGTAAAGCTTATTTTTGGAGGAATAGAATCATGAAAGCTATATATTACCAACAACATGGCGACGTTGACGTACTACAATATGGAGAACTGCCAACTCCTGAGCCAAACGCGGATCAGGTGCTGGTTAAAATAGCTGCCGCGGCGGTAAATCCTATCGATCGCCGATTGCGCTCTGGTGAATTACAGGGGTATATTGGCCGTACGTTTCCTGTCGTCCCCGGGTGGGACTTTTCCGGAACCATCGTCAAAATCGGATCGAATGTAACGAACTGGAAAGTCGGCGACGAGGTCGTTGGGTTGGCATTTACATGGTCGATCCAACATGGAACCTACGCGGAATATTGCCCCGTCGACGCGTCAGCCATCGCTCTCAAACCGCCGAGCCTCAGTTTCGTCGAAGCAGCTTCTTTACCTCTGGTCAGTTTGACTGCGTGGCAAGCCCTCGACGAATTCGCGGGTCTAAAACAAGGCCAGACGGTCCTGATTCAAGCCGGCGCAGGTGGTGTGGGTAGCGTGGCTATACCCATAGCAAAATATTTGGGCGCAAAAGTTTACACGACGACGCGAAGCGAAAACTTTAACTATGTCTTGGATCGTGGAGCGGACCATCCAATTGACTACACAACGCATGACTATGTGGAGGTGATAAAAGAAATGGAACCCGATGGTCTGGACGTTGTTCTTGAATCCTTGTACGGCGACAAAATTGTAGAAGATGCGATTCACCTGACCAAAAATGGTGGCGCAGTGCCCTATCTGAACAATGAGCCTCCGGAGCTGGCCGACATCGCTTCTCGGCGGATTAAAGCAGCGTTCATCCATCACCGACCTGATGGCGAAATGCTCGCTATGCTTATGTCACTGTTTGCGGGTGCTGACTTGCCCGCTCCACGGGTTACGACGATGAATTTGAGCGATGCACAAAAAGCGCACGAACAATCAGAAAGTATGACAACCAATGGAAAATTGGTCTTGCAAGTGTAAGGCCTTTGACATCACTGCAGCCTTTGTTTCAACACTCCGCTCTCAATAGAGAATCGCAACAGTGACGCGGTCTAGCAGCGTCGAGTGAGCAATAGGCAAATATAGAAAAATTGCTTACCCAGATTGGCAGCGGTGGAATTAAACTCAGCAGCTTCATTTAAGCGTGGCGCTATTAAGTCATTATACCGCTATTGCCAATAACACTAATAAGCGTGAGTTGCTTCCGAGTCGTTTTTAACTGGGGGATGACAGAACACGAAAACATCTGGGCTTTGGGCCTGTATATAGGTGCAACTAGCTTTGGTATTTTTGTCGCTCTCTATTTATATAACTTCGGTCTTTTGGGGATCAAGGTCAGTATTTTAGCTAGCACAAAAGAGAGGATAAACAGCGAGTTTGTATTACATGTAATTTTTGGGGTCATGCTTCTTGCAGCCAGACAAGTTCGATTGTTAGGGTTCGACTTTGCACCTTACATAGCCGCATTGATTGCAGGTGGCTATATGGCATATCTGCTATACAAATTCCCTACTGATGAGTACTTAACAATAAAAAGAATAATGACTAAGGCAGCCTTCGACAGGGTCATCCATGCACCTAACCGCTGACAAATATGCGCTCTGTTGGAAACCACAAATGAGTTGGAGTTTCAGATTGTTAAAGAACAACTCGAGGTAAGTGATTCAGTACCAACCAAACATTTAAAGGTATTGAAAGATAAAAAATACAAAATTTATATTTTAAATAATTTTTTTAGCGGTTTGTTATGACCCTTAAGTCGGTTGGGTTTAACCAACGCGCTATCCATTAACTGCAGAATCTGCATGCTCACTGCAAGATTTGAATATCTGCCGTGCGACTAAAAATATTGAATAACCGTCATAGGAGTAAGTGATCATCTTTTGGGAGCAGCATAGGTATGGGGTTATTGGGTCGTCTTCACAGTGGGTTGCTCAGGTAGCGGCTATGGGTGATATCAAAAAACTGTGCATTATTGGTGCTGGATTTGCCGGATTGACCGCCGCAAGGGTGTTTAAAGCCCTAAATTATGGCATCACAGTCTACGAAAAAGATGCGCAGGTCGGCGGCGTGTGGGCGGCGTCGCGGCGCTATCCAGGTGTTACTACGCAAAATCCTCGAACCACCTACGAGCTGTCGGATTTCCCGATGCCGGCAGACTATCCCGAATGGCCAAGCGGCGAGCAGGTTCAAGCCTATATGCAGGATTATGCGCTGCATTTTAATGTCTTACCGCAGATCCATTTAAATACTGAGGTGACTCGAGCGGTTTATGACTCGCCATCGCAAAGCTGGGAGGTTAAAACTGTCCGTACTACCGCCGACGGCCAAATAAAACATAGCACTCAGCAGTTTGACTATCTCATCGTTGGCAACGGCATTTTTTCGATTCCATCGGTGCCTCATTTCCCTGGTGAAGAGGTTTTTTTGGCCGCGGGTGGCCGCGTTTGCCACACCAGTCAATTTAATCACCGTGAAGAAGCTACCGACCGGCATATGCTCGTGGTGGGGTATGGCAAATCATCTTGCGACGTGGCCGGTGCGATCGCGCCGATTGCCGCCAGTACCCGAGTGATAGCGCGAAATTTAATCTGGAAGATACCTAAATTTATAGCCAATAAAATTAATCATAAGCACCTATTTTTATCGCGCATGAGCGAGGCGCTGTTCCGCTATATTCGATTGCAAGGTATGGATCGATTTTTTCATACGGTCGGTAACCCGATAAGAAAAGGCCTATTAAAAAGCCTGGAGTATGTCATTGAAAAACAGTTAGGCTTGCGCCGTCTTGGCCTACACCCTGACAAGCCCCTTGAAACTATTGCCCGCAGCACCGTGAGCCTGGTCACCGATGGCTTTTACGAGGCCGTTGAGCGCGGTGACATTGTGCTGCATAAACGCAGTGAAATTGTTGAGTTGATGGCGGGCAATGCACGATTATCCTCCGGAGAAGTAGTGCCTGCCGACATTATTGTGTGCGGCACGGGATGGCATCAACGTTGCGCGTTTCTCGACCCGGACGTTCTGAGCAAGGTCACGGATGAGCAGGGCAACTTCAGACTGTATCGCTCAATCCTCCCTGTCGATATGCCGAGACTCGCTTTTAATGGTTACAACTCTTCATTTTTTAGTCAACTCAATTGCGAGGTGGCCGCCCTTTGGCTCGCGGACTACCTCAACGGCGGATTTTCGCTACCGAGCAATCAGCAGCAGAATAGCGACATCGATGCGCGGTTAGCCTGGATGGAAGCGCGCACCGATGGCAAGCACTCGAAAGGCACCAATATCATCCCATTTTCGATTCACAATATCGATGAACTATTGGGCGATATGAATATGAACGTCGGCCGTTTTCGGCAATTTTTACAATGGATTGGGGCACTGCAGCCGAAAAGTTATGGCTACTTGCTACCGCAATTACAAAAAAAGTACACCGATAAATAACCGAGGGATCGGCTAGTGGCGCAGCGTTATGATTATGTCATCGTCGGCAGCGGCATTAACTCACTTTGCTGCGCGGCGTTGTTGGCGAAAAAAGGCCACCAAGTGTGTGTGCTCGAGCGAAACGACTATCTCGGTGGCTGTATTGTGACCGCCGAAATTACGCTGCCGGGTTTTAAACACGATGTACTCTCTGGATTTCATCCGTTATTCGTTACCTCGCCTAACTACGCCGAGCTAGCAGACGACCTCGCACGACATGGTTTGGAATACCTCAACAGCAACAAACCCACAGCGTCGGTGACGTCCAGTCAACAAGCCTGCGTGTTGACAACGTGCAGAGAAACCAATGTGCGCGCCTTCAATTTGCTCGCCAGTGGCGATGGCGATCGGTATGCAAAAACCATGCGCGAAATGGAGGGCGATGCCGAGTTTACGTTTGGGGTGCTGGGCGGCGAGTTGATGCGGGTAAATATGTTGTGGCTGTTAATCAAGCAATTTCGACAGCGAAAACTCACCGGGATAATCGATTTTCTGGGTGACGCCATGCTGTCGAGCAGAGATTGGTTGTCACAAAGATTTCACTCACCCGCCATTCAAGCGCTATTAGCACCGTGGATATTGCACACCGGACTCGGTCCCGAAGCGAATTTTTCTGGCGCGATGAACCGACTGATTGCCTTTAGCTTGGAGTCTGCCGGCATGCCGATTGTCAAAGGCGGCAGTGATAAGCTGGTGCAGGCTTTCGTTGGCCTGATCGAAGAGTGCGGGGGCGTCTTGACGACCGAGGCACATGTGTCGCAAATACTTGTAGAATCGGGCGTTGCAACCGGTGTGGTGGTCGCCGGTCAAGAGTCCATTTACGCAACTCGCGCAGTGATCTGTAATGTCACGCCTAACCAGCTATACGACAGCTTGCTCGACCGGCAATGGGTGCCCGACAACATCTTGCAACAGGCTGCCGGCTATCGTTATGGGCGCGCCGGCATGCAAATACATTTGGCGCTAAAGGGCCGGCCGGAGTGGCTTGAGAAAAGCTTGAATGATGTCGCCATGGTGCACATTAGCGATGGTATCGACAGCGTTTCTAAGGCGGTAAATCAGGCCGAGCGTGGCTTGTTGCCAGAACAGGCGACGATTGTCGTCGCCCAACCGACGGTGATCGATCCGAGTCGCGCGCCTCAAGGACATTCAATCCTGTGGATTCAACTACAGGAGTTGCCCAGCGTGATTTTGGGGGACGCCGCTGGCACTATCCAAATACCCGACGGTGGCGTTTGGAATCACCAGGTCAGGGAGGCCTATGCAGACCGTATTATCGATAGAATCGGCGAGTATATACCGGGATTGAAGTCCGCAATTTTGCACCAAGAAGTACTTTCGCCAGCCGATTTACAGGCGATGAATATCAACCTCGTCGGTGGCGATCCCTATTCGGGGCACTGCGGTATGCAGCAATTTTTCTTTTGGCGGCCGCTTAAATCGCTTAGTAACCACACCACCACGGTTGAAAAACTCTATCACATCGGCGCCTCCAGCCATCCGGGTCCGGGGCTGGGCGGCGGTTCAGGCTACATGGTGGCGAAACACTTGATGGGATCTGCATAGTTACCACAACAGTAATCACAAACAATGAGGGAAATGATATGGGAAATCTAACCAACAAGGTGGCAATCATTACCGGGGGAGCGGCCTCCATCGGTCGCGATATCAGCAGAGAATTACACGCGCAGGGCGCGCGCGTGGTGATTGCCGCCCGAACGGCGGAAAAAGGCAACCGGTTAGCCGATGAACTGGGTGCAGGCGCGCTCTACGTGCAAACCGATATCACCGACGATGCGCAGTTAGAAAACCTGATTGCGCGCGCTGTCAATGAGTTTGGCGGTCTTGATATTGTGGTGAATAATGCCTGTTCCTACGATGACGATGGTGCTCAAACAGATCGACAGACTTGGCTCTCAACGATCAACACTTCAGCGATTTCCGCGGCAATATTGGGTGAAATGGCGCGCCCCTATCTAGCCAAAAATAAAGGCTGTATCGTCAATATTGGGTCCGTATCAGGCGCTTTTCCGCATATTGGTCGGTGGGCCTATCCGGTCGCTAAGGCGACGCTTAGGCACCTGAGTAAAACCCAGGCAGTCGAATATGCCGCTGACAACATTCGCGTCAATATGGCGGTTCTCGGGCATATATGGTCGGATCCATTTGAAGGCCTTACTCAGGATAATCGCGCTCATGCAGATGCAGTGTCATCACCGTTAAACCTGATGGGGCGGGTCGCAAACGGAAGCGAAGTAGCCAGTGTGGCTGCGTTCTTAGCCTCAGATGCGGCCTCTTATATGACCGGAGCCGAGGTGGCTGTGGATGGCGGATACAGTGCCATGGGGCCCGAGGGTCACGAGCCGTTGATGCCGCAATTGATGAGCTTAGCCGAGTAGCTAGCCACGTGCGGCAAGTCGCTTGAATAGCTCGCTAGGCCTGGGTCGACAGTGGCTCAGGCGAGGTTGTCGATTGGCTACTCGGCGCTAATCCAGACATCAAAAGTGCGGCCCGCGCGATCTAAAACTATGCCGGTAAGGTTGCCCGTTAGTCCATGAACCTCGCTTTAGTCGTCGATGGGAGCTCGCCATAAACGCTCTTATAATGCGCTGAAAATCGTCCTAGCTGACTGAAGCCATTGTTGAAGGCAATCTCTGTAACGCTCATATGTAGCGATTGAGCGGGGTCGAGCAATTGCAGTCTGGCATTCGCCAGTCGGTGCTTTTGTACAAATTGCATTGGGGTCATGTCGAGGCATTGCTTAAAACTATTGAACAGGCTGCGCTCGCTGACCTCGGTAATACGCACTAACTCCTCAACGGTGAGGTTTTCACTGGCGTGTTGTTTGATATATTCGATCGCGCGTCGCAGCGACTTAGGCAGCACGGGGCGGTTGTCGAGCTTTAGTCTCGCGCTGTAATTGTTCTCCAATGTGTAGAGCAGGCCGCGGATAATATTGGACAGTGCGTTGTCGATCATTTCCGGGGTTTTGTAAAATCCATACGGCTGATTGCAGTCATTGATAAACCGCATCACATGTTGCCACCAAGATGCATGCTGGCGATTGCGATTTTCCATATACGGAGAAAACACCAAATCTTGCGTTGCTGGTCGGCCTAGGCAATTGTTCAGTACACCGTGAACCCTGCGTTTTGATAATTGCAGCATGAGCTGTTCGCAGCCATCACCCCAGGTCATTTTTGTGTACACGCTGGGGTTGATGACGGTGGCTTTGCCAGGTTTCGACTCGATGGTTTGCTTGTCGGCATGCATGCTAGCTGAGCCTGTAATGGGTAGTTGTATTAAATAAAAATCCCTCAACAGGCCCGGCTCTATGTTGCTTTGTGGGCCGTATCCCATGTAGTTAAACGAGATGCCATCAAACGGCATATGGTAGTGGAAGGCATCTAATTGCCCGCATTTTAGCGATAGGCGGTGCTCGCAGTAGACCTCGCTTACTTTCATGCGCGCGTATTCGATATCGGCGGTGCGAAATCGTTTAAATTGATTGTCGGCTAGCGCCACTGGGTATGAATTCATACAAATCCCCCCAAACCCTTTATTTTATATTTAAAGTATTTTTCTAATTTATAGTGGTAAATGTTTATTTTGTCAAACACTATTTGCCGCACTGGCCGCAGATATGCGTCTCAATCGGGCGGAGGTTGAAAATCAATCTAATCGATACGGGTCGACGGCTAAATATTGTTGAGTTAGTTCACGGTATCGGCTCTGTGGACGCCGTCGATGTTCGAGTTGATGACACCCCACCACCACTGTTGGTTGCATACTGATTAGCGTTTGACTAATTTAAAAATTTAATCAATCCGCTGTGATTAGATGCAGAATATGAATGCTCCATGCACGATTTGAATAGCCGTTATGCCCTTATTGATATGCACTGATAATAAGAAATTTACTATCAGCGGAGATCCGTAATTATGCACACTCAAATGGCCAATAGGCTGGACAGTTTGATGTCCGAAATAGTTTTAAGTTTGCGCTCAGCGTTGCATATATATTGTCGGGGGGCATTGTTAGTTGGCATTATGCTGGCGCTGTGCGCGCCAGTGGTATCGGCCGCCGATTTGGAAGAAATTGTGGTGACGGCGCGTAAAAAGGCCGAGAGTTTGCAGGACTCGCCGATTTCCATTACCGCACTGTCGGGCGATCGTCTGGAGGATATGGGTCTGACCCGGGTGACGCGGCTTCAGGATGTGACGCCCAATTTAGTCTTTCAAAACACCCCGACGT
>CAJIZO010000078.1 GCA_905181995.1 Flavobacteriaceae bacterium TMED48
GCATAGCGCTCGCCGTTAGGCGCTGAATATTTGACATTTTATGGCTTTCCAACGCTCCAAATTCAGCAAAATCCTCCATTTTCCAGCCGACCGAAGAGATCGATTGACTCGGGTTTGATGCCTGTTCCATGCGCTGTTTGACGAACTCATTTAGGTCGTCTCGAGAAATTCGTCCGCGGGCTCCGCTGCCGGTGACCAGCGTCAAGTCAACCCCCAACTCACGCGCCAACAAGCGCACTGCAGGCCCAGCATAGACCTCGTTGGTACCATTAACAACCGCGGTAGATGCTGTTGCCGAGGGTAGCAGAGGCGTTGCAGCCACGGTGCCAGTCGCGACCGGAACCGCCGCTTTGGCGCCTGCCAACGACTGATTTTCTGCCGGCGATGGCGCAGGTATAGCAACGGCGACATCCACAGCAGAGACTTCGGCGTTAGTTGCGATTCGCACCAGCGCAGTGCCGCTGGTAACTTTGTCCGCCTGCGCGACCAAAATCTCGAGAATACTGCCCGATTCCGAGGCAGGAACATCGATAGTTGCCTTATCAGACTCCAACACCACCAATGTCTCACCCTCAGCTATCGCATCGCCTACCGCAACCACGACTTCTATGACCTCTAGCGCGCTATCGCCACCGGTATCGGGCACCCGTAATAGTCGTTCATTGACGGTTGATTGATCGGTACTGGCGACAGTCTCGATTGGTTGATCGAGTAATTTCGTTGGCGCCGATGGAGGCTCATCACTACCGTTATCGCTGGCCATCGCCGATGCAACATCGACCTCGGCGAGGGCATCACCCACCGCGACACTATCGCCCTCGGCGACCAAATAACGCTGCAAAACACCGCTAACTGGAGATGGCACATCCATGCTTGCCTTGTCTGATTCCAATACCACCAATGCGTCGTCAACGCCCAAGCTTTGCCCCGATTTAAGGCTAAGCTCTATGACCTCAGCGCGATCAACGCCCCCTAGGTCAGGAACTACAATCACCTCTAACACCACGTTAACACCTCACTAATATGTCCATTCAAAATGACTAACCTCGTTTAGACCAGCATCGTCACCGTAGCACTATTGCCCAGTTCGGGTATCATCCCTTTTAGTTACACCATCAATGGATTAGCTTTTTCGCTATCGATGCCAAATTTCTGGATGGCATCGGCCACCACATTGACATCGATCAATCCCTGATCGGCCAATGATTTAAGCGCGCTCACGACGATAAAATAACGATCAACCTCGAAAAAATGGCGGAGCGCTTCGCGACTATCGCTGCGCCCAAACCCGTCGGTGCCAAGAACATATAACGGCGAACGGATATACGCGCGCAGCTGCTCAGCATAGTTTTTCATGTAGTCCGTGGCAATCACCACTGGACCTTGATGATCAGCCATAGTGCGTTCGACGTAGGATTGCTGCTGCTCGGCTGCGGGATGCAATAGATTCCAGCGCGCGATTGATTGGCCCTCACGAACCAGTTGGTTGATACTGGTTAAACTCCAAATATCGGACTCTATAGAAAAATCTTTGCGCAAGATCACCGCCGCTTCAATGACCTCATTTAGAATCGTACCGGCGCCCATCAACTGAACGCGCAGTTTTGCCGGCGATCCCTTCACCAATCGATACATCCCTTGAATAATGCCTAATTCGACACCACTAGGCATTGCCGGTTGGGGATAATTTTCGTTCATCGTGGTGATGTAATAAAAACAATTTTCGCGCTGTTGGTACATGCACTGCGCGCCGTGTTGAATGATCACCGCCAGTTCATAACCGTAAGTTGCGTCATAACTGCGACAATTCGGCACCGTATTAGCCAATATGTGGCTGTGGCCGTCCTGATGCTGAAGACCCTCGCCATTTAATGTCGTGCGTCCAGCGGTTGCCCCGATCAAAAAGCCTCGCGCCTGACTGTCACCGGCGGCCCATGCGAGATCGCCGATCCGTTGAAAGCCAAACATAGAGTAAAAGATGTAAAACGGGATCATTGGGCGCGCACTGGTACTGTACGCGGTGGCCAGCGCCAACCACGCCGACATAGCGCCGGCTTCATTAATACCTTCCTCGAGGATGACGCCCTTTTTATCTTCTTTGTAATACATGATCTGCTGGCGATCGTGAGGGGTGTATTTTTGCCCTTCTGACGTGTAAATACCTAGCTGTCGAAACATTCCCTCCATGCCGAAGGTTCGCGCTTCATCGGGCACGATGGGCACCACAAACTTGCCAATGTTGGGATCTTTAATCAGCACTGACAAAATTCGTACGAACGCCATAGTTGTCGATATGGCACGCTCTCCACTGCTTTGTAGTTGCTTCTCAAACGCCTCGAGATCAGGCGTTTTCAAACTCACAAAATCTGCCGATCGGCTCGGTAACGGCCCCCCGAGCAAGTCCCGTTGCCGTCGCATATAGACCATCTCTGGACTGTCATCTGGAGGACGATAATATGGCACTTCCGCAATCTCGTTGTCGGCAATAGGCAATCCAAACCGATCGCGGAATGAGCGCAAGCTGTCCAAGTCTAAATTTTTGACCGAGTGAGTATCATTGGCCGCTTCGCCGGCACTTCCCAAACCATAGCCTTTTACCGTATGCGCTAAAATAACCGTCGGTTGGCCCTTACAACTGGATGCTTCGGCATATGCCGCATACACCTTGTATGGATCGTGCCCGCCGCGATTGAGGTACATGATCTGTTCGTCAGACATATCAGCGACCAATTCTAATAGTTCGGGGTAGGCGCCAAAAAAATGCTCTCGGGTATAGGCTCCGCCGTTAAATTTGTAATTTTGTAATTCGCCGTCACACACTTCATTCATACGCTGCAATAACAAACCAGTCTTGTCGCGCTCGAGCAAGGTGTCCCAGTGTCGGCCCCAGACCACCTTGATAACGTTCCAACCAGCGCCGCGAAAAACTCCTTCGAGTTCTTGAATAATCTTGCCGTTACCGCGCACTGGGCCATCCAGTCGTTGCAGGTTGCAGTTGACCACAAAAATTAAATTCTCAAGCTGCTCGCGGCCGGCCAGAGATATCGCTCCGAGGGTTTCCGGTTCATCGCATTCACCGTCACCGAGAAAAGCCCAGACCTTACGATCGCCACGAGGGACTAGACCGCGAGCCGACAAATAGCGCATCACGTGCGCTTGATAAATAGCCTGAATAGGACCAAGTCCCATTGAAACTGTAGGAAACTGCCAGTAATCCGGCATTAACCAAGGGTGCGGGTAAGAGGATAAACCGTCACCACTGACCTCGCGGCGAAAATTGTCCAGTTGTTCCTCGGTGAGACGCTTTTCTAAAAATGATCGGGCGTACATGCCGGGCGCACTGTGGCCTTGATAGAACACCAAATCACCCAACTGCTCACCTCTAGAGGCGCGAAAAAAGTGGTTAAAACCAATATCATAAAGCGTGGCAGCCGACGCAAAGCTCGCGATATGCCCGCCGATACCGGGGCTTTTAAGATTGGCGCGCATCACCATAGCAAGCGCATTCCAGCGTATCAGGGAGCGGATTCGACGCTCCATAAAGAGATCACCGGGCAGAGGCTTTTCGCGTCCAACGGGAATAGTATTACAAAAATTAGTGGTCGAAGCATTGGGCACATCGACGCCTTTTTCCTGGGCATATGCGCGCAATTTTTCTAACAGGAATGCCGCGCGTTCCCGCCCCGCGACGTTGCGTACCGAGTCGAATGCCGCTAGCCATTCGTGGGTTTCTAGTGGATCTTGATCATTGGACATGGGTGTTTATCAAACTCCTTTGGCTCAGCCCCTCGGATACTGTACAGGCGGTTTAGGTAGGCCTAGCAATAAATTGTAAATAAATTACAAAATTGCCGTAAAAATACAGGGTAACGCAGATAAAACCCCAAATCAACGCCAAAATACCGCGCTAAAGACTATTTTTTAGAGACAAATAAAAGGCGCACAAGGTTAAAGTAAGAGAAAAACAAGGGCGACTATGGGCGCTAAATAGGAATATGTAAAATTGCTACATTTATAAACTTAAATGAATCGCTTTTGGTCACAATATCCACCACTACCCCACCGCCTTGGCATCGTCTGCGATCGGTTGCCCGTCACCGCGACCTTCTCCCCGCGGCCAAGCGTTGTAAATTGCCTTGACCAAGGTTGCTAGTGGTATCGCAAAAAAGAAACCCCAAAAGCCCCACAGCCCGCCGAACAGCAACACCGCTGCAATGATCGCCACCGGATGTAAATTGACCACCTCTGAAAACAATAATGGGACTAATAAATTGCCATCCAGAAATTGAATCACGCCATAGACAAAAAACAGCCACAGAAACTCACTTCCAAAGCCCCACTGAGCATAACCTACTAACAGCACAGGAATGGTCACCAAGCTAGCCCCTATGTAGGGTATTAATACCGACAATCCGACCAGTAGCGCCAACAGCGCCGCATATTTCAAATCCAACAGCACAAAAGCAACCAACGAGGTGCCACCTACCACCAGAATTTCGATGGCTTTGCCGCGGATGTAATTGGCAAACTGAACGTCCATTTCAGCCCAAATCGCATTCAGCACAGGCCGCTCTTTAGGCAGTAAATCGAGCACCATAGCAATCAGCAACTGTTGATCTTTTAACATAAAGAAAACCAACAACGGCACCAGAAATAAATACACCAGCAACGCGACCAAACCTGGAAAACTATTGATCGACACAGTCAGTAATTGTTCTGCAAAACGTCCCGCCTCGGTGGAAACGTGGAGCCAAATAAGGTTGAATTGCTCGGCGGTGATGTAATCGGCATATTTTTCCGGCAACCCAGCTAGCACATGCTGAAGTTGCGCCAACATAGCCGGTGTTTCGCCAACAAGTACCGATGTCTGTCGACCGATCAATGGTGCCACACCTATCACCAAAGACAACATCATCAAGATGAACACCACATAGGCAACGCTGATTGCAAGCATGCGAGACGCGCCGATTTTTTGCATCGTTGTAACGATACCTTGAAGTAAAAAGGTAATCACCAACGATGCAAACAGGGGCCCAAGGATACCTCCGAGTGTGACCAGAACGAGTGCCGAGGCAATCAACATGACGGTCAACAAGACTGCCTCTTTGCTGCCAAAGTACTCTTCGAGCCAATTCTTCAAAATATCTTTCATGACAATTCTCTACTCTGTTTATCAATTGTGCAGTGACCACATCGCCCAAATGCTGTTATCAGTAAAACCAGGAAACTTCTTGCCGCGCTGATAGTCGAAGTCTACACGATTATGCGCTAGAGTAAGTCGACCTACTTTAGACATTTAACCAAGGGTACACAAAAATTTATGCCCCGAGTACAACACATACACTGCCGCAGCCTATGCTGCCTGCTCCTGAGTGCGGCTGTTAGCTGCCCACAGCCGTCATTGGCTGCAGACATAGAGCTGCCAGTCCTGGGCGACAGTGCATCCGGCATCGTATCCAAGCAGCAAGAACATATGATTGGCCGCAGCTGGTTAAAAGCCTTTCGCAGCCGAATTAACGAGCACCAAGACCCACTGCTAAAACAGTACCTCGAACAATTACTGTATAACTTGGCGACCTTTAGCGAACTCGAAGATCCCCGTTTAGAACTGGTTATCGTCAACAACCCCACAATGAATGCGTTTGCCGTTCCAGGTGGCGTGGTCGGCGTTCATACCGGTCTCTTTTCGTTCGCGGAAACCGAGGATCAGTTGTCATCAGTGCTAGCCCACGAGTTGGCTCATCTCAGCCAACGCCACTTTGCGCGAGGTCTTGCTGAAAGGCGAAAATACTCTACCTTGAGTATGGGTGGCTTATTGGCGGGTTTGGTCATTGCTGCAACCGTCGGCGGCGATGCCGGCACTGCCGCATTGACGGTGACCCAAGCCACCGCGATGGATGGCCAGTTGCGCTACAGCCGGGCCAACGAGCAGGAAGCGGATCGAATTGGTTTGCAGGCGCTGCAGAGCGCCGGTCGAAATCCTGCGGCGGCCGCGGAGATGTTTGAAAACATGCTGGTGATTACACGCCATTCGAATAACCGCCCGCCCGAATTCTTACTCACACACCCAGTAACAGAAAGACGCATCGCCGATGCCCGCAATCGGGTTATGGGCGCGCCGTTGCGGCATTATCCTACCAGCGAAGAATATCACTTGATGCGGTCTCGGGCGCTCGTGGCACTGAGTTCTGAGCCGGCATCGCTGATAAAAAACTTTCAGCTAAAAATCGATCAACGGCACCGTCAGCGAGAGGCCCAGCTTTATGGGTTGGCACTGGCCCATATTGCCAACAAAGACTACCCACGTGCTCGTCGACTGATCGATCAACTGATGGCTGAAAACCCCGATCAACTGATCTTTCGGCATACCGACGTAACAATCGATATGGCATTTGACAACGTAGACGGCGCGTTGCGTAAACTCGAGCGTTTATTAGCCGTCAACCCCGACAACTATCCATTGACCGTTCTGCAATCAGACGCACTGTGGCAAGCGCGACGCTTTGAGGAGTCCAGCAAGGTGCTTAGAGCTCTGAGCCGCCAGCGCTCTGAAGATCCGAACATCTGGTATCGATTGGCAGAAGTGAGTGGACTCGCCGGTGATATCTCTGGGGTACACCGAGCGCGCGCCGAATATTTTGTTCTGGTCGGTGCCTTCGACCTTGCCCGAAAGCAACTGGCCAAAGCCGCCAGTCTGGTCGCCAGTGATTTTAAGCAATCCGCTATCGTGCGCCAAAGGTTGCGAGATTTGGCGGATATGGAAGACAGAGTGGTGAAGCTATAAGCGCTTGCTGTGAACGACAGGCTACTGACACTGCCTTACACGCCGTTGCTCCGAACCACAGCTTTGCATGAAAGGTCGGACGCGACGAAAAAGTCACACAAAAGAGCGATCAGAATATGCTGCCGATAACCGGAATTACCGGAATTACCGGAATTAACGGTCAAGAAGCTCTCTAGCAAGAAACACTCCAGCAAAAAGCTCTCTAGCAAGCAATTTTCTAGCGAGTAGTGGCTGAGCAAAGGGCGTGGGCATTTAAGTCGCTAGTCGCGTTTAAATTGAGTCGCGTTTAAAGTGAGCCGCGTTTAAAGTGAGTCGCGTTTAAAGTGCATCATTCGATCGAGCGCTACCATCGCCTTGCGGGCGATTATTGGGTCGACAAAAACCTCATTGCTCGACTGTTCTAAGCAGTCGAGTAGCGTCTCCAATCGATTCATAGCCATCCAAGGACAGTTGGCACAACTGCGACAGGTCGCTCCACTGCCGCCTGTCGGCGCTATGAAAAGCTCTTTGTCAGGCACCGCTTGACGCATTTTATAAAAGATTCCCTGATCGGTTGCGACGATCATCTGCCGATTGGGCAGCGCGCGCGCCGCCGCAATCAACTGCGATGTCGAACCGACGGTGGTGGCCACATCCACTACCGCTCGCGGCGATTCAGGATGCACCAAAACCGCTGCGTCTGGATAAACCTGCAGTAAATCGAGAATACCCTGAGCCTTGAATTCTTCGTGCACGATACAGCTGCCATCCCACAGCAACATGTCTGCGCCGGTACGCTGTTGAACATAGCCACCGAGATACTTATCCGGTGCCCAAAGAATCTTTTCACCCAATGAATCCAAATACTCAACCACATCCACAGCGATACTCGAAGTGACGACCCAATCTGCCCGCGCTTTTACCGCAGCCGATGTGTTCGCATAAACCACCACCGTCCTATCTGGATGTTGGTCACAAAAATCGTTGAACTCATCTATCTGGCAACCGATGTCGAGTGAACAGGTCGCTTCGAGCGACGGCATTAATACCCGTTTCTCTGGGGTTAATATCTTCGCTGTCTCACCCATGAAGGCAACGCCCGCCACGATCAGCGTCTGCGCATCGCTATTCTTGCCGAATCGCGCCATTTCCAACGAATCTGACACCACGCCACCGGACTCTTCGGCTAATTCCTGAATACTGGGGTCAGTGTAGTAGTGAGCAATAATTGTGGCATTTTGCTCGCTTAAGCGAGCTTTGATTTGTTCTTTGATGTCATTCTGGTCGCGATTTGCCGCTGTTGGAATGACTGGCACGCGGTTGAGATGCGCCTGCACTAGCGCGCGGGGGTCACGGATAGACGAAGAATTGTCCCGCTGCGCACTCACTGCCTTTTCATCCTCCTAAGTGCTTTGATGTTACAGGGATCATAAGATGTTACACGGATCATAATTGGCGTGACTAGAGTGTCGACAAGATGTAGACAAAGGCACCTACCGCGATCAAGAGTACGGCAACCGCGGCTATTGCATCGACGCGCCCGTCGTCATCGGCTTGCGAGCCAGACGCCCCACTGTTCGGTTTGCTGTCTTGTGCCACCGTATATCTCCTATCATTGCAAAGCGGCATAGTACCAATACTTAAAACTGCTGTCGCCTCTTTTAACAACCCCCAAGCTACCCCCATGTGTACCGCGACGATCGCGCGGTGGATCACTTAGAACTTACCAAATATTCCATTTCGGCATTACCATATAGATAAAAAATAATTCAACCATATCCTCATAACCGCTATTATCCACGCCGAGAGTGCTAGGCTTGGCAACTCGGCAGGAAAATTGTCCCCAGCACATCAACCGTCCTTGGCGAAACCTACAAAATGTATATTTACGATCATTACGACCACAGTTTGATCCGCGAACGGGTCGCCCAGTACCGAAGTCAAGTGACGCGGTATCTCGACGGGCAACTCTCAGAAGAAGAGTTTTTGCCAATCCGCCTGCAAAATGGACTCTACATTCAACGCTTGGCGCCGATGTTGAGAATCGCGGTGCCCTACGGACTGCTATCATCGCGGCAATTGCGCAAGCTCGCCGAAGTTTCACGACTTTATGACAAGGGTTATGTGCACTTTACCACGCGTCAAAATATTCAATTAAACTGGCCCCGTCTAGAGGACACGCCGGACATATTAGAGCACCTTGCGTCGGTAGAAATGCATGCGATTCAGACTAGCGGCAACTGCATTCGCAACACCACCACCGATCAATATTCTGGTGTCTCGCGCGACGAAATTGAAGATCCTCGGCCATGGTGTGAAATTATTCGACAGTGGTCGACGCTGCATCCTGAGTTCGCATTTTTGCCGCGCAAATTCAAGATAGCCGTCTGTGGTTCCACCGAGGATAGAGCAGCATTTTTGCTTCACGATATTGGCGTGCAATTAAAAACCAATGACAGCGGTGAATTGGGTTTTGAAATTTTCGTCGGCGGCGGTCTAGGTCGTACACCGATGATTGGCGCTTCGATTAAAGAGTTTTTACCCCAGCAGCACCTTTTAACCTATTTAGATAGCATATTGCGAATCTACAACCGCTACGGAAACCGACAGAATAAATACAAGGCGCGAATTAAAATTTTGGTTAAAGCATGGACGCCTGAAGTCTTTGCACAGCGCGTAGAAGACGAGTGGCAGCATCTCAAGGAGGGCCCTGCCACCTTGACTGAGCGTGAGATAGCGCGGGTTAAAACGTTTTTCTCCGATCCCGGATACAGCGTCGTCGACGACGACGCTGCCAACCGCGAACTCGATCGTTTGCGCGCGCAACAGCGGAGCTTTTCTCGCTGGCTGGATCGCAACGTAATCGACCAAAAACAACTCGGGTATGCGGCAGTAACACTGTCCTTGAAACCGATGGGGGTTCCGCCTGGCGATGTTACCGATAGTCAACTTGAGGCCATTGCCGACTTGGCTGATCAATTTGGTAAGTCGGAAATCAGATCGACACACAACCAGAACGTAGTCATCACCGATGTGCTCAAAACGGATCTATTTGACCTCTGGCAAGCGCTTAAAAAATATGGCATGGCGACACCTAATATCGGCACGCTCACGGATATTATTTGTTGCCCCGGCGGCGACTATTGCTCCTTAGCGAATGCTAAATCGATCCCCGTAGCGGAAGCTATCCAGCGTAAATTTGATGATCTCGATTACGTCCATGACCTCGGCGACATAGAGCTTAATATATCGGGTTGCATGAACGCCTGTGGTCATCACCATGTCGGTCACATCGGCAT
Source organism: Flavobacteriaceae bacterium TMED48 (assembly GCA_905181995.1). GTDB lineage: Bacteria > Pseudomonadota > Gammaproteobacteria > Pseudomonadales > Porticoccaceae > TMED48. The sequence goes on from CAJIZO010000078.1 coordinate 10,063, forward strand.
ATTGGGCGTGGATAAAAAAGGCGAGGAGTGGTACCAAATTCAACTGGGTGGAAGCGCCAGTAAGAGCGCCTCTTTGGGTAAAGTTCTCGGCCCATCCCTCGCACGTGGAGCGGTCACCGGTGGCATTGAAAGCCTGCTCGATGTGTACGTGGAAAACCGCCTGATGGACGAATCGTTTTTAGCCACTTATAGGCGCATAGGCATCGAAAAATTTAAGGAGCGGGTGTATGGCTCTGGTGCTTAAAAACGGCATTGCTGTCGAGGATAATTGGCACTTTATCGATACTTGCGACGAGCCTGTGCCAAACGATTTTTATGTTTTACCTCTGGCCGTGTGGCAACACCAATTCGAGACTCATGGCCCCTCTGACGGAACGCATGGGTTTTGGATAAACTCCGATGAAGATATCTCGAACTGTTCCGCAATCCAGTGTTCCAAGGCTTTGGAGGCGGAGTCTATTATTGCCATAAAATTTTCCAACTTCACCGATGGCAGAGGCTTTTCAACCGCACGACTGCTGCGGGAACGCTACCACTATCAGGGCGAACTCCGCGCCTTTGGTCATATCATTCGCGACCAATTATTTATGCTACAGCGCTGCGGCTTCGATGCATTCGCGCTAGCGGAGCAGGACAACCTGCAATCCGCGAGCAGCGCATTGAGTGATTTTAGCAACGCCTATCAAGTCGCCGTCGACCAACCCTTACCACTGTTTCGACGGCGTGACTCGAACTAGTCGACAATCGTATAAATGACGACTGGCGCAGGCACTCGTTTTGCCATACCATCTGTCGGGCCTAGAAACTAGGTCACTTTTAACTGCCTGCGATACCAATTTATGCACGACCACCTGATCCAACTTTTTTTTCTTATCTTTAGCGGCGCAGCAGTGTTCGCGTCGCTCGCACTGTTCGGGCGACAACCTCTTTTAGTGGCATACATAGCGCTTGGCGCGGTGATAGGGCCGCATGGGATTGGCTGGGTTAGCGATGTCACGACCATCTCGCAAATCGCTGAAATTGGTATTATATTTTTGCTTTTTTTGCTCGGCCTCGACATGCAACCGCAAACCCTATTTAAGGTGCTGCGTCAGGTTACCCACGTGACGTTGATAAGCTCGCTATTGTTTGGCTGCATCGGGTTTGCTGTGGGTAAGGTTTTTGGATACACCCCAACTGAAAGCCTTATTATCGGTATTGCCACGATCTTTTCGAGCACTATTATCGGTATCAAGTTACTGCCAACCACCGCACTGCATCATAAACATTCGGGTGATTTAATGGTCGGCATGCTCTTAATGCAAGATTTTATAGCCATCTTTGTATTGATGTTCTTGAGCGCCGGTGAGTCCGGAAGTCCCGACCTACTGCAACTAGGTCGCAGCTTCTTGGCACTACCGATGTTGGTGGGATTTTCTGTATTGATGGTTCGCATCGTCTTACTACCATTATTTGCACGCTTTGACCGGATCGGAGAATACGTTTTTCTGCTCGCTATTGGTTGGTGTTTGGGAATTTCCGAGGCCGCAGCCAGCCTCGGTCTATCGAGAGAGATAGGTGCATTTGTCGGTGGTATCTCGATTGCCACCTGCCCCTTTTCTCAATATATCGCGCTGAACTTAAAGCCGCTGCGAGACTTCTTTCTCATACTGTTCTTTTTCTCGCTCGGCAGCAGCTTTGACATCTCGCTGATCCCCGAGATTGCCGCTGGGGCGGTGTTACTTGCTGCACTGGTGTTAGCGGTCAAACCCATTACCTACCACTATTTACTGCGATCACACAGTGAAACCGACAGTTTGGCGTGGGATATTGGCTTTCGACTTGGGCAAAACAGCGAGTTTTCATTACTGATCGCCTACGTTGCCTTCAATGCCTCCATGATCGGCAACATTGCATCCCACCTTATACAAGGGGCGGCGATACTGACCTTTCTGGTTTCTAGCTACCTGGTGGTGTTCAACTTCCCCACTCCGATTGCCACCAACGACAAGCTCCGCCGCGATTAATGCGCGTATCGCTGGCGGCTCGTGATCAGAGTAATTTGTGGCTAGCGCACGTCAACCGCTGCCACCATTTTAACAATAGTCTATCGACGCTAGTTTCAGCCGCAATACCGAAGCGTTCAGCTAACGATTTCTTTAAAACATAGTTAATTTCGAATACGTCGGCACTGCCCACACACTCGACTAAATACTCATCGCTGGTCTGTAGGTCATCTACCAATGACACCTCTAATGCCCGACTGCCGTACCAAACCTCTCCAGTAGCGACCTGAACTACGTCCACGGCAGGCCTGCGCTCGGTGACGTAATCTTTGAATAACTGGTGGGTTTCCTCCAGTTCCTGAACAAATTTTTCTCTCCCCGCCGCGGTGTTTTCGCCAAACACCGTCAGAGTGCGTTTATACTCACCAGCGGTCAATAACTCAAAGTCGATCTGGTTTTTCTTTAACACCCGGTTGAAATTAGGTAACTGCGCGATCACGCCGATGGAGCCCAACACCGCAAAGGGCGCCGCCAATATACGATCGGCTACGCAGGCCATCATGTAACCACCACTGGCAGCAACTTTATCGACACAAACCGTGAGAGGGATTTTTTTCTTACGCAGCCGATCCAGTTGGCTGGCGGCGAGACCATAGCTATGTACCATCCCTCCAGCACTTTCCAACTTCAGTACCACTTCGTCGGACTCGGTCGCCTGAGATAACACAGCGGTTATCTCCTCGCGCAAATGCTCGACGGCAGAGGCGCTGACATTGCCGTCAAAATTGAGGACGTAGACACGCCGCCGCGCGACATCGTCGGTGGCATTACGCTTAGCGGCTTTTTTGTCGGCTTTGTGTTTTTCTTTTCTCGCCTCATCGAGCGCTTTAGCTTGAACTTTTTGCTCAGCTTCGTTGAGCGTCGCCAGCATCACCGACTCGCGCATATCATCGTATTGCTCGTTTAGGCGAATTATTTCTAAAAAACCCTTGGCGCCAGCGCCCGATTGCTTATCCCTCGCGGCGGCCAGCATCGCGATCACAGCGACAATCGACACTGCCACGGTGATTAACTTAATGGCAAACAACCCATATTCGTACAGAAACTCCACAATACACTCCCAATGACTGAACTAAAGTTACACAGCGAACGCCGACTGCCTAGCGCCTAAGCTATACGATTGGTCTCAACCGCGAACTCGGTCTACAAAGCGTTGAATTAATAAGCCCGACATGACAGTGGGCGGAGGTATGCTAGGCGGTAAGTTATCATATTGCCACCACTGTGCCTGAGAAATTTCTACGCCGTCAACCGTAATCTCCTCAGATGTCGCCTCGGCGAGAAACCCCAACATTAACTGACCCGGAAAAGGCCACGATTGGCTGCCAACATATTCCGGATTACCAACGCTGACACCGACCTCCTCGAATACCTCTCGGGTCAGTGCATCTTCGGCGCTTTCGCCGGCTTCCAAAAAACCAGCAACTGCGCTGAATAGACCCTCTGGCCAACTCGCTTGGCGCGCTAATAGGCAGGAGTCTCCGCGGGTTACAACCACGATCACGCACGGCGAAATTCTTGGGTAATTATTTATTTCGCAGGCTTTACAGACTAGCGCGTTTTCACTTTCGCTCGGGGCCGTAGGTTGTCCACAGCGGCCGCAATAACGGTGGTTATTTTGCCAGTCGAGTAACTGAACAGCACGACACGCCATGGCAAAGTGAGCGTCATCACTGGCTATTAATAAACTGCGTAAATCGCTGCAATGAATACCCGCCAAACTGGCGGCTTCTGGCATCAGCTCCCAGACCTCGCAATCGAGCCCCTGCCAATGGCCGATTAGCATCTTCCTTAGACGGTAGTAGTGCAATCCCTCGATCTCAGAAAACGGCATTAAAAAGCTGCCATCGCGTACCACGATGGTGCGCCCTATCACCCCAATGACAATTTTATTGGGATTTCCACTGGGTACTGATGTGGGATAAAAACACTGATTAAAAATTCCTAGTTCCAAAGAGCTATTCCTAAATTTAAAAGCGCCGATAAACGCTTGCAAATGCAAATGCCTCTCGCTAAAGTTAGTGGTTAATAAACCTATAGTATCACGGCTCTCAACACTTTTAAGCATACCAATTCGACCTCAATCGTAATCAAAGGCGCCTCATGAACCCTACTCTCACGCAAGCTTTTAAACAGAACTTTCTCGGCGCATCACCGGACTGGTACCAGGCGACCATCGTCGCATTTCTGGTTATCAACCCTCTGGCACTCTACATCATGGGCCCGTTTGCCACGGGATGGTTACTGATTGGCGAGTTTATCTTTACTCTCGCCATGGCGCTCAAGTGCTATCCACTACAACCCGGGGGCCTGCTAGCGATCGAGGCGATCCTGCTTGGCTTAGCTTCCCCTGAGAGCGTCTATCTCGAGGCGGTGTCAAATTTTCAAGTCATCTTACTGTTGATGTTCATGGTCGCTGGCATCTACTTCATGCGCGACATGCTATTGTTTGTGTTCACAAAAATTCTGCTTGGCGTACATTCAAAAACATTGCTGTCTCTGCTATTTTGCTTCGCTGGCGCAGTGCTCTCTGCCTTTCTAGATGCGCTGACGGTGACCGCCGTGTTGATCACCATCGCGGTGGGATTTTTCAGTGTCTACCACAAGGTCGCATCAGGAAAGGATATTACATCCACAGGACATGACCACACTGTAGACACAGAAGTGACCGACGAGCACCGCGGTGATCTCGAGCAGTTCAGGGCGTTTTTACGTAATTTAATTATGCATGGCGCCGTCGGCACGGCTCTGGGCGGGGTCTGCACCCTAGTTGGCGAACCACAAAACTTGTTGATTGCCGAAAAAGCCGGGTGGGACTTTATGACCTTTTTCTGGACCATGGCCCCGGTCACCATGCCGGTACTGGTTTGCGGTTTAATCACCTGTCTGGTCATCGAAAAAACTGCAATCGTCGGCTATGGCGTGCAATTGCCGAGCAATGTGCGCAACGTTTTGGTCGAATACAGCGAATACGAACAATCCCATCGCACCAACAACGACGTCGCCGCGCTGATCGTGCAGGGGATTGTCGCGGTAATACTGGTATTTGCGCTGGCTTTCCACTGGGCGCCAGTCGGACTCATTGGGCTGATGATAATCGTCTTATTAACCGCCTTTAACGGCGTTATTGAAGAGCATAGAATTGGCCATGCTTTCGAGGAAGCATTGCCTTTCACCGCGCTTCTGGTGGTATTTTTCGCCATTGTTGCAGTTATTCACGAGCAACATCTGTTTTCTCCGGTCATAGGTTATGTGCTCGCCATGGACGAGCAAGTACAACCGGGAATGTTTTTCTTGGCCAATGGCATCTTGTCGATGATCAGCGACAATGTTTTTGTCGCTACGGTTTATATCAACGAAATTAGAGCGGTGCTGGATGCTGGAGAGATAAGCCGCGGCCAGTTCGACAAGCTAGCCGTAGCAATTAACACCGGAACTAACCTACCCAGCGTCGCAACACCAAACGGTCAGGCTGCTTTTCTGTTTTTACTGACTTCCGCGCTGGCCCCACTGATTGGCCTGTCGTACATGCGCATGGTATTAATGGCCCTGCCCTATACCATCGTCTTGACCGCCGTTGGCCTGTGGGGTGTGGTCTACATGATCTGATAGACCAAGTGACCCAAGGCATCATGCGTCAGCGATGAACCATAACGACGTCGATGCCGATACGCCGATACGCCGATACGCCGATAGCAGGGTAGTTCAAACGCCTCTATAGACGTTGCTTGATTGGCCAGAAGAATTAGACGTTTGGCTGTTAACAGCCAACACCGCATTGCAACGGCTAATAATGATCGTCGTTGAGACGTACCGCGCGCGCTGCATGAGTTAGTCGACTCAGTCATGACACATAGTAGCCATGCACGGTAGTAGCGATGAAGGCAGTAGTAATGCAGGCAGGAGCGATTCAGGCAGTAGCGATGCAGGCAGTAATGGACCACGGCAGTAATGATGACACGGCAGTAATAATCAAAGGTACCAGTGTTAAAAGGCCGCAATGATGCAAAGCGAGAGCGTGGCTAGACGCGATTGAATCGCCTCTCTTTGTGCTGTTTAGCTGCCTTTTAAGCTTATTAGCTTGTTGGCGGCCTTGTTAGCTTGTCAGGGGCCTTGTTAGCTTTTCGGGA
>CAJIZO010000079.1 GCA_905181995.1 Flavobacteriaceae bacterium TMED48
CAGTAGTAATGATTAAATCACCCGAGGCGACACAGGGCAGCATGCTGTCGCCCGCGACACGAAATACCCTAAGCACGGGCCAAAACTGGATGAACAACTTCGAGAGCTGGTGGGTATGGTGCTATGACGGACTCGGTGGGAATGTCTCTGCTGTGCCAAAACAATTCGGCAAACTGGTTCAACTGGGACAATAATTCGACGCCATCATCGCGCACGCTGCCCTGTTTGCACTTCGACGCCGCTTGCATAATACCGTGGGAGACTTTGTGGATTTGCGGGAATCGCTCGATTTGCGGTTGTTTAAAATAGTCTCCCCAGATGGTCGTGACATCGTGCTTGACCTGCGCAGCATGGCTTTCTTTTTGGCTGATCAAACGGGCCAATTGTGGGGTATTTAAGTCGCCGACTTCGGCGATCAAATCCATCAAGCGGACGATGCTCAGCGCCGCGATTTGGGCGACGCAAGGGTCGTAAATTTTACAGGGGATGTCGCAGTGTGCCTGCGCTTCTGGGAATTTAAACATTGGATCTAGTCAGTCTACTGACGATGGCTGCATCGAGATCGTCCCGTTGGCTTTTGGAATTTTTCGGGGCAGCTTTAACGCCCTCTAAAGATACCGCAAACAGGCTGAATATTACCGATGTCATGATCAGTATTTGACCAATAACCGCTGCGTCGCAAAAGAACACGAAATCGGTGTCGGTATGAGCAAAGCTGCTGCTGGATGCGGTTAACATCAACGCTATCAGTAGTAATTTTTTCAAAATTCCCAACTTCCTTGGTTATCGCAAGCAGTGGCTTGGTGTCTGTGCCGCGCCGCAATTCTGGTCGCTGGGATTGTCATCGCCGGCCAGTGGCGTTGACGCATCCCGGGTAACCTTTAAACAGAGTATAGATGGCAAGTATCGTAATAGCAATCATTATCATTCGCGATCAATATTAATTTAGCCCAGGCCGCAAACGCTATCGGAACGCCGCACTAAAAGCTCAAGACGTGATGCTCGATTCGTCGTGTCTTGGTCTTAGAGGGGTTGCCGGGCCGCTGGTTAACCGCACGATGTCCAAATCGGACACGTCGGTTGATCGATTGGACAACCCGAGCATAGGCCGACGGCCACTGGCGTCGGCCGTCCAGCATTCGGTTGATTGTCTGTCGATGTCGCCCCACGCATTTAATGCCTGGTGTTCCAAATTTCCGTGCGCTGTTGTTCAAAGAAATGCCCCGCAACATGCATGGCTTGACGTAGATCAATGACTTGTATTTACTCGTCTGCCTTGCGCAACAGACAGGCTTTCATTTAATGGCAAACAAACAGGCCGATACAGGCGATCTATTTACCCAACCCCTGCGCTTACCCTGCGGCGTAGAAATCCCTAATCGATTTGCCAAGGCGGCTATGACCGAGGGTTTGGCGACCCAAGAAGGCCTGCCGACCGACGCGTTGAATCGTCTCTACGGTCTCTGGAGCGACGGCGGTGCGGGCCTTTTATTGTCCGGTAACATCATCATCGATGCCGATCATCTCGAGCGTCCAGGCAACGTGGTTATCGATCGCGAAGCACAACCTGACATGCAGCGCGCACTGGAGCAATGGGCTAGTGCAGCCACGCGTTCGGGCAATCAGTTTTGGGCGCAAATAAGCCATGCTGGAAGACAGACGCCAAAGTTAGTCAATCCCCAACCAAGCGCGCCATCGGCGGTTAAGGTCGCGCTGCCCGGAGGTAACTTTGGCCGACCGCGAGCGCTCCACGACGCCGAAATTGAGTCGATTGTCGAGCGCTTTGCGGTTTGCGCTGGTGCGGTTAAAGCGGCGGGTTTTACCGGCGTACAGCTGCATGCCGCCCATGGCTATCTTTTGTCGCAGTTTTTAAGCCCGCGAACCAATCAGCGCACCGACCGTTGGGGAGGCTCGCTGGCCAATCGCGCGCGCCTGCTGTTGGCGGCCGTGGCGGCCGTTCGTGCCGAGGTCGGTGGTAACTTTCCGCTGGCGGTTAAACTAAATAGTGCGGATTTCCAAAAGGGCGGATTTTCGTTTGCCGACAGTTTGCAGGTTGCCGGTTGGCTGCAGGATGCCAGCGTCGATTTGATCGAAATTTCCGGTGGTACTTACGAGCAACCCAAATTGCTCGGCCTGGCCGGACTGGAACCCGAAGACCCACAAACGGTTGCGGCATCGACGCTGGCGCGCGAGGCTTATTTTGTCGATTTTGCGCTCGCTATGCGCGCTAGTGTATCGATTCCGTTGATGGTCACTGGCGGCTTTCGCAATAGCGCCGCCATGCGTGAGGCACTCGCCTCGGGCGGTGTTGATATGATCGGTATTGGCCGGCCGATGTGCGTGCTCACAGACGCGCCGGCGCAGTTGATCGCTGGGTTGTCGAGCCTTCCGCGCTACGAACGCGAGATGTCGCTCCTGCCGCGGCCATTGCGCTGGTTGGAACGCTTTGCATTGTTCCGCACGGTGGCCACGTTCGCCGTGCAGTATTGGTATTATGGACAAATTGAATCGCTCGGACGCCAGGGTTCGTCAAACCCCGATCTATCGGTGTTTAGCGCCGCAAGAAACACATTAAAGCAAGAGCAGCAGTTTGCCCGTAAGCGCAACCAACGCGCCGATTGAAGGCATTAATGCGCGGCGATACAGCGCCGTTGTCGTCGTGGGTCGATACTAATAACCCCTCGGACAATAAATGATCGGTGTGAATATGGCGCTGTAACGCCAGCACGTTTGCGATCTTTTTTGTTGCAACTAAAACACCGTTACTCGTGAGCTGTGGGTTTCATTTACTAAAGTAAAAGGCAAAGCAAAAGCCAAAGGCTTTCCACCCTGAGGGTAAATCGTTTGATCGCGTTTATTTGCGCCTTATTGTCTGCGCCAGGGGCATACTGGTTTTTCCATGATTACCGGTTTTCGGGCGGCAGCGCCCGTAACGGCCACACCAACAGGTTGTTGAGCTCTAGCCGCCGAGCATCGAGTAAAAAGCGTACCAGTATGAAATAGGTGTCCAGATCGAAAGATGGCTGCTGTGCCGGATCCTCGTTGTTATCCGACGCTAGCTGTAATTTTTCAGCGGCCGCTGCGTTGTGCGCGGTGTTTGCTTGGTTGTGCTGCCAAGATCCTCGTCTGCCGCCGTCAACCGGCATCGGTTGGTAGCCAGTTTGGTAGAGCTCATCCATGTCACTGAGTTTAGCCAGATAACGCCATCGATCGATCAAATGAAAGCTGCTGAGGTCGGGGTCCGACGAATCGCGTTCTTCAACGAGTATTGCCGATTGCCATGGCCAGACCGCCAATTGGTAGTCTGCCAGCGCCTCTCCCAAACGCTGGTTATAGACCTCGGCGGATTCACTACCTTGGCATGCGCCGAGGCATTTTCTAAGCTGCGCGCGAAAGCAGGGCCGGGTGTTTAGACTGCCCGACGCGCCTTCAAGACCGAGCAGTTTATGGCATAACAGATGCTCGTCGGCGAGCTTTTCGAGTTTTAGCGTGGCCTGTCGGGGCGACCGAAACAGGCCGCTACTGGCGTCTGCGCTGTGGCTGTCGACCACCTCGATTTGCAGTCGATGGTAGCCTCGATGATCCTCGATGCAGCGAAACTGATACAGGCGTTTGACCTTGCGAAGTCGTCGGTTATACAGCGGGCTAAGCGCCTTTATCTGCTGGCTTTCGAACAACTGAGCACCAAAATCGGAGGGCGTTCGATGGTAGTCGACGGCGCTGATTTTAGCGTTCATCTGAAGGTCTTTGGGGTTACTGTGATCCTGACTAAAGTGGCTTAGCACGCGGTTGCGAATATGCACGCTCTTGCCGACATAGAGTAGTTCGCCAGCCTCGTTATAAAAATAATAAACCCCGGGGCTAGCGGGTAACTTTTCGATATCAGAGGCGCGCAATAGCGGCGGCATAGCCGGTTTTTGAAGCAGCGTCCGACACACCGAAGAAATCTCCTCAGCACCAAAGAGCGCCGAGGATTTACGGAAAAACTGGTAGATCATTTGCGCATCATCGAGCGCGCGATGGCGATTTTCAATCTCCAAATCAAAGCGCTTTATAATCTCCGAAAGTCCGTGGCGGCGAAATTGCGGATATAAAATGCGACTAAACTTAACCGAACAGAGGGTTTTGGCATTAAACCGAATGCCGCTGCGTTTAAACTCATTTTTTATAAATCCGTAATCAAAGCGTGCGTTGTGCGCCACCAGCGTGCGCTCCCCAATCAGGTCGACAAGCCGCTCGGCGATCTCGCTAAAGGTCGGTGCACCGACTAACATCGATGGTTCGATCCCAGTGATCCGTTGAATCATCGGCGGGAGGTTAGTTTCGGGGTCGCAAAATGTCTGCCAGGTCTCCAGCAACACCCCGTGCTCGACCACCAGTAGGCCGATTTCAATGATCCTGTGTCTGGTGGCGTTACCACCAGTGGTTTCACAGTCCAGCAGCACCATTTTCTCAGGAAAACCATCGGAGAGCTGCGTTACGTTTTTATCTAACCAGTTGTATTGCATGAGTTCATTCTAAAATGGGCGGGCTTTAAATGGTGACTTTGATCACAACTTGTGCGCTAGCTGCGCCGTTCTTCGAACGCGCCTTTGAAATTATATTTAGCCACGGTTAATACGGGGTCGCACCGTGCGCAGGATCAACTGCCGGTTGAGCGAGCCAGCATTCTACTACCCTACTGGGTGGTCGGATGAACTGCAATCCAGTGTCATAGAGGTTCGAGTTTAGGCAAGTACCCAAAGCTCGACTTTTAGCTGATTGACTGTCGATCATGCCCTGCTGTTGGGGTCCGTTAGCGGCTTATTCAGTCATAACGCTGGTAGACACGAATCAGGGTCGGTCGGTTGGCGGTTGAGCAGCGTGTCGAAATCAGTGGGGATTCATATTAGCGGAGCCATTGCGTTCAAAAAAAACCTGTAGTCGTTGACATTAAGCGGCCATAGTACGAGCTTGTGACTGTAAAATAGAGGGACAATATTTACGACGGGCATTAATCGCAGCGTTATTAGCGTATTTTTAGCTTGACGGCGACCCCAATAATTTGACGATAATAGGTCGGCGTGATGAGCCGAGTGCAAAATCAGCCACTTTTTTGCGCGAAATGATTGTGCTCTATGAGTAGCAGATGACTGCTGTTTAATGGTCGCTAAAAATCTAATTTAGGAGCAGGAAAACGTTTTTGTATCTGTTCAAACTAATAATTTAAGAGGTGTTTTATGGATCGACTAAAAGGTAAGGTGGCGATTATTACTGGCGCTGCGATGGGTCTGGGCGCGGCTGATGCGCGTTTATTTGCCGCCGAGGGCGCGAAGGTGGTGGTGACCGACATTGCCGACGAGGAGGGTCTCGCCTTAGCCGAGGAGATTGGCGGCCATTTTATGCACCAAGATGTGCGCGATGAAACACGCTGGAGCGAAGTGATCGACGAGACCATCGAGCGCTATGGCAAGCTCGATATTCTGGTTAACAATGCCGGCATGGTAAAGGTCGGTAATCCAGAAAATCAAACCACCGACGAGTACCGGTTGACCATGTCGGTGCACGTTGACAGCGTATTTTTTGGCTGTCGCAAGGCGATACCGATTATGGCTGCCAGCGGCGGCGGCTCGATCGTTAATATGTGTTCACTGGCGGCGATCCAGGGCGAGAGTTACGTCGCTGCCTACTGTATGGCCAAGGGCGCGATCGATGCTTACACGCGAGCTGTTGCGGTACATTGCGCTCAGGGTAAAAACGGCGTGCGCTGTAACTCCATCCATCCATCGGGTATCGACACCCCCATGGTGGCGGGTTTTGGCGAACAGATGATGAAAAAATACGGCGAAGAAGTGCTTGCCGAAATGGCCGAAGCGCCTGCCAGCAAAGTCGGTGAACCCAACGATATAGCCTATGCGGCGCTGTACCTCGCGTCCGACGAATCAAAATTTGTCAGCGGCACGCGGATCGTTGTGGACAATACCATGTCGGTGACCTCGGGTAACGTGACCGAGTAAGAGTCTTAAAGGTTAAAGACCTCGATTGGGTAAACCAGTGCTGTGGGTTTAATCGGCTAATAGACGTTGCTTTTTGATGTCGGATGGACTTCTTAAGGAACCGCCCCGAGTGTTTTTGCGGCGGTTCAATTCGTGGGTCAAACATCCAAGATGATGGTGCTTTCACGCTCACTCACGCGCTTGATCAAAGGCATTTGTCACTTGAAGAAATTCAGCAAATTACAGCGGACGCAGTCTCCTTTGACTAAGGGGCGTATCAGCCGATTTTAATGTTGTTGAAACCTTTAAAAGGCAACTAAAATAAATTGTATTAGTGATGACAGTAGCTCGGTTTAATTTTAAAACCAATAACGGGTCATGGCCCAGTCGCATAGTGTCCTCAAAGCGCAGGCCCAACGCACTCTTCTATTTTAGCCGCCGCACTAGCGTTGACGTGGATTTCGGAGTCGTCGCCTTTTAATCATATAACACTCAAAACCCGTCATAGTTGCATAGATCAGATAAAGATCTATGCATTTATATGTATTTAAACTGTAATTTAATTCAATTTTACATAGTGTTTGAGTTTACGATAAAAGAGGTAAGTACTAAAGATGCCATATAGCAAACCGATTGTAGATCAGTTTTAATTAAATTTAATTCAAAATAGTCTCAAAAATGTTTAGAGGGGAATTTATGAGCGATTTTACGGTAACAAAAATATTACGTTTAGGCGTTCTAGGCGCGTCACTGGCAGTGACTGCGGGATACGTGACGGCGGCAGACCTGTCGATTGAAGAGGTGATCGTCACTGGGATGAAACGCGATGTTATGCAGCAGGACTTAGGGGCTGCGGTTTCAACGGTGACTGCCAAGCAAATGGAAATGAGCTTCTCGAATGACATTACAGCGCTGAGCCAGCTAGCGCCCAATGTCACTTTTTCCAAACAACACGGTTTTAATGCAGTGGGAGGCGGTATCCGCGGGACGGGTTTTATGTCGATACTGGTGACCAAAGATCCATCCGTAGGCGTCACTATTGACGACTTTGCTTTCAATCATGTGCAATCGCAATTTGTCGAGATGTACGACGTTGAGCAGGTAGAGATATTTCGTGGTCCGCAGGGTACGTTGTTTGGTAAAAATACCACCGGAGGTGCAGTCAGTGTGACGACCAAAAAGCCGGTACTCGGAGAGTTTTTTGGTAAGATTAACGCAGCGGTTGGTGAATTCGCCTCGAATAATGCCAAGGTCAACAAAACCACATTCGAGCTCAATGTCCCACTGATGGGCGATACTCTAGCGATGCGAGTTGCTGCCATCAATGACTACCATCAAGGCTATTGGACCAACAGTAAGCCGCCCGGCGGAACGGTGACGTGCCTCGCGTGTGCTCCTGATGGGGTGACATTCGATTCCGTTGTTTCTGACTATCCTTTTTATGGTGATGGCTCGAAGATTGGTGGTAAGGATGTTTTTGCGGCTAAAATAAAATTTAGATTCCAGCCAAATGATTTCTATCTGGCGGACCTCCAAATAGAGTACCTACGGGATAAATCTGAAACACCAGCCGCAGCGAATGTGACTCCTGACGACGAGGCATTTTTATGGCCGTCTCTCGGTTTTCCTGGTATTGGCAACGCAGATCCGTTCGTAACTGGGCAGTCCTATTTGGACGGGCCAGGCGTGAGTATTCCCGAAGGGCACAAAGTGGATGCCGATGGTATTTATTTGACGCAAACTTTTTCGTTTGAAAAATTTAACATCAAATCGATCACGGGGACTCGTGAGCAGGAGGAGATTCTTAATAGCACCTACACCGGTGAAGCTTACACCTCTTTATACGATGCCTCTAGAAACTCGATTCGTGAGCAGTTCCAACAAGAAATACGGCTGGTAACAGAATTGGATGGGCCATTCAACTTTGTAGTGGGTGGTGCCTATTACACCGATGATGTTGACTTCAATGTTTTTGGACGCTTTGGTTTTCTTCCCTTGCAAGCGGGCGCGGCAGTTTTCGATGATATCCTGCAAATTCAGGCAACCGAGCAGGAACGCAGTAGTATGGCCTACTACATTGATGGAACCTACCAGTTGACTGCTGATACGAGATTAACGCTTGGTTTCCGACACACCAAGGATGAGAAGGACTTCCACCGGCTAGATTTGGGCGGGGCGGACGGAAACCCATTGAGTAATTTCTTATTTGACTTAAGCGCGATTACAGGGCCATTCACTAATCCTTTGCCGGACTCATCGTTTGCATTGGATGCTTACCGAAACGCAAAATTCAGTGCGAATACCTACCGAGTTGTTGTAGAGCATGATATCAGTGATTCGGTGATGGCTTATGGGAGTTTTGCAACGGGCTTTGTGGCGGGTGGATTTGCCGAAACTTGTGGAGCATATGGCGGTTGTCTTCCGTTCAAAAGCGAAGAAAATGATAGCGCAGAGATTGGCTTAAAGGCAGATTTACTGGATGGCAGTTTACGCATGAATCTGGCTATCTTCGATGTGACTTATGAAGCGTTGCAACGAGACGCGGTTTTAGTTGTTAAAGATGCTTCTGGTAATGATTTTCAGGAAACCGTTTCTGTCAACGAGGGTGAAAGTAGCAATCAAGGACTTGAATTGGAGGTCATTTATCTGCCTAGTGATAATTTTCGGATAGATTTTAATCTTGGAACTATGGATCACAAATACGATAGCTATGCACCAAGTCAAGCAATGGAGCCGCTTGGCCTTACCGGTGCGGCTCGGAGAATTGATTTGACATCAATGGACGTTCCCTTTTCTCCCGAGCTCACTTGGGGTCTGGGTATGACCTATGACATGCCCATGGATTCGGGTGCTAGTCTTACGATTAATCTAAGCCTTCATTACCAAGACGAGTTTGAAACGGCGTCTTTTCCAGCCAATGGTCAAGGGGCGGATGCCAACGGCAATCCCATTATTAGAGCCAAGGCGAATACTCAGAGCCAGGACCGAACGCTCGTCGATGGTTACATACAGTATGTTGATGCGAGTGAAAAAGTTGAGGTTACTTTTTATGGCAAAAATATGACCGATGAGGTTTGGAGAAATTCAGCACAACCCGTTGCCCAACTGTGGACTTGGGCAGGATATGGTCCACCTAGAGAACTAGGCATAAGGGTGGGTTACAATTTTTAGGACTCACTGCGCATGAACTTAAAAGCCGAGTGTATTGACACTCGGCTTTTTTGTAAATTTCAGCAACACCCTGTGTTATCCTAGCGATGCTGCGGTTCTAGCCCATAGAGACTATAATAGGGTGCTTCCCGACATGGTGGGCTCATTTAAAGATTATTTAAATCGCGGGGTTCTCCCCGGTTACACGCATTGGCGCAGTGTGATTGTCAGCGGTAGAAAAAGTTGAGTGGTTCCTTAAAAATCAATTTGTCGATATCTTTGCCTTGAAAAAAAGCGATGTCATTATTATCGGCGCCGGTGCTGCTGGTTTATTTTGTGCTGCAACCGCGGCCGAGCGCGGTCGTTCGGTGTTGGTATTGGATTGCAGTAACAAAGCCGGCAAAAAAATCCTCATGTCCGGAGGTGGTCGCTGTAATTTTACCAATCTCGATATTACCCCGGAAAACTTCCTATCCAATAATCCGCAGTTTTGCATCTCGGCGCTCCGCCGTTATACCCAGTGGGATTTTATTGATCTGGTTGAGCGCCATGGTATTGCCTATCACGAGCGTCAGAATGGCGAGTTATTTTGCGATCGTTCGTCAAAAGACATTCTCGCCATGTTGCTGGCTGAGTGTCAGCGCCATGGCGTCAGCGTTCGCACCAGCGTGACCGTCGATTCGGTCACAACGCTGACTGGTTTGGATCGATCTGACTCAACAGGCGAGTCGGGCTATGCTGTGCAGACCAACGACGGGGAGTATCGGTGTGAATCTCTGGTGGTGGCGACTGGCGGGCTGTCGATTCCGACGCTTGGCGGCTCGGGTTTTGGCTATCAGTTAGCCGAGCAATTCGACTTAAAACTATTACCCCGCAGCGCAGGATTGGTGCCCTTTACCTTTAGCGGCGAACTCGGTGAGGCGTTTGCGAGCCTGTCGGGCACCGCCGTGGATGTCCTGATGTCCAGCCAAGGGGCAAATTTTCGCGGCAACATGCTGTTTACCCACCGTGGTATCAGCGGGCCTTGTGCGCTGCAACTCTCGAGTTACTGGCGGCCTGGGCAGCCGATTGGTATTAATTTACTGCCGGATATAGACATCTACCCGTGGCTGCTGAGGATGAAAATCGAATCCCCTAAAACTGTTCTGCGGACGATTTTTCAGCAGCATCTGCCAAAATCGTTGGCGCAGCTTTTAGAGCTGCGTTTTTGGCCCGCCAAGCGCGATCAACCGTTGGCAGAAATTGCCAATGTCGACCTTGCCAATGTCGCTCAGCAATGCGCGAACTGGCAGTTAGTGCCCGCGGGCACTGAGGGTTACCGTACCGCTGAGGTAACCCTGTGCGGTATCGACAGCGACGAATTGTCGTCCAAAACCATGATGAGCCGCCGCCATTCGGGGCTTTATTTTATCGGTGAGGTGATCGACGTCACCGGCCATCTGGGCGGTTACAATTTCCAGTGGGCCTGGTCGTCTGGCTATGCCGCTGGGCAGGCGGTTTAGCCGACCGCGCTCCTCCCCCGCGACAAAAAATGTGCGTCACTCCACCGCTCTTAAATCCCTTTGGCCCCGCTCTTTTTGCCAGCCCGAAGCATTACTAGTCGGGTTCCGTCAATTGTTGACTATACTTTTTTTATCAATGGCGTTTATCAATGGTGTTGATCAATTGAGCTGATTAATAGACAGGAAGTCCCTAGTTTAACGTTTACAGGATGTTCAATTGCCATTTATAGTCAGAATAATCGATACAAAATAGTTGGCAGAGCCAATTTCTTAACGCTGGATGGATCATTAGCAATGGTTTATCCTGCTAGATATATAGCGTATTTCTCAATAGTTTAAGAATGCTAAAGGCGTTAAATCGGCACGATGCATAGGCTATCCAAAAGATTATTAACCTGTTGTTTGTCACTGGTGGTTGCCGCTTGCGGTGGCGGCGGCGGTGGTGGCGAACTTCAGGCACGTTCAGACAATCAGCCGCCGCAGGTCGATGCCGGCAGTGATCAGACGGTGGCCGCGAGCCAATTGGTTGAATTAACCGCTAGCGCCTCCGACGGCGATGGCAGCGTTAGCCGTTACCTTTGGGTGCAGGACGCTGGCGATAGCATCGTTATCGATGCACCCGATAGCGCCAGCGCAAGCTTTAGTATGCCGACCAAACCACAGTCAGAAACCTTGGTGTTTACCGTGACCGTGACCGATAACGGCGGGCTTAGCGCTTCTGATTCAATCACCATCACGCATGACAATGCCGTCCCGACGGTCGATGCCGGCAGCGATCAGAATGTGCTCGCTGGTGCGACCGCGGTTCTAAGTGGCAGTGCTGAGGATGGTGATGGCGAGATTATCAGTTACGCCTGGAGCCAGACGTCGGGCGATAGTGTGACTCTGAACGGTGCGGATCAGGCTGAGGCGAGCTTTACACTGCCCGACAAACCCGCGTCCTCAACCTTTGCGTTCGTCTTGACGGTGACCGACAACCGCGATGCTAGCGCGTCCGATACCGTCAATGTTGCCCATGACAACGCGCTGCCAGTGGTCGATGCCGGCAGTGACCAGAGCGTGGCCGCGAACACGCGGGTAACCTTGACCGCCACTGCGACCGATAGCGACGGTGATATTGTCAGTTACGGTTGGGCTCAGACCGCAGGCGATAGCGTCGATATTAGCGGCGCGGATCAGTTGCAAGCGAGCTTTACGCTACCCCAAAAGCCCGCTGAGGAGAACTTTGTCTTTGCCTTTACCGCCACCGATAATCACGGTGGCCAGAGTATCGATAGCCTCACCGTTGCGCATATTAATGCTCTACCGACCGTCAGTATCGCGCGTTCGGGATCTGCCGAAGTGGGTCAAACCATAACGTTGATTGGCAATGCCGACGACAGTGATGGCGATATTGTCGGCTATGCATGGCGGCAGACGACGGGCGTTAGCGTGGCGATTGATGATGCCAACGCGTCCGAAATCAGCTTTGTGGTGCCATCGCCAGCGGCCGCCGAAGCCTTGAGCTTCAGTTTAACCGTGACCGATAACCGCGGGGCCATGGCGACCGCCTCGGTAGTGATTGCCACCCAGGGACAAATCGGCGGTCGTGTGACTTTCGATCTGGTGCCGCTGAACCCTATCACTAGCGGGTTAGACTACGCCAATACGCAGGCGTCGCCCGGCCGTGGTTTGGTGGTGGAGTTGCGCGGCGCCGACAACAGGGTGTTGGCGACCACGGTGACCGATGCGCAGGGCCGTTATGGATTTGCAGTCGACCTCGATCAGCGCGTTCGGGTGCGGGTTGCCGCGCAGCTCAAAAACGCACCGCACTGGGAGGTAAAAGTCATCGACAACACCAGCGGCGGCGCGCTCTATGTTGGCCAGACGGCGCTGTTTGAGGCCGCCGTTGGCAGCGCGGAGCGCAATCTGCATTTCGCCTCTGGGTGGGGCGGGAGCAGTTACACCGCGGTTAGATCAGCCGCGCCGTTTGCGATTTTGGACGCGGTCTACGCCACGATGGAGAAATTCCGCGCCATCGACAATAGCGTGGTTTTTCCGTTATTGCAGATTAACTGGAGCGAAAATAACCGACCAGCCGATGGCGAAGCTGCCGATGGCGATATTGTTACATCCTATTACAACGCCAATAATGTTTATATTCTCGGTGCCGCCGATAGCGATACCGACGAATACGATCGTCACGTTGTGATTCACGAGTGGGGACACTATTTTGAAGACAAGCTATCGCGCTCCGACTCCATAGGCGGAGACCACAGTGGGAGCGATAGGCTCGATTTACGGGTCGCATTTGGCGAGGGCTGGGGCAACGCGCTGTCGGCCATGATCACCGACGATCGTTACTATCGCGATAGCTATGGCGGCGCTCAGAGCGCCGGTTTTGCGGTCGATATCGAAAAAAACCAAGCGCTCAATCGCGGCTGGTTTAACGAGAGTTCGGTGCAGTCGATCCTCTATGATCTGTACGATGCCGACAGCGACGGCGTCGATCAGAGCACCCTCGGTCTAGGTCCGATCTACCGCACGCTGGTGTCAGAGACCTACCGCAACACCCCGTGGTTGACGAGCATTTTCTCGTTTGTCGAGGAGTTTAAAACCCAACAGCCGAACTCTGGTATCGATGCGTTGCTCACCGCCCAAGGCATCGATGGCGTCGGTGGTGACGGCGCCGGCGAAAGCCACGACGGTGGTATTGCCTCGGTGCTGCCGGTGTATCATCGGGCGACCGTGGATGGAGCCGCGCTCACTGATCTGTGCGTAGACACTGACGCTGGATCCTTCAACAAGTTAGGTAATGCGATATTCGTGGTTTTTGAAGTCGATAGCGCGGGTGCCCACAGCTTCGTGGCGACGCAAATCCCAGACGAAAATCAGCAAACCATCGAGGACATCGACTTTGATATCTTTCGACAGGGCGTGCCGGTCGCGTTCGGCGAGAGCGATGCCTCAGGTGAGGAACGTTTGACCGCCGAACTCGCCGACCTCGGTGATTACATGATGGATATTTACCTTTATGAAGATGGTGAACATCCTCAAACCTGTTTTGACTTGCAGATCAGCCGTTAAAAGGAGCGATGCGCTATGGATACGAACGGATGGAGAGAAATACGCAATGGATCGAAGCGGTTATTACCGCTGCTGCTTGCGCTGTTGCCAATGGCCTGTGGCGAGGCGTTAACATCTGCCGACGATCTGGCACTAGTGCCAGACGTGCCGCCATCGAGCGCGCCCATCGCGCCGAGTCCAGATGCAGACAAGCCCTGGTCCTACGCCAAACCGGGCGCAGCGGTGCGTTTTTCCCACGATTATCGCGGCGGTGCAGAACCTGGAGAGACGACGTTGGTGGCGCTCTCATTTGCCGAGCGCTACGCTGCGGGCGAACTGATTATTCGGCTGGAACCTATGCCG
>CAJIZO010000080.1 GCA_905181995.1 Flavobacteriaceae bacterium TMED48
GGGTCGCGCCACCCAAAAACCCATCTGGTCGGAACGGTGGTGTTTAGGGTTAACCTCAAGCGTCTGCTGACACCAATAAAAGGCTCATGGTCGGCTAACTAAAGGTCATTTAAATAACTCAAATTCGTTCAGCGCGCCAAACCCTTTGACCTTGATATTATTGATTGCTCGAATCATATTCATTTTTAGATCTTCATCGAGATCTTCGGGTGGCGTCAACAACAACAGTTCATACGATTTTTGATTGAGCGTTAGATAGCTGCCCAACACCGTGTACTCGCCATCTTCCATCAGCAGCATCGCTTTGTAAGCAAGTTGATGCCGATTATTGACCGTCATCAACTGCGACGAGCGCAGAAAACACTCCTTGACGCCATCCAATTTAGCCACGTTCGAGCGAATAATACTTTTGATGTCGGTGAGATTACCACCGCCCAAATATTTCACCCGCATCGGATCGCTGCGATCCTCAACCACGATTAGCCGGCAGGCGACGCGCGCATCGCCAAGCGCACAAAAAATAGTGACGCTGGGTTCAGCCTGCTGGAGGTCCGCCTCAACTTCGCCAAGCGACCAAACCATGTTGTCAGAATCTGGGATCAGCAAAAAGAATCGATCCAAAATACACATCAAATTGCCGTTCAAACGCAACGGTGCAACCGGCTGGTCGGTAAGCGAAAATACTTTTAAATCCCCGCTTTGAAAACGATAGACATCGTCAAAGCAATTAAAGTTATTTAAATAGACGTTCTCATCGATGACTTTATTGCGCAGAAATAGGTAGCAAGACAAAAATGGAAAGCACAACAACGCGGCCAAAATTGTCTGAAACAATAATTTCAATCGCTCCGATGGCGGATAAAAAATTTCGCCAATCAGATACCAGCCGCTAAACATTGCGTTGAGGCTATCGTAAAGGTGCGTCCAAACGCTCAGTGGGAAAAAATTTAGCAGATAACCCGACAGATCAAACACAGTGAAGCCAATCGCTACCCCGACAAAAAGCATCAACGTGAATTCGGCTCGGCCACTGCCTACCTTGCCAAAAAAATTCTTTACACTGTAAATAAGAATTCTCAAAAATATCCCCAACAACCCTTGCCCGGCGGCTTATCCAACCGTAAATAGTAACAAATTAGTAGCCCATACGGGCCATTATAATTGCCGTATTGGTTAAATAAAAACTAACCTCCCTATTGGCAAACAGTTCGAGTGGCAGCTTGCCGCGCATGGTGATGCGATTAAAGGCATTGCCGCCGCCAATCGAATCGCCGCCAACTGACAAGGCGCCGGTGGTTTGCGGCTAAACCCTTGGCGATTACTGCCGATTATTTAAACTGCAAATGGGCGACATGTCGGGTTGGCAACCAGGCCAACTCACCGCGACGCTCGACAACTAACCAAGGGGTATGACATGCATCGAATTACCGCAATCATTGGATTGATCACTATGACTGCCTGCGGCGGCGGAGCGGGCTCTTCCTCAGCACCAGAAATACCCTCGGGTTTAAACAGCCCAAAGCTGTATCTTTTTCATCGTCTCGGAGGTATCGACGGCATTCAAAAACTAAAGAAAAAGCCCGTCGCGCAAGGCGATCCGACGAGCGTTGACCGGTACTGGAAGTGCGGCCTAAAAGCGGTTGGAAAAAAACTTTCGGACGGCATTTTAGAGCAGTTGACAGAAGAGTACACCGCGCGCGAAAATTTGATCGCTGGCGAGATTAATCGACCCGCTTACAAACAGATTATCTCCGATGTTACGCGCTTTAAATCCGCTATGACTAATCGTGAAAAAACCTATTTAGCGGCAATAGAGGGCAGCTTAAAGCGCTGCACCCAAGAGTTCGAGCAAGGCTAACGCGTCAGTGCAGTGACGGTCAGACAACGTTTTATCGCAGCTTGCCGACCACGTGTCGAATGGCGGTTAAGAAGTCTCTGCCTAAGACGCGGCTACGCTGATCTGACCACCCCATTCGGTCATCCGGCAGCTCATCGTGATCCTTAAATGGCATTTCTATGGTCAAGGCTAGGCACTTAAAGCGTTCACCCACCCAATTGGTGGCAATAGACAAATCGGCGGTCCCAGGCGCATCTTTATCGTAGCCGCGCTGATCTTGAAATTCGGGCGTTATCGCCAACAACAGCGCTTTGAAATTGTCTTCAAGCGTTTTTTGCCGTTGATCATAGGATGGGATTCCCTCGCAGCCGTCGACAAAATTCACCGGGATGGATTCGTCGCCGTGAACGTCGAGATGGAGGTCAACACCGACCTCGAGCATTTTTTTTCGAACCAGATAAACTTCTGGGCTTTTCGCCATCGAGGGGTCAGCCCATTCGCGGTTGAGATTCACCCCGGCCGCGTTCGTTCGCAAGTGACCGCGAACTGAACCGTCGGGGTTCATATTTGGCACCAGGTAAAACACCGCGTGGTCGAGTAATGAGCGCGCAACGCCGTCAGCTTTATCGATCAAACGATCGATAAAGCCCTCCATAAACCATTCGGCCATGGTCTCTCCCGGATGTTGGCGCGCGGTTAGCCATACCACGCGTTTGCCCTCGCCCGCTTGGCCTATTTTTAACACTGATATCTCTCTGCCATCCAAGGTTTCACCCAACACCTGTAATTGGCAGTTTGCCTCCAATTGCGCTCGATGGAGAAAATCTTGGTGCCGCTCATAACTGTAGGGCGCAAAATACGCAAAATACACGCTGTCGTATTCGGGCGTAAAGCTAATGATGAGCTTTTCACCATCAAATTCCGTCGGCACTCTAAACCAATACACTCTGTCGTAGGACGCGACGGCTCGATAACCCGGCCAGCCATCGGCATAGGCCGAATTTCCTGCATTGACTATATTTAGCACGTGCTCAGTAGGCCGGGCATTGGCTAATTTAAAATGAAACCACTGATAAAAATCAGATTGGTGATCTTTAACGATCTCTAGAGCAATATTTCGCTCATCTTCAGCGTCGATGACCTTGATATTACCGCCATCAAATTTGGCTGATATGTGCATATAAATCCTCGCGTTAACTCGACGCCAACCAGTGCCGCGAGGTCGCAAAAAGCTACGCGAACGGTTGCCAAAGTGGTGTTTACCGCCATCCTCGAGCGTTACAAATGCCCACCGATCTGCGCACTACCCCAAAAGTTGTAACCGGCAAAGCGCGGTGTACTCGGCAGGTACATCTTTTCGAGATTCTGCAACTCAAACCCGGCGTCCGTCAGCAGTCGCGGAATGTCCCGATTCAAGTGACAACCGCCAGCCAGCAATCCCCACAATGGGTCAATACGTGCCTGCCATCGAGCCACCGAGACATCCGGTGCAATTCCATGCTCACAGAAAATTAGCCGTCCATTGGGTTTCAGCACGCGCAACATCTCGCGACAAGCGCTCAAGGCATCCGGAATGGTACACAGAGTATAGGTCACCAACACGGTGTCCACCGAGTTTTCCGCGAGCGCGATAGCCTGCGCATCGCCGAGCATTAACTCGACCGGCACGCAGTGCTCGGCAGCCACGCACCGCGCCAACGCGTTGAGCTCAACCGAGGGGTCCAAACCGATCACGCGCTCCACTCGAGCGACATCATAAAATGGGATATTTAACCCAGACCCAATACCCACCTCGAGCACCACGCCTTGAGCTCCGGGCACCACCTTTTGACGTTGATAGCGCACCGGTTTGGCGCTACATAGACAATTCAATAAACGCGGCAACAGATATTTTTCGTAGACGTTCAACAGAATATCCCTGCAACTGTGGGGCTAATTGAGGTCCGCGGCGTGTTCGCTGAGCAAATCCAGCGGAACGATCTCAAGGGCCTTGCTGTTGGTGCGCCTGAGATACACCCGAGGCGCGCATCCAGCCTGCTGCGCTTCGAGCCAGCGGGCTGCGCACAG
This sequence comes from Flavobacteriaceae bacterium TMED48, assembly GCA_905181995.1. Classification (GTDB taxonomy): domain Bacteria; phylum Pseudomonadota; class Gammaproteobacteria; order Pseudomonadales; family Porticoccaceae; genus TMED48. Next base: position 3,905 of record CAJIZO010000080.1, read on the forward strand.
ACACCATGCCTGGCCGTCGACCAGCCCTGGAAACTGGTACTCTGGGCGCGGCGTAGACAGGTCGTTACCGCGACGCTTTGAATAGTTTAAAAAACTCTCCGTCACTCGAGCACACACGGTGTGCGAACCGCGATCATGGTCATCGGTTCGGCAGAAGCCATCGCGAAAGTATCCCGTTATGGGGTCGCTACAGCACTCTTCGATCAGTTCTCCAAAAACATTAGTTTGTTGCATTTATTGGCTTCCATATTTGATTCATTGGCATACCCGTGACCGCCGTATAAAGCGCTCGCACCCGCGTGTTAAGCAAATAATTCGCCACTCGCAGCCCGTTGCTTAACGATCTCTGGGCAGTTAAAACGCTCGCCATAAGCGGCCGATAGTTCCTCGCAGCGCTGAATAAACGCTGCGCAACCGTAACTGTTGACGAATTGGATAAAGCCGCCCGTGTGGGCCGGTGCGCCGATGCCCATGATCGATCCAATGTTGCCGTCGGCAACGCTTCGCAGCACCCCGGTTTGATAACATTTTAAGGTCTCGATGACCTGTCGAAAAATCAGTCTATCCTGAATATCCCGATCCACCACCGCGACGCTGTCATCGTAATAGAGCTCAAAGAGACCCGGCCAGATGCTCTTGCTACCATCGGCATGATAGTCATAGTAACCGCCGCCGTGATGCCGACCACCGCGACCGTTGTCGGTAATCATGTCCTTGATCATGCGGCGCTGGGTCTCGCCATCCCCCCACTTGTCGACAATACCCATGGCCGCCCAGGTCTCGGACACCTTGCGGCTCAATTCGAGACTCGTCTCATCTTGCACCTGCAAAGGTCCGACTGCCATACCAGTGGCTTTGGCAAGGTTTTCTATCTTCACCGGATGAACGCCCTCGACCAGCAATTTAGCCCCCTCATCGAGATAGGTACTAAAGGTTCGAGACGTGAAGAAGCCCAACGAGTCGTTGACCACAATCGGCGTCTTGCCAATTTGCTGGGCAAAATCGAACGCCTTGGCAAGCGTTGCGTCGCTGGTTTTTTCTCCGGCTATGATTTCGATCAACGGCATCTTGTCGACCGGAGAGAAAAAGTGGATACCAATGAAATTCTCCGGCTTTGCGCTCGCCTCCGCCAGTTGTGTGATCGGTAGCGTCGAGGTGTTCGAACCCCAGTGCCCATCGTCAGACAAGTACTGCTCGGTACTCTGTGTGATGGTGTTTTTTAGCGCGATATTTTCAAACACCGCCTCGATGATCAAATCACAACCGGCCAAATCGGTGTCGCAGATGGTCGGCTTAATCAGGTCGGCAATGACCTCGGCTTTGGCTGCATCGAGGCGGCCGCGGCTGGTTTGCTTGGCCAACAGCGCGATCGTGTAGGCCTTACCCTTTTCAGCAGCCGCCAAAGTCATGTCCTTGAGCACCACCTGAATGCCCGCCATGGCAGCGACATAGGCGATTCCCTGGCCCATCATACCGGCACCGAGAACGCCTAGCTTTCGCGTTGGATTCTTGGCCACACCCTGCGGTCGACTGGCGCCAGCGTTGATCTGGTTAAGCTGAAAAAAGAACGTGGTGATCATATTTTTGGCCACCGCACCCGTGACCACTTTGACGAACTCGCGGCTCTCGATACGCAACGCCGTATCCACATCGAGCATGCTCGCCTGAAACGCGATGTCCATAGCCGCCGTCGCATTCGGCAGCAGGCCGCGGGTCTTTTGGTGCAACATGGTCGGCGCCACCGCAGCATACTGCGCATTTTTTGGCGTATTGATCGCGCCGCCTGCAACTTTGTGGCCCTTTCGATCCCATGGTTGCCGGGCGGCTTCGGTGTCTGACTCGACGTCGATGAGCCAGCGTTTAGCCGCCGGAATAAGATCGTCCAGCGTCTCTACTAACTGATCGATCATACCCACTGCTAGCGCCTTTTCCGGAATCATTTGCTTGCTGGCGAGGATAATATCCAACGCAGCCTGAACGCCAATCAAATGGGTCAGTCGGACGATCCCGCCACCGGCCGGAAACAATCCCAAAGAGCACTCCGGCAAACCGATTTTAACCGCGCGGTGATTCACCGCAATTCGCCGATTGCAGGCCAGTGACAGCTCGTACCCACCCCCCAACGCAGCGCCGTTAATCGCCGCCACCACCGGCACCGGCAACTTTTCAAGGCGCCGCATGTCGTGTTTCATAAGCTGGATATCGCGGTAGATCTCCTCGGCGTGATCAGGCGTTGCGCGGACCAAGTCCTTGAGATCTGCACCGGCAAAAAATACCCGTTTGGCCGACGCTAATATCACCCCCACAAGGCCCTGTTCCTGCTCCAAGCGATTGACCGCTTCGTGCATGGCAACCTTGTACTCAGCATTCATTGCGTTCACCGGCCCAGTCATATCCATGGTGATGGTGACGATGCCCTGTTGATCTTTTTGGTAGTTAAAAACACTCATTGAATGGCCCTTTGAATTGTTCAAAATCGGTGCAAAAATGCGCCGTTCGCACCCTTAAGCGCGCTCGATGATGCACGAGATGCCCATGCCGCCGCCCACGCACAGCGAGAGCATGCCACGGCGTAACTCGCGGCGTTCTAACTCGTCGAGCATACTGCTTAACAACATTGCGCCGGTGGCACCGAGCGGATGCCCCATAGCGATTGACCCCCCATTCACATTGGTGACCGAATGATCGATGTCCAGATCGCGCATGTAGCGCATCGCAACGGCCGCAAACGCCTCGTTAATTTCCCATAGGTCGATATCATTTTCGGTCAATCCTGCGGTCTGCAAACATTTCACAGCCGAGGGCCCAGGAGCTGTCAGCATAATAATTGGGTCGGAGGCCAAAATAGCGCCTGCAACGATGCGCCCTCGGGCGGTCAAACCAAGGTCTTTGCCGGCGCGCTCGCTGCCGATCAATACCGCGCTGGCACCATCGACGATGCCTGATGAGTTGCCCGGGGTATGCACGTGGTCGATCCGATCGAGGGTGTTGTACTTTTTGATCATCATGGCATCAAAGCCCATGCTACCCATCTGCTCGAAGGAAGCGCGCAGTGCCCCGAGACCCTCCATGCTGCTCTGCGGTTTGATAAAATCGTCATGCTGTAAAATGCTGAAACCGTTGCTGTCCAGCACCGGCACTACCGAACGATCAAAGTAACCATTATCGCGTGCATGGGCCGCGCGCCGTTGCGACTCCAACGCATAGGCGTCGACATCCTCGCGAGAATAACCATCGAGGGTCGCAATGGTGTCGGCACCAATTCCCTGGGGAACAAAGCTTGTGTCTATGGAAAACGCCGCATCGCTGACCCACGCGCCGCCATCACTGCCCATGGGAACACGCGACATGCACTCGACCCCGCCGGCGACGACCAACTGCTCCCAACCCGAAGCGATTTTCTGCGCGCCGGTGTTCACCGCTTCGAGACCAGACGCGCAAAAACGGTTGAGTTGAACACCCGCCACCGACTCATCCCAACCGGCACGCTGCGCAATCATTTTTGCTATGTCACTGCCCTGCTCGCCGACTGGCGAAACACAGCCCATCAATACATCGTCGACGTAGGCGGTGTCCAGATCGTTGCGCTGTTGCAACGCCGTCAGTAATCCCGCGCCGAGTTCGATCGGTTTAACCTCGTGCAGAGCGCCATCTTTTTTACCCTTGCTGCGCGGCGTTCGAATAGCATCGTAGATGTAGGCGGAATGAGTCATAGGTTACCTCTTTAGAGTAATTGGACTGTCGCTGAGTCCATTATACGGCGAGCCAAGGGCACGCTGTCAAAAGCCAATCAACCCGGCGACGGGGCCTTTAGACTGCGCTGCCCGACGGGCATTTCCAGCATCGGATGACGGCGCTTCCGGCGGCACTTGTTGCCAGCGGTTAAATGCTCGATGAGCGCAGTCGTGGCTAGTCTAGGACGCCACCGGTCGCTTGTATAGTTTTCGTTGAAGCGTTCGGCGATGCATTCCAAGAGCGCGCGCGGTTGCCGATATATTGTGATTGTTTGCACCCAGCACACGCTGTATATGTTCCCACTCAAGGCGACTCGGAGAGGGCGGGTGCTCAGCGACATCGGTACTTTCCACCGCCAAATCGCACTCAAATGCCGCCTCGATATCACGCACCGAAGCCGGTTTACACAGGTACTGGACAGCGCCCAATTTGACCGCTGTCACCGCGGTTGAAATGCTCGAATAACCGGTCAATACCACCACGCGCAATTGCGGTTGCAATGCCATCAGTTGTTTTAAAAGGGTTAATCCAGATTCGCCCTCGAGCTTGAGATCGAGTACCACGCGCTCAATAGGAGCGGATGCACAGTGGGTTAACGCCTCTGCGCTGTTTGCCGCGCAGACCACTTCGCCCCCGCGACGGGTCAACGCACTAGCCAAAACGCGGCTAAAAGTGACGTCGTCATCGACCAATAGGTAATGCATACTAGAGACCTTTTTCCCGCCGCATAGCAGTATTCGATAGTGGCAGAACAATCTCTGTCAACAGACCACCACCAGCGGCATTTTGAACTCGTATACTGGCGCCAAAGCGGTTGAGCGTGGCCCGCGATAAAAATAATCCGAGGCCGAGGCCATCCGCTTTATCGGTTACAAAAGGATCACCCAGAGATTCAAGATTATGCGGCGCTAAACCCGGCCCATGGTCGCGGATACTAAGTTGCACCTCGCGCACGCTCCACCGCAGTGTGACCTCGACGTTCAACGGATTGGCATCGGCGGCATTATTGAGGATGTTTAACAGCGATTGAGCAATCGTTGGATCGAACACAGCGACCTGATCCATCTGCGTGGTGGCGCTAGCCTGCGGAAAATGGATGTTGGCTTTGAGATTGGGCCGCATCAATTGCCAACGCTCAAACAACTGCTGAAAATAAAGCTCCAAACGCTGAGCTTGCAGCGCGTCAGATTGCGATTGTTCGGCGGTGCAGATCAACTGCTTCAGGGTGGTCTTGCACTGTTCGATCTGAGCGTGTAACAACAACATATCGTCGCGCTCTGGCAGTTCTGGGCGCTCGAGAATCTCATCGACGAGTATCTTCATAGTATTTAACGGCGTGCCCAGTTCATGCGCGGTGCCGGCCGCCAGCGTACCGACCGCGAGAATTTGATCGCTGCGCAACTGCGCCTCCCGTTGCTCGGCGATCTCTAACTGATGGGACTTCAATTGCAGGGACATACGGCTGACAAAATAAGTAATAATTGCCGCGCTTACACCAAAATTTACCCACATGCCAGTGATGTGTAAATTGTTGCCGCTGTGCAATTCAACGCTAGGTGCAATCGCCGCTATTTCGACATAGTGTTGCAGTAAAATGCTGTACGCCATCAGCCCGACGACAGTCACCAAAAGCGTAGAGCGCCGCGGCAAGGTAATCGCCGAAATACTGATCGGGATCAGGTAATAGGAGATGAAAGGATTTGACGCACCGCCACTAAAGTACAGCAGCAAACTGAAAAAAAACATATCTACTAGCAGGTGCAAGAAAAACTCAAAATCGGTGATCGGCTTGACCTGCCGCGTCCGCTGCCATGAAAATACAGCGACTATGGAATAACCACTGAGCACCCAACACAGCGCCTCGACCGGCAACCCAATCCGATAAAATTGGCTAAACGCCACTAGGGCCAATGCTTGCACACAGATCAGTGAAACCCGAATAATACTCAGATCCCTGAGATTATTGCGCGCACTGAGACTGGATTGGGAAGTCACGCCAATAGACATGTCGGTATGGTATCAGAAAATGGGGCTATCCAAACCATGACCCCAGATGCATCGGTTTTTGGTCGGTATGCCACAGATTTTGTCGCGCCGCTCTAATTTACAGATCAGCCGAATTATTCCGGCCTCGATCGCGGATCAAACCGCTGTCAACCACCACATCTGACAATTTCACTGAATAACTACTAGCTGGCGCATTGAGGATAGAAATCCCCATCCTCGGCCTAAACAGTCACCGAGGCTATCACCACGGCGGTACCATAGACGAGGATTTCAGTGACCCCCATATCAATCATCGAGGTACTAA
>CAJIZO010000081.1 GCA_905181995.1 Flavobacteriaceae bacterium TMED48
CGGCCGACGCGCTCAACCAGAATGACAATTGCACCGAACGCACCCTCGACCACTGCCAATCACCGCGCGGTAAAGACACATATTGCAGTCGCGCGGCAGCCCCCGCGAGCGGTACCTCACCGCTCGCCAGCGCGTAGACAACTTGAAAGTTATCAACCCCTTCGGCAAGCGGTTCGCTGGCGCTGAAACCACCGCGGCGCCAACGTTTACGGCGAAAAACACGGTCCTCGGTAACAAAAAACAACTGTTGGTGATAAGCCCTAAAATCCTGACAACAGTCGGTCAGTCCATCCGCTCGGATATCGTTGTGGCGTATTAACGCAAGCGTTTTAGGGGTTGCCTGCACGTAGTCTCTGCGCGCCTCGATGGCGGTCGCATCTCGCGTGTCGGCGTAACGTATCAGCAGCACATCAGAACCCGGCAAGAGTTGTTTGCCGCCGCATCCCCGGCTACCGGCCGGAGCATTGTCGAGCCCATCGATGGGGGCATTGAACACTGTGTTTGCATCCCCAGAAGAAAATCGAAAACACAGCTCAGGTCTCTCCGAAAGCGCTGGCTTACGCGCCCCAACACGACCAAAAAACCCGGCTAAACGCACCTCACTACGCAATATATCGAGCAACAAGCGTCCGCTTTCATAGACTTGCTGATTACGCTGTATATTCTTCATGCCGCGCAACGCACCTGCATTAATGTCTAACATAGCCCAGCAAATGAGCACCCCGAGAGCTGCCGCCAGCAGCAACTCGAGCAGCGAAAAACCGGCCTGACGCGCCATTGATCGAACGCCTAAAAACGCCACTAGGCATCGACCATGGGGCGATAAACCACCCGAGCCATGGACTGCCATAAACCGGCGGAAAGACCCAACTTAGAGGCCGCTGAACAGCCTATAAAACCGGTTTCGCCCACTACGGAGCCACGCCATTCGAGGGTCAAGCGACAGGTGCCCTGCGGTGCAATCGGATTTAGGCAAACCTGTGGTTCGGTCAAGTCACTCAACGACAATCGATTAAGCGGCATGTCTAACAATGCTGAGCGCGCAACTTGGCAGGACGACGACGTCCGATCAAGCAGCAATTGCGCGGTCATATTATCGACCAGATTTTGCGCATGGGTGCGTTGCATCATGTCCGCCGCGTGCAACTGAAGTTGGCGGTAGAGCGTCACATAACCCACCGCCACCGCAGCAAATATCATGAGGCTCAAGACCACTTCGAGCATGGCATAACCAAGATACCCATTGCCGGTGGTCATTCGGCGGTAGTTGCAACCGACCGCAGATTTCTGGTCGTTCGGCACTCGACCGCGCCCAAAGGGCTTTGAGCACCGCGTGACAGCTAAATTAAGCCGGTTCAATGCCGCCGCCACTTGGGGCTAACCACCCCCAGGTGATCGATACTCAAAGTGTCGCTACTCGCCTGCATACCATCCGTGAGTGGTGCGGCTATGGCGCGAAAACCGGTGCCTGGTAAAAAATTGTCTGCGTCCTCAAAATACACGCGATAATAATCGCTGACGGCCGGATTGGCGGGCACGCCCAATTGCTTTAAGGTCAGGGCGTACTGCCCCGCATCGATGCGGTAATGATGTTGTAAACTGGCTAGTGAGAGTAAATGGCGCTGAGCATCCGCACGGTGGAGCGTAATCAGGTGCTGGCGGTAGTACGGGTATGCCACAGTCGACAGAATCGCCACCAGTGCAACCGCGAACAGCGCGTCCAAAAGCGTCATACCTCTGCCGTTGGACATCGAGGGAATGAACCGCAGGCCAACCCCATGATCACTTGGCCGCAATCGATCCGCGCCTTTAGATTCAACGAGCATGGGCGATAAATTCGATCTTAGCTTTCTCAGCTTTGCGCCAGTAAAGCTATCATCGCCCGCAGCTACAATTGCCAAGCTAATAGCGGCATTGCCAGCAACGTGGTCATGGCAGGCTAAGCGTTCACCCAAGATACTAGCTAAGCTGTCAACTAAGATACCTGCTAACATGACAGAGCACCCCCGAATACTCGAGATTATCGCCGCGCGCCGACCGCAGCGAAGTAACTTGTCGCCAGTGGATAATACGCTGAGCGGAATGGCCCAGACGCGCCAATGACCCCGGTACTTGGCTAGTGTGATGCAAAATTCAGAGAGCGTCCGGAACTAACCTACATCGCCAGCAGGCAGGTCTCGACGGTGTCGCCAATTTGTGACGCAAGGCACATTGAATTGCTGCGCCGGCTGCATTGCGAGGCGCGCCGAATGACTGCGCACGATGGGCTCCAGCGCACTTTTCATTGCGCAATTGCCAAATCATCACGCAATAGCCAAATCATTGCGCAATAGCCAAATCGAGTGGTGTCCAATCATCCTATCGGCTAACGTCTTCATCCCGCGTTCGAGATCCCTCTAGGCGGCCGCAGCTGCATGACAATTTACCCCGGCCCCGGCCCCGGCCCGCATCCGACATCCGACATCCGACATCCGACATCCGACATCCCGCATGCCGCATGCCGCATGCCGCGGCAACGCTGTATTGCGCCTGCCGCGATCGTCCATAAAGCCTAGGTTGGCATCTCAGTAACCACCATTGCCGCCGATTCGGGACAATCATCTCTAGCGATTTTGGCCTGTTCAGCGCTATTGGAAAAGCGAATACGCCCACTGCGAAAGAAAATCACCTTGCGCGGGTAGTAATCTAATCCGCTCCGCCAGCAGACCAAGAAATTACCCGACTCTAAAGCCTCACCCGAGCGTTTAAAACGTACGTAGCGACGTCCAGACGCCGATAGTTTGATCCACAGATCAAGTCCATCGAGCACCACTTGACTGACTGCCCTCTCGTCAATGTCCAACCTACGATTCTGATTATCGTCTCGCCATACCTGCCAGCGCACGCCTTGACTGCGCACGCAACGATCGTCGTCATCGCTAAAACAAGCGGTCCAAATTTGTCCTTGGGATCGCGCCATGCTGCGCGTTAATTCTAGCCCACGGCGGATTTCCCAAAGTTGCGTGTTGACCCGTCGATGTCCGTCTAAGCGCTCAAAATGGGTGGTGACCCCGGACATTAAAACCAAAGATAGGCCGGCAACTAAAAGGCATTCGAGAAGTGAAAAGCCATCCTCTAAGCGCGACAAGCGAGTGCATCTCCCAGTGACCGGCGTACTCTTTATTAGCGCTGTATTTTTTACTGACTATTTTTAGGCGGAAAGTGCGGTGGCATATGAGCCCGATAAAAGCGTCATTCTAAGTCAACTAGACGCTAAAAAACGGCACCAGCCCGCAATCTTTGCCGCGCAACTCGATCAACTCGCATGGCGAATGTTTATCGGCGATATCTAATCTGTCGACGCAATATTCGGTGGAAAGGCAGACTTATGGCTTTAAAAATCGTTTCATTGCCGCCAATGTTTTTGGACCGACATGGTGTTCAATGCCCTCACTGTCAATCTGGGCGCTGGATTTGTCTACCCCGAGCGCCATTAAAAAAGCCAGAACGACCGCATGACGCTCCCTAACGCGCTTGGCAAATTTAGCACCTTCAGGGGTCAGTTCGACCGGACGATAGGGCTGGGAATATAACAGTTGTTGACCTTGTAGTCGTTTGACTATTCGCGAAACAGTCACGTGGCTGACGTTAAAATGCCGCGCCAAATCCAGCACTCTGCATTCGCCTGACTCCTCGATAATTTCTGCGACCGCCTCGACATAATCTTCAGCCGTTTCATTGGCATGGCGATTGCGGGTCTTCGCAAAGGGAACCGAGCGAGCTTTGACTTTTTCTTTCAAACAACCCCCCAATGAAAAAAGTGTATTGCAGTCGAAGTATACTACCGGCATACTCCGTAGCCACTGCTACATTGCCCGTAGCTGATGCTACATTTTCCGAAAATCATAGCGGTACTTATGCTCCATTAACTAAAAACATTAACTAAATCCATTAACTAAATCCATTAACTAAAGCCATTGACTAAAGCCATTTAAGGCAGCCATGTATGAACAAAACTAGATTGCTAACAGCGCTGGGTGCTGCGACATTCACCGCTTGGTTTTTTTCGAGTGTAGCACTCACTCAAGAGCTGGCGCCAAAAACCGCCGATAGATTGATCGAATCTATTATCGTAGACGGCGTCAGGCAGCGCCTGTACAAAGCTGGGGAGCTCAAGGACAGCATCGCGAAAACAGAATTATTGAGTGCTGAGCAAATCAAAGATCGTCAGGCGGCCAACCTAACCGAGGCTATTCAGTCAGCTCTGGGGGTCAGGGTATCCAATGAATGCTCTATGTGTGGCGCTAAACGGGTCATGATCAATGGCCTAAAGGGCGAACACACTAACGTGTTAATCGATGGTATTCCCCTGCATACCATGTTGTCGGGGTTTTACGGTTTGGATGCTGTCGCCATGGCAGGCATCGGCAGTGTCGACATCGCCCGCGGTGCTGGTGCGTCCTTGATCGCACCCGAAGCCATCGGCGGCACCATCAATATGGTCACCCAGATTCCGACGACGAATCAGATCGAGCTAGACGTCGCCGGCGGTGAACTCGGCTATCAGAAAGCGTCCTTATTTGTTGCCGGCCTTAACCAAGGCGGCGACGTGCAAGCCAATTTAGTGATACAGGTCGACTCGCGCGATCAATACGACGGCGATAATAACGGTGTTAGCGAATCTCCATATCTAGATAACCAATCGATCACCGGGGCTGTTTCCTACGATATAAACTATCGCACTAACTTGCGCCTACGAGTTAATCACACGCGTTCCGAGGTGTTTGGTGGACCCGTTTTAGGCGATACCGCACAGTCTATTGAACGGGCAATCGAGTCACAAAGTGCCGGCGATTCAGCGCAATTGTTCGCCGCTAATAACGTTAAGGGTCGCTATATTGGCAAGCCCTGGGAAACCACCGAATGGGTCTATAGCACCCGCGACGAAGTGATTATCAATCTCTTGCACGACTTTCCCTCGGCGCTCAACGTTACTTGGAGTATGGCCTATATCGCGCATGTTCAAGATTCATATTACGAGGGGATAGACTATTATGCCGACGATCTTATGCGCTATACCGATATGCGCTTTAACTATGAATTATCCGACCAGCATTTTTTGACCTTTGGAATCGACAACCGCAGCGAATCGATGCGCTCGCGATCGCAGGCATTAATCGACAACCCAAACTATATGGCCGACAGCTTTGACTACGATGTAACCGGCCTCTATGTGCAAGATAGTTGGACACCCACCGATTATTTTGGCCTCGAATTAGCCCTGCGCCTCGATCGCGTGCGCGCAGATTTTATCGACAGTCGCGTCAGCGGCGATGAAATTGGTGAAACCCTTCTGTCTCCGCGCCTGGACATGCGTTTTAGACATAATGACGACTGGCAATCACGTCTTTCGATCGGCCGCGGTTACCGTGCTCCGCTGTCATTTTTTGAAAGCGATCACGGTATTTTAGATAGCGAAAAAGGCTATCAGGTGGCCGTCGACCAACTAGAGCGATCGATCGGCTACAACTACTCGTTGAATTATACCGTAGAGCGAGTCGTCTCGACCTTATCTGTTGCCCGCACTGAGGTCGATCATCTAGCGACGCTTGGCATAACCGCCGAGGGGGTTCCTGTGCTCGATCAACTCGACGCGACTGCGCGAGTGGATGCTGTCGACTGGACCCTCAACTACCAAATGAGTGAAAGCCTCAATATCGGCATCAGCGCTGAACAATACCGTTACAACCGCACCTTTAAAGACAGCTTTGGGATCGCACCCATAGAGCGCAGAGCGACCCTCAGTGGCCTTTGGAACAGCGCGAACTGGCGCATCACCGCCAGCGCCTCGACAATCGCCAGCCGAGATCTTCGCGACTACAACTATAGCGGTTACGACAACGAAGCTGCCGATCGTGCTAAACCGCAACGCGCGCCGAGCTACATAAATGTCGATCTAAAACTTGGTTATCGACTGACACCAAAGGTCGAGGTATATCTGGGGGCGACAAACCTTCTCGACTACAGTCAGGCAAAAGATGAAAGTTCTCCACTGCTGTACGACGCCGAAGGTGGCTATGATGTGACCTATATCTACGCACCACTGCGCGGCAGAACAGCCTATGTCGGCTTCGATTTAGATCTATGATCGATACCCAAATAGCCCATCATCGCCGTTCTCACTGGGCCTTTAACCTAGCGGCCAAAAGCCTCGTTCTATTGTCCATGCTGGTGCCGATGACACACGCTAATACTGATCAAGACGCAACTGTCATTGCGATTACGGCTGCGGCGCCGACCGCTGCCATCTACTTAGAAAGGTTCGAATCTCTAAGCAGCTCCGAACGCAGCGATCTCAGTGCGCTCCAAGGCAGCGTTATAGCAATGGCCCTATTTACAAAAAACTGCCATTGGTGCCATGCCCAACACCGCCTTTTAAAGAAAATCGTCACCACTTGCCCGGCGTTGAGACCGGTTATGGTCGGTATTGGCGAACGCAAACAGCCACTGCTACGAGCCCTCAGACAAAGTCAGAATAAATTTCCTGCCTTTTTGGTCAACCGTAATTTAAGCAACGCGCTAGATAATCTTAATGTGCCTAAATTACTGATTTTTAACGCCCACGGTGACGCGATCTTGCAACTCGATGGGCATGTCCCTGAAGCCGAGCTAACCACCCTACTCAACCGCAGTGCAGAGCTCAAATGCTAACGCCAAGCTCGTATTAGCCAGCCGCTTCAGCCTAAATCTAAGTCTAAATCTAAATCTAAATCTAAGCCGATCAAATCGCCAAACCAGTATCCACCGTCTCAGTCCTTTTTAGCAACCTCGTGTTGCTGCTTGAGTTGATCGTAGCGTTCTTCCGCCTGTAAAAAAATCCGCGCCAACGCAATGCGCTTTTCTATCTCTTCCCGACTCTCTTTGTCTTCCCGATCAGAAACCGAAGATAGGCGGTCCTGCAAGTGTTTAAAGATTTTTTCTTTTTCGTCCATTAGCCTGTCCTCAACGGCTGGTGCCGATTAGAATATCCAACTTTGATTTATCTACAACCCTGTCGCTGCCTGCGGGTTAGCGTCACACCCTCTAATTCCACCAACGCTTAAACGTGACTGTAATCGAACTTATCTTGCTGTCTAAACGCCGCTGTCACAGCCAACGGCTACGCCTACGATTGTTTATGCAAAACATTGCAAACTGTCTATCACCTCGAAGCGCAGGCGTGCATACGGCACACCCGTAAGTATATCCAATAGGCTTTCTAAAAAGCGTATTTTTGCGGGCTTTGACGGATATTTTAAGGCCTTAGAGTAAAGCCCCATGGTCAGTCGAGGCACTTAATCTGGCGTTGGCTTAGGCACTTCAAAACTCGTTGCCAACCCACGGACTTAGCAGTCAACTTTTAACGCAAGTACTACGGCAACCACAATTTGCCAGTGCGCACGCGCTGAGGGTGATCGCCAACTGGGAAACTCGCCACTTCGCGGGCCTCCTCAAAAGAGATCACCGCAACACGGTCCTGCTCGCTGACCGACACGTAGCAGTATTTGCCATCCGCGCTCTCGGTCGCCCAATAGGGTTTAGCATCGAGTGGATGCTCGGACAATTTAACGCTGCGATATTCAAATGATGCGCGCTCGACGATCGCCGCGTAACCCGACATTGTCGCTGCCACGCAAAGCTGCGTTCCGGCATGATTAATCGCCAGACCATGATGGGCAGAATTTAATTGATAATCGCTCAAATCCATCGCTTGAATCGCCGCAGGCACCGGTAAATTTAAGGCCCGCGTAACCACTTGACGTTGGGTGTCGTACTCGACAAAACCGTGCAAAAATGAAATCTGCATGTACACAAACTTGCCGTCGGGAGCCACCGCCATTGGCCGCACCGCACTGTCGATCCACGGCATGCCGAAGGCCTCAAGCTTTTCTGCCATGTCTACCCGCTGCAAGACTTGGTAACTGTCGGCATCGACGATTTGAAAATAACGATCGCCCTTGAGCCAGTCTAACCAACCGCTGGTCGTGGGGAGGTAGACCTTACCGATACTGGCGTGGTAAATTTTTTTTCCGTCGCGGGAATAGGTATTTTCATGCGGACTTTCCCCGGAGGAAAATCCACCGACAATCTCGCCAGTGGCAGTATCGATGGCATGCACCTTGCGGGCGGTAGAAGCCGACACCAAAAATATTCGTCCATCGGGTGAAATCGCTGCATGGTCCGATCTCGAACCCTCCACCGGCGTTCGCCAAACAATCTCACCCGTGTTGACATCGAGCGCCACCACGTCGGCAAAACTCGGCCGCGAAACAAATAACTGGCGCCCATCATGCGAGGTAAACATGTCGTCTACCATTTGATGATGCCCCTCGCCAATCAGGTGTTTAATAAACCACGACATGATTCGTCGTATAACCCCAGAATCCAGCTCTTTAAGGCGTTCTTCTCTATCGGGCACCGCATCCAGCACTTTGATGCATCGATAGGTATGTGGATCATAAAGATCGATGGTGCCGTCCCAATTATTGCCCACTACCACCACATCGCGCAGGCGTAAATTGTTAGCGGCAACGCCATCAGCCATCGCCGTGGAGTTAGCTCGCAGGCGACCACTGCCGTCGCGGCAGGCGGTTGAAGCCGCTATTACCTCGGCGATCGCAGGCGAATTTTGTGATAATCCCTCGGAAGGCTGGGCCTGCGAATAGGCACACAGCGAAAACAAGGCAGTCGCCATAAGGACGACGTAATGGGCGCGAACAGTCTGCATAATAAAGCCTCGTGCAGGGTCTAATTGGAAACCAAAGCTTTTACTTGAAATTAAAGCCTAACACGATCATCACTATTTGAATATTTGTCAGGCGCATTCTGACCTTTCTCAATAATCAATGCCATCTGCCGCGCAATCAAGCTCCATTGGCCGTATCCAGCCGCGGTATTGCGAAAAATCAGCCCAAAGGACTATATGCGCGATTTCCAGCCGTTTTTAATGGGTTTTTTGGCCTAAGCCGCGCGTCGATTCGTGCGGCGATGGTCGACATGGCAATCACCTACCACTGGAGCCCAGCGGCGATGCGGGCATTGACGGTCGATGATTTTATCGCCTTTCACAGCGCCGCGGTCGAGCGCAGCAAACCACCGCGCTAATGGCTAAGCCAGCGCGCGAACTTTTTAAGCCCGCGATACAGGTCGACAAACGTGAAATAGAGCCACAAGCAGGGCACAGATAAGACTGACACAAGTAAAAAGTTGAATGGCGTCAGCAAAACTATCGAGACCAACCATTCGACAGGATTGGTCATGCCCGAGAGCACGCCATAGGCGATCACCATTACAAAAGAAATCGCCCAGATCACCGCCCAGAACGGCTCGTCGGGCATTGGAAATTTAGGCGCTGCAGGGTTGGCTGATGCTCCGCTTGGGTCTGCTTGATCGCAGGACTTTGCCGCCTGACGTGGGTTAGATCCATTTGAAACGGTCATGAGAGTCCCTCTCTGTTTCAACTAACGCAGTAGGACTATAGCAGACAATGGACAAGAGCATTGAATTCAGCTTAGTTGCTAAAAAGGTAAATTATATTCGGCTGTCGATCATGGGTATTGTCCGGTAATGGCGCTAAATTGCGGCCCCTTGCCGGCGATAAGGCTGGTTAAGTCGGTGAGAATGATGATTAGGCCGATAAAAAAGACGGTTATATTTATAATAATGACGGTTAAATTGATCAGAGTGACAGCTAAATTGATGAGAATGACGGTTAGATTGATGATAATGACGGTTAGATTGATGAGAATGATATTCAAATTGATGATAATGACGGTTAGGTCGGTGACAAAGGTGATCATAGTGGGTAAACAAGGCAGCTGAATAAACCGCCGAGCGCAACTCTAAAGTGAGCCATCGGGGACAACCAAGTCGTCGGGTATCGTTTATTGCGCGCTACCAGATGATCGGGGGAAATGCACCGCGCCGCGCCGCACCACACAACCCGTCGCGTGCAGGGGCGCTTTTATTGAGTGCAAGGGCGTTTTTATTGAGTGCAGGTTGCCTTGAGAGGGATCAGCGCGCCAAACATCGGCTGCGAACGACACGCTTCCAGTGCGCAGGGGCGATACGATAAGCGCGTGCCGTTGACGCTCTCCAACGGCTTTTAGCTCTAGTAGATCGCTCTAATGGATAGCCCTAATAAATAGCCCTAATAAATAGCCCTAATAAATAGCTCTAATAAACAGCCCTAACAAGGAGCTCGATAAGTAGCTCTAATAAGTTGGCCACGTTATCCGACAGGTGTCAGCTTAGGCTCGCGAATCGATACT
>CAJIZO010000082.1 GCA_905181995.1 Flavobacteriaceae bacterium TMED48
GACTGATCCAAGCGCCAATAACCCTAAAGCTGCAGTTAAATTCAACCGATCAACAGTGAAGCTTAAAATATGGCCGCAACCTATCTAATTGAAAATGCTAAAGTGATTTCTGGAGGCCAGCACTCGCAGGTACCTGTGCTGGTAGAGGGCGATCGCATCGTCGCCGTTGGCGAGCAGGCAAAAACCTCTGCAAGTCCCGATGTAAGTCGAATAGACGGTACTGATTGCACGCTAATACCGGGGATGGTAGACGCGCATTGTCACATCAGTTTCGACCAACCCAAATCCAACGACGAGCTATTTTTTCATCGCCGACCGGGCCTTGCTACCGTGATTGCAGCTGTGAATGCGCAAAAAATGCTCCGTGCTGGCGTCACCAGCTTTCTCGATCCCGACTGCATCTTTGACGTCGGTATCGACTTGCGGGATGCCATAGACGGCGGCGTCGTCGAAGGTCCGCGCATGGCCACAGGCGGCAACGTGCTGATTACCTGCGTTGGCGGCACTGCGGGACAGTTGCTTCCGTCTGAGGGAAAACTCGGCTACGCGGTGATCGTGCAGACCAAAGATGAGATCGTGCGAGAAATACGCAAGCAGATAAAGGGCGGTTGCGACTGGATCAAGGTCCACGTTACTGGCCTGCCGGTGCGGCGAACCAAACGGCATAACCCCGGCGAAATACAGTCATGGTCCCTCGACGAATTGCGTCTGGTGTGCGACACCGCGCACGCGCTGGGTGTTCCGGTGGTCGGTCACTGCCGAAATTCCTCGAGCACAAGAGATGCCGCGCTCGCCGGTTTTGACTTGATCTTTCACTCATCCTACATGGGCGAAGATGCGCTTGAAGCGGTAGTCGACAACAACACCCCTCTGGCACCGTCATTCACCTTTTTGCGCAATCTGGTCGACTATGGCGACAAAATTAATTCAGACCCCGGACTGAAAAAGATCTTTATGAATGAGATCGAGGCAACATCGGCGATGATACGCCGTGCCTACGACGCTGGCGTGCCGCTGATGTGTGGTACTGAGAGCGGCTTTTCGATCACCCCCTATGGCGATTGGCACTACCGCGAGATGGGTATCTACGTCGAACATCTCGGCCTGACTCCCCTCCAGGCCATCGCCTGCGGGACCGAAGCCGGCGCAAGAATATTTGGCCTCGAAGATGAATTGGGCCGCATCGAACCCGGCTACATCGCCGACCTAGTTCTGGTTGCGGGCGACCTGGAAAAAGACCTCAACCTTCTCGGTGAAAAAAGCAACATTCGGGCGGTTTTCAAAGGCGGTAAAAAGATCGATCTTAGCCGGCCACTGCCCGACAGTTGGTCTATACCAGGGTGGCGCACCGGTCAATTTTCCAGCCAAGTTTTAACCTATGAACTTGCCCACAGCTACTGATCGAAGAGGCCCTCAGCAGACAGACGCGTGCGGGCCCGCAGATGTCGCAGTCAACGCGTAAATCGCTGTTAATTACCGGCGGCGGCTCTGGGTTGGGTCGCGCAGCCGCCGAGCATTTTTCGGCGCGGGGCGCGAGGGTCACCATTTGTGGCCGCCGGGCAGAAAAAATCGCCGAGGTAGCCGACTACATAGGCCCCAATTGCCGCGCAGTGCAAGCTGACATTACCATCGCTGACGATCGCCAACGACTCTTGCACAGCGCGCTGGAGCACGGATCGGGGTTAGACGGCCTGATCAATAACGCCGGGAACATGTATCGTCAAACAATTGAAAAGCTCGACGAGCAACAATTGCTAGAGGTATTTCACAGCAACGTCATCGCCGCTATGCTGCTCACCGGGCTGGCCGTGCCAGCGCTGGCAAAAGCCCATGGCTGTATTCTCTTTGTAGGATCGTCGCATACCCGCCGCGCCTTCCCCAATGCCTCAGCTTATGCCGCCACCAAGGCCAGCGTTCAAGGGCTGACCCAAGTACTGGCCGCCGAGTTAGGCGATCGCAACATCCGCGTCAACTGCGTAATACCGGGTGGTGTTTTGAGTGAAATCAATCAACGCGCGGGTCTTCTCGACGATCACACCGCAAGCCGCAGACTGGACGATTTAGTCGCTCAGCAAGCCCTCGCTCAACGCGGCAAACCCAGCGATATCGCCGAGGCGATGGACTACTTAATCAACGCCGACTGGACCACTGGCGCGATACTCGACGTCGATGGCGGTCTTGGACTCGGCGTTACGCCCGACGCGCGTGCTTGCGCACTTAGCCCTAAATAACAAAGGTATATACCCTACTATGACTATCGATTTATCGGCCCAAAAAGTTTTGATTACCGCCGCCAGCAGCGGACTCGGCAAGGCCACTGCCTGTGCCTTTCAGCTCGCTGGAGCTCAGGTCGCCATCTGCGCGCGCGGCGCCGAACAACTAGCCGACGCGCAGCGTGAAATTGAAGCGCTAACCGGCAAGCCAGTATTCGCTCAGGTCACCGATCTAACACAACTGGCGGATATCCAAGCACTGTGCAACAACCTCCAGAGCGCCTGGGGCGGTGTCGACGTGCTGGTCAATAATGCCGGCGGACCGCCTCCGGGAGGCCACGCCGATATCGATGATCAACAGTGGTCCGATGGCTTTGACCTGACCTTGAAATCGGCTGTACGCGCCACCCAGTTGCTCTTGCCCAACATGAAGAAAACTGGCTGGGGCCGCATTATCAATCTCTCGTCGTACTCGGTAAAACAGCCAATGCGCTCGATGATGTTGTCCAACAGTTTGCGCTTAGCGACGCTCGGTTGGGCCAAGACTCTGTCAAACGAACTGGCCGCCGACAACATTCTCGTCAACACCATCTGCACCGGTTGGACCCAGACCCAAAGGGTCGAGCAACTGTTGGATAAGCGCGCCAGCGCCGAGGGCATTAGTCGCGACGACGTGGCGCAGAGTCTAATCGCCAACATTCCAATGCAACGAATGGCGCAGCCACAAGAAATCGCCGCCGTGGTGCTGTTCTTGGCATCCCCGGCAGCCAGCTACATCACCGG
>CAJIZO010000083.1 GCA_905181995.1 Flavobacteriaceae bacterium TMED48
GTGGCGCGGGTGAAGTCGATGCAAATACAAGTCACAATGGCCGGCGACGAGTGAGGCGAGTATCAAAGTCAGTGCGACTTGGTCGATGCGCGGTTAGCAATGGCGCTGGAGCGATTGCGTCTATTCGACGATGTTGATTGCTCGGGTATTATGCCCGACGTTCCAGGCTTGGTTGACGTGGCACTTTGAGACTGAGAGCATTTAAACTCTGGGAGCGCTGCGCACTTCAATGCAGTACAGGGCGCACTGATGAGAGCTCGCACTTGGCGCACTGGCTGATTAATGTCTACCGAGTGACATGCCTTATCCACGCTATCTCGGCTTCGCGTCGATTGCGAAGCGACGGTCGATCACCAGTCAAACGTCGAAAAGCCCCAGCCTTAAGCCCTTGCCAATAAAGCCCGCCACTCGGGGCAAGGTGTTCATAGTTTGCAGAGTAGGCCACGTCTAGAGTATCGGAATTGGCACCTATTGTGCGATGCGAGACCCAGTGAGAGCTTGCTGCATGACCACAAAACTGTTGATTTAAGCTATCAAACCAAGTCTTTAACAAACCCACCAGGTGTGCAATGGTAAAGAGAACCGCGCTTATTACCTGTGCAGATCAGTACATGGGGCCAGCAATAAAAACTAAATTTTTGGCGTTGGGCCTTGACGTTGTGGCGGCTGAATCTGGCTTACTTAGCGAACAGGCGGCAAATGAACTGGTGGCATCTGTTGAGCAGATCGACATTCTCGTTGATAATTTTGCCGAAGCGCCTATGACGGGGCCGGTACAGAGTATTTTGAATGAGGATTGGCTAAATCTGTTTGACGTGCTCGTTCATCCGTCGATGTATATTTCTCGAGCTGTGGTGCCCCAGATGCTGGCGCGTAAGTCGGGAAAAATTATCGCGGTGACCAGCGCAGCACCAGTTAAAGGTCTGGCTAACAACAGTGCTTATAGTGCAGCGCGCGGCGCGCAAAATGCGTTTATTAAATCGATTGGGTTGGAGTTGGCGCGCAGCAATATTCAAGCCAACGCCATTGCTCAAAATTATATTAATAACCAAACTTACTATCCAAACGAAATTTTAGGCAATGAAAAATTCTTGGATCATGTGCGGCGTCATGTGCCGACTGGTAAAATCGGTGCCGCAGAGGAAACCGCAGAGTTGGCCGCGTACCTAGCGGGAGAGAACTGCCGCCATATGGTTGGATAGGTCATTCCTTTAGCGGGGGGGTGGGTCACCTAGCAATCGCTGCTCAGATGCAAGCTATGGATATTCCGTCGTAACCGGACAGGCCGGATGCTGGCTAAGGCGTTGTTGCTCCTCAATATGCACATCGGGATTCAGGCTGCCGTTGCCATTCACCTCGAGCCCAGAGAGCGGTCGCCGCTATGTTTCAATGCGTCCCATGCAACGCTATGGTTTGCCCACCATAGGTTGATTGCGAATTACACGGTCGCGACCTATTAGGCGGTGAAAAGTGCATAATGAACGCGACGCCAACGTCGTGGCGTGGGATCGGTTGCGGTGATCAAAACAGCCTCTTATCCGCACTCGCTGATTTTTTAGCTAGCCTTCAGAATACTGAGCGCTGGGTCTTCAGGGTTGTAACTCATCGTCGATAGCTAAATTTTTTTAGGTTTACAACTCGGCGATAGCCATCGCCACCGGATCGCGCGCCTTGTGCCAGCAGCTACTTGGGAGTTGAACGCGCGGAGTAGTGTGGCCCATGAGATGGTTGTGCGGGTTGATGACGATCACGCTTTTAATATGGGGGATATTAAATCGGTCTACGCAATTTGCGCTTGGTTTTCTTCATGCGTTGCCGGATTGTGGTAGGTAACGTTTGGGTTTGGCGCTTGCGAGGGATCTAATTGCCCGATGGCCGCTTGCATGGAGCTCCGAATGGTTGGTTTGACGACGCTGGCGCTACATCCCGTGTTGTCGGTAGAATCGAACAGTTTTACTTAAAGCCCGAGGTATGGGGTTACTTTTGGTCATTTGATAGCACTGAATAGGAGACAAACAACATGCCTAGAGGGCTAAAACACTGTCACAACTTTGCCGATTTGCGGGATTTAGCGCGACGGCGATTACCCGGGCCGATATTTCATTACATCGATGGTGCCGCTGAGGACGAAACCACCTATAGGCGCAATACCGCTGCGTTTGAACAGTATGATCTGGTGCCCAACGTGCTGGCAGGGGTTGCCGATATTGATATGTCGGTCGAGGTTATGGGTTTTAAGTTGGGACTGCCCATTTTTTGCTCGCCAACTGCGCTGCAACGCCTGTTCCATCACGAGGGTGAAAGGGGGGTGGCGCTGGCGGCGGAAAAATATCAAACGCTGTTTGGGGTTTCCTCTCTGGGCACGGTGTCGCTTCAAGAAATTGGTGAATTAATTGATACGCCTAAAATGTTTCAGTTTTACTTTCACAAGGATAGGGCGTTAAACGCCGCGATGTTGGCGATGGCCAAGGCGGCCCGCTTCGATATTTTGACGCTGACCGTCGACACCATCACCGGGGGCAATCGGGAGCGTGATCTACGCACCGGATTTACCTCGCCACCGCGGCTGACGCCCGGCAGTTTTTTTGAATTTATGCGCAAGCCGTCGTGGGCCCTGAACTATTTTTTGAGAGAAAAATTTGAGCTTGCTCAACTCAAGGACCATGTCGGCGAGGGCTCGAATATTGCCATATCGGTGGGCGATTATTTTTCCTCGATGTTGGATCAAAGCATGGACTGGGACGATGTTGCTGCCCTCCAGCAAAGCTGGGGCGGAAAATTTTGTCTCAAGGGTATTATGAGCCCCGCCGATGCCCGCCGCGCAGTTGAACTGGGTGCCGATGCGATCATGATATCCAACCACGGCGGGCGTCAATTGGATGGCAGTCGCAGTCCCTTTGACCAGCTTGAAGAAATTGTCCAAGCGGTGGGTGGTCAGATCGAAATTATTCTCGATGGGGGTATTCAACGCGGCACGCATATTCTCAAGGCGATGGCGTTGGGGGCGACCGCCTGTTCGGGTGGCCGAATGTATCTTTACGCGCTGGGCGCGGGGGGCGGAGCCGGTGTTGAAAAGGCACTGGGAAATCTTAGCGCAGAGATTGAACGCGATATGAAGTTGATGGGCATTAAACGTTTAAACGAGCTGACGCCAGATATGCTTAGGCGCAGATAGCCGAATTAGCATTAATCCGGAGGGTGCTGGAGGCAACGATGGCTTTTCCGAACAGGCAATATATGGTACCGTGATTTTTTGAATAACACTGCATCAAAAGTCTAATCCAACGAAGTCCGAGGTATATTTCTTGATTAAACCTTATTTTGCACCGGCAATTTTATTGCTGGCCAGCGCTTGTGGCGGTGGCGGCGGTGGCGGGGCACCGAGTAATCCAAACCCAGCAGATACGCAATCACCGGTGATCACGCTGTCGGGAGCTGCGAGTGTCTCGATCGAGCAAAATAGTTCATACGAGGATGCGGGCGCCAGCGCCACAGACAATATCGACAGTAGCGTCGAGGTGTCTGCCAGCGGTGCTGTCGACACCTCGACTATTGGCGAGTACACCATCACGTTCACGGCGACCGATAACGCTGGCAACAGCAGTACCCTCGATCGGTTGGTGAATGTCGTGGCGGTGGATATTGACGTCGACGCCGCCAAATGGTTCCATCAAACGGTGTTGCCGAATGGCTCTGCGTGGTTCAATGGCGAGCAACAGCACTACACCGATCGCACTGAAAATAGCTACGTCAGCGATGGCACGCTAAAAATCGTCGCGCTGAAAGAGTCGTTTAGCGATCAGGGGGTGACTAAGAACTATACCTCAGCGAGGCTCAATTCAAAATACAGCTTTACCTATGGTCGCATCGAAGTGCGGGCTAAACTCCCCAGCGGCGTGGGCACCTGGCCTGCGGTTTGGTTGTTGGGCAAAAACATCAGTGAAACTGGCGCCTACTGGCAGACGCAAGGGTATGGCGACACGCCGTGGCCGGCCTCTGGTGAGGCCGATCTTTTCGAACACTGGGGCAGCGATCAAAACTATGTTTCAAGCGCCACCCACACACCGTCTAGTTTCGGCAACACGGTCAACGTTGGCGGGCAATATGTCGGCACTGCCTCGACCGAATTCCACCTTTATGAACTCGATTGGAGCGCCGAACAGATGGTTTTCAGCGTTGACGGTGCGGTTCATTTGACCTATGCGCCGGTGGTCAAAGACGCCGACACTTGGCCGTTTGACGACGAGCTTTATCTGCTGCTAAATGTGGCCATTCAGGACAGTGTGGCTGCGGAATTTGAGAGTAGTCAGATGGAAATTGACTACGTCCGCGTCTATGCGCCGGGCGCTGGATCAAACGCGTCGCCGATGTGGTCCGACGAGTTCGATTAATCGATCCGTTAACCCCAAAAAGCGTTCGCTATTCAGAACCAAGGGTTCGACGATTGCGCTCGCTGCGATGATCTAAAAGCACGTTAGGAAAAGCCGCTTATCTGTGCAAGCTGGGCCATTGATAATGACAAAACTGGAGGCCAATCAGATTGCAGCGGCTGTCCACTTGAGCGTTATGTATGGTCTGGCATAGGCCATCTAGTTCTAATCAAGCGGCTGAATGGTCTTACAACTGCTTTAATAATTCCTTCACCTGTTCCACCTGCTGGTTGGCTTGGGTCATGCGCGCCATCACCGCTTGTTCGGTAATTTGTGCGCTGGTAATTTCGGTGGTTTTACTGGCGTCACTGGTACTGAGTATGCGATTGTTTGCCGACTCTGCGGTTATAACGGTGTCGGTGAGTTCCTGCGAGATACCGTCGAGTTTTTCGATGGCGATACTGTGCTGCTCGGTGTGCCGGGTGATCGCTTGAACTGCGATATCCAATGCGTCGATCACCCGACGGGTATCGAGTGCATGGTCATACATGGCAATCTGTCTGTGGGTGTCGCCACCCGATGCGGTGACAGACATTGCCAGCGTGCTGCCACAGGCGTTCATTAACAGGGTCGACTCACTGTTGCCCGAGGGATTAATGGCGAGTTCGCTGGAGAGTTCGATTGACAGAACGTCGCGGCGTTCGACCCAGATATGACCATTCCAATCGCTCGCATAGACCTGCATGGTCTGTTGATTCTCCCCCAATACTGCATAGCTCACGGTGGCTCCGTCACTACTCAGAGCGATTGCATCGTTTGTCGAAGCGGGCGCTGCAACCGTGATGCCGGCACCCAGTTGCCGCCAATCGAAGTCGTGCCAACGAAATACGCATATTTCATCAAAATTATGACGCTGATCATCAACGCCCAAAACTCTGAATGCAACGGTGTTTCCATCACTACTAATGGCGGTGACGCATCCGAATTCGCCGCTAAAATTGACCGCTATTTCAGTCCCTTGCTGACTCCAATGGCTGCCGTCCCAGATCAGCATAAAAATCGCAATTTGTGGGGATGTGGTGAGCATTGCGACAATCGTACCTAGGTCATTCATGAGGGTCAGGGTTTGTTGACCGGTCGCTGCTCCGGGTAAATCGCTGCCGCACTGCAGCCACTGGCTGCCATTCCAGTCGAACACCTTAGATTGGTCCGGATCTTCCAGGGTGTAGTCTTGAGGTCGGCTGCTAACGATCAGGGTATCGCCGTCACTGGAAAGTTTAATGCCGGTTAAATCGGTTCCGGTATCGTCGTCGTCGAGCGCATCGCCGCGCTGTATCCAAAGCGTCCCATCCCAATCAAAAACACCTGTCCACCAGGAGTTTAATCCGCTGCGCTCGAAGCGCAATTCGGCGATGCAAAGGCTGTTGCCATCGCTGTTGAGGTCAGCATCGATAATCGAGTAACGGGATGCGCTTTGCGCTGTTTCATCGGTCAAAATATTGCCACCGCGCTGCCGCCAATGGTTATCCACCCAATCATATACGCGCACTTGGCGGTGGTTTTCTCGATCGGATTCGGCGGTCACATAGACCGCGACGGTGGTGGCGTCGCTGCCGAGGGAAGCGAGCGTCAATTGTTCGTCAGAGTCATCTACAGGTAAGCTCGCACTGCGCTGCTGCCAGGTCGAATTTGCGGTAGCACCTGCGATATTTAGACAACTCAAGGCGGTGCCGAACAAACTAGCGATGGAGTTGTGCGTAAGGTCGCCAAAACTTAGCTCGATACCGCCCTCGGGGAGGCCGTCTAGCTGAAATTTGATTCCGTGAGGGTAGCTCCTACCATCGAGTAGCGGCTTTCCTCGCCACTGTGTATGGCGCGTGACCAGTGCTATTGCGTCGACCAGCTCCTGAAATTCATCGTTTAACAGACGCCGTTGGTCATCGCTGACGTCGCTGTTGGTCGATTGTATCGCCAAGGTGTGCATGGAGGTTAGGTCAGTTGCAATGCGCAGGCATGCGCTCTCGGCGAGTTGTATCATCGAACTGGCGGCATTGGCGTTTCTGACCGCCTGCTTGAGTAAATTGATTTGCTGAGTCATGGTGGAAGAGATCGTTACTTCCTTGCCCTCAGCATCGGGCTCAAGCATGGGGTGTACCGTAGTTTAACTGGACAGATTCAATGCTAGTTTTGCTCGATGAAGATGTCAACAAACAAAATATAAGCGCCAGATTGCGATTAACTATAGGCGGAAAAGGCTATCCATGCAGTATATTTTTTAATCGGTGGAAATGTCGGTCGCTCAGCCGGGGCCAATAGGGCGTTTGTCCGCTAGATGTCGGCCTATCTGGCGGGCATAGTAATGCGTTTGTAAGCCTCTGTTTAGCGCCGGCCGGGTGCGTCAAATGGTGCTTCGAGAAGCCGTCATTTAGGCTAGACTATTAATGCTGCCTAAAATTGGACAGTGTTTTTACATCGCGCTCGCTATGTATTGCGTGCTGGAGGCGGGACTCAGCGCTCTGGCCGGGTAGATACGAGCTAACCACTAACCCATTCGCATTCAGTCATCGACGGAAACGACCTGTTGCAAGCTGTTATTGCGGTTGATCCTCTGTTGGAAGTGTCTACTGCGGGTTGGCGAAGGATCATTCATTAAAGAGATCGATAAATGATTAAATTATATTGTTTTGGGCCCCATTTTGGGGTCGTGGACCCGAGTCCTTTTGTTTTAAAAGTCGCCACCTACATGAAAATGGCTGGCATCGAGTTTGAATCGCATGCCGATATACGCAATTTACAACGCGCGCCGAAGGGCAAACTGCCTTATATTGAGGATGATGGCGAGCTTGTTGCAGATTCAGTTTTTATTATTAAGCATCTACAAAAAAAATATGGCGATGCGCTGGATGGAGATTTGTCCGATCAGCAGTTGGCGACATCCAGTTTGCTGGCCAAGTCATTAGACGAAAACTTTTCATGGTGCATCGTGCACTCTCGTTGGGTGGGGGCGCAGAGTTGGCCGACTGTCAAACAGGCACTCTTTAGTGGTATGCCGTTTCCGCTAAAGTATATTGTCCCCATGATGGTCCGAAAAAAGGCTAAAAATGCCCTGCAAAAGCACGCTGTGGGACAATACAGCGACGCGCAGCGAATGGTTATTGCCGAAAATACCCTACGGAGTTTATCGGTGCTGCT
>CAJIZO010000084.1 GCA_905181995.1 Flavobacteriaceae bacterium TMED48
AACTGTTTACGATCACAACTTATATTAATTATCCAAAAAAGTTGTTTCATAAAGGTGAGGGCATGCATAAACCCAATCTAATCGCTTTGCCGACCGCGCTTGGCCGGATACTAGGTCGCGCTCGTCGAGTAACAATCGTGACGGCGATCTTGAGTGCCACCCTGTTACTGGGGGGCTGCGATGTCTATAAAGAAGATATCAAATGTGGCGACGCAATAGAGCCCTACGACAAACTCGGCTTTATCACCGACGAAAACGGCCTAGCCACCGATCCAAAGACCGGTACGCGGTGGTTTCGATGCTCAGGGGGGAAACGCTTTGTCAATTATCGCTGCAAGGGAGAGGCGCTTTATCTTTCCTGGGATGAAGCGACCGCCTACGCAATAGAATTTTCGGAAAAATCTGGCATCAAATGGCGGTTACCCACCAATGGTGAGATGAAGTCGATCATGCAATCTAACTGCATTGCCCCAGCGATGAATGAAAATGTCTTTTTAGATACCGAAGTAAACAACCATTGGACGTCGAGCTCAAGCTTGCACCAAAAAACCTTTAAGTGTGCGATCAACACCTACAGTGGCCGTATCTCTTGTCGCCAAACGCGCATTCTCAAGCAACCATTTCTGATGGTGCGCGATTAGCTTTTAGGCTCGATATGGGCACGCGCAACGAACGGTGTGCACAATAGAATCACAAGGGCGACGTGGCATTAAATCGGCTTTGGTTTTGGGTGAAAGCTCAGACAGTGTTCGCCGTGCGCCCTGACTACCTCTACGCTCGGCAACGCCTTTGATTTAAAGCCCATCGCATTGCAACCATAGGGTCGCCTCGGGTCGTACGTAATCTTAAAATGAACGCATTGCCAGCAATCAGGTCCGTTCTTTATCGGCGGCTTCACGGCGCGGTTTCCAAATCTCGTAATAATATTTCCACAAAACCATACCAATAAACGCGCAGGTCACCAAGGTTGCAAACGCATTGGTCAGCGAAATGCCCTGTAACCGAGCAATCTCCGGTTTTGTCCACATAATAAAAATCATCGGTACGGCAACCAACATATAGATGCGAATTAGCTTGCACACCGCGCAGGGCGGTGGGGTCTTCTTTTGCACCGATCGATCCTCCAATTTCAAATCAGTCGTTTAAAATTAACCACAACACGCAACAGATACGCTCCGTTACCTTTATAAGACTACTCGACTAAGCTGGCCGTCACAACCTCGGCTTGGAAACGGCCCGATAACTGCGCGCCAGAAACTGGCCCGATCCCTGTTTCGAGCACCCCACTAGCGCCGGGCGACAGTACAATATCAACCGGTAAGATAACCTCTACAGCGGCGCTTCGATGTAAATCGATCACCCGTAATTGCATTGCTCGTAGGACGGCTTGACTGGTATTTCGTAATCGTACGCGCAGCAACCCGCGTTCATTAACCCCCAAGTCGACCTTGAAAAAACGCTCGGGCGCCGTCGACAATCGCAACGAAGACAGCGCGCGGCGCGCCCGTTCACCAACGTCACCAGAGGCGTTCGCCGCCGCCGACAAATAGCCCTCGGCACGTTGCAGTTGATCGCGCTTTTGGGCCGTAATCCCGAGGTAATAACTGGCTTTGGCAGTGGCTAATAAATCGTAACTGCGCTGAATATCACTCAACCCCGGATCGATCGCGCCCCGCTGGTACCGCAACTCGCCGCGCCTTAGGTAGCCTAAATAATACCGTGGATTTTTTGAAATCGCTGTAGTGTACGCAAGCTCAGCGTTATCGAGGTTTTTTAAAGTCATCCAAGCATCTCCACGAAGACGCCAAAAGTCACTCTCAGCAGGCTGCGCTGCGACAGCTTGATCGAGCAAGCGCAAGGCATTTTCAGGATCGTTTTTTGACAGCGCTAGCGACGCTCGACGCGCCGCTTTATAAGCCGGAGCGTCTGCCGCAAGACCCGACATAGCGGCCTCAAACCGCCGTTTAAACCGCGCACCAGCAACTAGACTTCGCGCCGTCAACTGATTCGCTTTAACCCGCTTCAATGACGGTGGATGGCTGGAAAAGAGATCTGAAAACTGATTGTCTCTGTCCCCATCGCCGCTCAGGGCGAGAAATGTCTGCTGCAATTCAACCGCCGCCAACGGTTCATAACCCGCCCTCGCCATATAAATCATGCCGTAACGATCGGATTCGAGTTCGTCATCGCGGCCATATCTCGCCAACCAAGCTCGCATACCGAGCGATGAGGCCATGTCGGTATATTTTTGGTACTGACGACCCTCGCTACCCGCTTGTATGGCGCCTAAACCAATCTGCATTAGGGTGCCTCGACTCTGCTGGGCCGCGCCGTGACGCGCCGCAGCATGAACGATTTCATGGGCTAACACGGCAGCGAGTTGTGCCTCGTCGTTCAGATGTAATAACAAACCACGATTAATCGCTATTTTGCCGCCAGGCAGCGCCCAAGCGTTGGGCGTTGGATTATTGATAACGCTAAATTCATAGGGTAATTGAGGATTGTCGCTGACCGCCGCTAGCCGATTACCGACATCGCTCACATAGCGCTGCAGTTCCAGATCGACGTGATACACTCCCCCCTGAGCCTGGAGCGAGGGAGGATAATTTTTCTCACCGATCGCCACTTCATCACCGGTCGACATTAGCGACAGCTCGTTCTTACCCGTCACCGGATTAACCGCGCAGGCCGAGGCGAGTAATACTGTGGTGGCCATTAAGGTAAAAGACTTCACTCGACAACTCCATTTTTAGAATTTAACTGGCCGGAATGTTCCTTGTAACTTGATTTGTTACCCGGCAATCATCAAAATTATACTGTTATCTTTAACCGGTGGAAAATGATTATGCTGATGCTCCTTTCGCCAGCGAAAAAACTAGACTACGCAAGCGCTTCGGCGTTTGAGACACATACCCAACCGGAGTTACTCGATCATGCCAAAGACTTGATCTGCGGATTGCAGAAATTGTCGCCGCAGGACGTCTGCGGACTGATGAGTTTGAGCGATAAATTGGGCGCCCTGAATTATGAACGCTTCCAAGCGTGGCAACCCCCATTTAGCGCAGCCAACTCCCGTCAAGCGGTGCTCGCCTTTCAGGGCGACGTATACCAAGGTCTGGAGGCGGGCAATATGTCCAGCGACGATCTCCATTGGGCGCAAAATCACCTGCGCATTTTATCGGGCCTGTATGGTCTATTGCGGCCACTCGACTTGATGCAACCCTATCGATTGGAAATGGGTACAAAGTTTGCCACCGCAAGGGGTGCCAATCTCTACCAATTTTGGGGTGGTATCATCACCGATAATATCAATCGCTGCCTGGGCGATGCCGACAGCGGTAAAGGCGGTCCCGTGCTGGTCAATTTGGCTTCCAATGAGTATTTTAAATCAGTCCAACCGAGTGACCTCAAGGCGAGGATCATCACGCCGGTATTTATGGATTGCAAAAATGGTGAGTATAAGGTGATTAGTTTTCACGCTAAACGGGCACGCGGATTGATGGCAGCCTTCGCTATTAAAAACCGTATTCTCGAGGTTGATCAACTTAAAAAATTCGATGGTG
>CAJIZO010000085.1 GCA_905181995.1 Flavobacteriaceae bacterium TMED48
GAGGATTTGGCGGACGTACTCGGGTATGCAAAGCAAATTTCAGGGCGGTTGGAAGTTTTAGTGCCGAGCCTTTTGGATACGGCAGATGCCACTAACAGCGCAGCTGACGTTAGCCGCCGGGCTTCCCTAACGCTTGAGAAGGGTCTCAGTCAGGTTCAAAAGCGCGTTAAAGAACTCGATGTGGCAAGCGCCAAGAGCAATCAGTTGTCGGGCTACATCCTCATTGGTGCGGTTACCATTTTGGTAGTCAGCGTTGGGGTCTTTTCGTTCATGGCACAACAATTAAACGCTAAAACTAATCAGGTCGATTCGATGTTGGTGGCGCTCAGTCAGCGGGTGGTCAACATGAACAGCGCGTTGAGCCTTTTTGACGAAATAAAAGGGACGATGAATTCACTGGCGATTGAGCAGGCGCAGTTCAGTGACACGCAGAACGATTTGATCGCCTCGGTCAGAAATGCCGAGCGTCTTGCCGGCGCGCTCAAAAATGATGTGCCCGAAGCCGCCGCCATGCGTGTTAGCCAATCAACCGCGGTGGTGGTTAAACAGGTCGATGCTCTCGCGGCAAGGGTGGCTAAACAGAGCGCCGACGTCGCCAAGGTGACGAAATCTGTGGCGGTGCTGGCCACGCAGCTAAGTTCAATGCAGGGCCAGGTTGGCAACGTGAAGGCGTTGAACGCCGATGTCCAGTCGTTGATTACCTTGGAGAGGGCCAAATACCTTGACGTGCTACAACGGCAGGTTGCGCTAGAAGAAGCTCGCGACCGAGACGACGAACCAGAGGAAGAAGTAGTGCCGTCGGTGGTGACGTTCCCCAACGTTCCGGTGCAGCGCTAAACCCATAGTTCAAGGCCATTAGCGATTGGGCGACGAATGACGTCCAATCGAGGATGCCAACCAGTTACCGAAATTACCGGCTGGGCTATATCAGACAGACTATATCAGACCGGCTATATCAGGCCCGCTAGCCTAGTCCGTCTCGGCCCAAGTTAGCTTCCAGCAGCGCCGTTTGCTCGGCCAATTCCGGATCTTCTTCATCGTCCTCGCCAAGGTTCTCCAGGCCGGCAACCTCTTCATCGGTCGCGGCTGTGACTGGTGCTGGGGGTACTAAGCGGGTAGACATCAAGCCCTGAGTCTCTAGGTTTATCTTTGAAAACAGCGTCTCGCAAGTGCGATCTAGGGCATCGATAATGGCCAATCTGTCATCGCCCGTTGCGGCGACAATTTCAAAGCCCGATTCATACAGCACTGACGAGTACGTTGAGGGCAGAAATGCCATCAAATTTTCTCGCAGGGTTTTAATTTCCATTGGACTTTCTGGTTGCTCTGGCGTTTTACCGCTCTTTTTATCCTCAATACCCCGATTAAACAGCGTTTCAATATGCTTATACAGGATGTGCTCGTATTTTGGCTGCCATGGCATGGCGTCATCGGTGGCATAGCCCGGGGGGGGATTACCCGACAAAAGATCCCATAAATCCACGCCCTGCAAGCCTAAAAACGGTTTGTCAGCGTTTAACACCGCCAGCGAACCCTTGGGTTGTGGCCCATGCAGTGCAATGGTCTCAATTTTTTCGACTCGACTGATCAGATAAATCATTAAGATAACGATGGCTGCGGTGCCTACGACCACCGCCAATAAAAGTAACTTTTCCATCACGTTTCTCCGTGTAGTACCGTTTTGGTTAATTGGCTGGCGGAGGGTCTTGCCCTTCGGTGTCTATATCCACCACCTCTTCGCTGGCTGCGGCCAATTCGTCTCGTAGGAACTGCAATGTTACTACGGGTTTTTCTAAATCCAGGTCAAAACTCATTTTGTCAGACACCTCTTGGGTCAATCGAATGGCTCGAAAGGCGTCTATTTCCATCGTTTGATATTGACCGCCGAGGGCGAATACCGGTTCGGCAAATTCTAGGGGCACGTAGGTAAAAATCGGGCCGTTGGCACCTTTGGCGGTTTGGAACATGCTCGGTTTAGGCGGTGCGGGTCGCTCTAATCCCTGTGCTTCAGCTTGAACGCAGAGGTCGTGATAACGGCCAGTCTTGGTTGCCCCCTCAATAAATATTTTGTCGAGATGGGTACGGCTGCGGTAGCCTATGCGTCGCCTAAAGGCGACCTCTTCTCGCGTGTCGCCCTTGAGACTTGCCGCCTCTGTATAGGCTGATTTAGCAGCGAGAAGAGCTTTCTTTTTGGCGCTATCTTTAAAAAACATCGGTTTAAAGCTGAGAAATGTCTAAATGCTTCCTCAGCTTGACGACGCAAGCCGAAAGAATTTGACTGACTCGAGATTCACTGACGTCGAGAACAACGCCAATCTCTTTGAGGTTCATTTCCTCGTTGTAGTACAAGGATATGACTGTACGCTCGCGCTCTGGCAACGTCTTTATGGCTTCGACTAACGAGTCCATAAACTCTTCTTTGGCGACTTGCTCTTCGGGCTCGCTAGAGTGGGTGGCGGACTGTTCGGTAGTTTCGGGCAACTGGGACTCTAGCGATACGGTTTGAAATCGATGCGCATGATTGCGCTCTCGCTGAAATTCGCTTAAGTCCTTGCCCATGTAATCCGCTAGTTCGGTTTGCGTTGGCTCTCGCCCCAATTCTCCAGAAAGCGCGGATGACGCTTCGTTGTGATCGCGCAGGTTGACGATAGCCGAGCGCGGAAGATAGGACATTTTGCGCACTTGATCGAGTATTGCGCCGCGGATACGGTTTTTGGCAAACACCTCAAATTCGACACCCTTTTCATTATTGAAAGAGTTATTCGCCTCAATGAGACCGATCATGCCAACCTGAATAAGCTCATCAAGCTCCATAAAATTGGGTAGCCTGCCCTTGAGATGCAACGCGACGCGTTTAACCAATCCGACATGAGCCATTAGCCCTTTGTCGGGTTGATCGGCTTCTTGAATCTCTTGGTATGACTTAATATCAGCCATATGAGGTGCCAAGGCGATTGGGCGGCTGAGTTGCCAGGCGCTCGACGAAGAACTCCAAACCACCACTCATCGGAATGTCGGATTGAAAATCTAGCACCATCTTGGCCAGTGCCCGAAAATCACGCGTGGCGATACTGGAGGGGGCAAAGGATGTCAGCGGTTGCGACGCCTTAATAGAGCGCAACACCATATCATCGCGACTGATGGCGTGCAGATAACTGATATCGCCCCCTAGGAAGTTTTGGATAACCGAGTTAATACTACCGTAGAGGCGCTCGCCCTCTTCTTGCGAGACCACGCCATTGGGGATTAAGCCAATATTCTCTAAATGATAATCTTGTATCATCACTTTGATTATGCCGTAGGCGTCGGCAATCGACGACGGTTCATTTTTGACTACAATAAACCTATGTTGGCAGGCGCGCAAGAAGGTCATTACGGTATCGGACATTCCGGCAGCTAGGTCGACAATAAAGTAGTCGAGTTGCTCTTCTATTTCCGAAAACGAATTGATAATTCCCGCGGTTTCCATGGGGTTCAGTGCGACCATGTGCTGGATACCACTGGCTCCAGGCACAAGTTTAACGCCCATCGGGCCTTCGACGATAATATCTTGAAGGGTCTTTTCACCGGACAGCACATGGCTGAAATTAAACGGTGTTCGGCATCCCAGCGCCAATTGCGCGTTGGCCAAGCCAAGGTCGGCGTCGAAGATCATGACTTTTTTGCCGAGCGACGCCAAAGTGACTGCCAAGTTGACAGACACTGTCGTCTTTCCGACGCCGCCTTTACCGCTGGCGATCCCTATGATTTGCGTGGGAACCGTCTTCAACATGCCAATCGTATTCCCCTATGGTGAGTATCCCATGAGTCATGACTGCAGCAACAATCCGTCGTGCTTATGGTACAAGCGGGACCCCGCGACAACATGAATACATCTGTTGTGTAAGCTCTTGGCTTAACTTTACTATCTTCGTCGATCATCTCGGTCTAGTCAAACAAAATGAATCGGCAGCTGCGTCAATGTGTGCTGGGCCAAACCGATACCCGTCATTGGCACCGCTAAATCGACGATCGATGGTTCTGCGGCAGCTACCGAAAGAGGCAGGTCATTACTCATTAAAGCGTTGATAATCGGCCACGGATAAACTTGGGTTTCAAGTCTCGACAGCATCACCGAATCCCAGTTCAAATCGCTGTTCTGCAAATGTCTCTTCAATGATGCTTCCGACGCGTCAGCGGCAACCACCAAGTGTTTGCGAGCTTGCGGTAATAATTTAGTCAGCGTAGCGAGGTTGTTTTCAAGCTCTACGCCGGGGGTGTCTATAATCACTACTGTCCGTGATTCGAGTTCGCCTAGCAGTTGCTCCAAGGTATTGAGATTGTTGGCTCTGAAGGTGTCTACGCCGGCCTGCGTGCCGATCAGTTGCGACTGGTTCCAGGCGCCAAATCGGGTATCGTTGTAGCTGATCATAGCGACTTCATGATCGCCATATTGCATCGCCATTTGCTTGCAAAGCCGACCCGCCATCAGGCTCTTGCCCGCCCCTGAACTACCAGCAATAAGGTGGACGCCAGGCATGTTGTCGAGTAGTTCCATGTGTTTGATTCCGTCGCCAATAAAGGCGGCGATTTCGGTCAGCGCACTGATCATATCAGTGTGTTTGTTAATGATATCTGTCATCAAGGCGCGCAATCCCACGGGCATGCCGGTTTCGTTGAATGCCTCGATTAGAGGCCGCATTTCATCTGATACCGCCAGGGTTCCACTCCACGCATCTACTTGTTGCGAGAGTTTGAATTCTTTGCGCATACTGGCCAGTTCTTGTTTGACCATGTCGACAATTTCAAGCGCGCGGAGATTGCCATTGTTGTCTGTACTTGGCACGTCGGTCGGCTTGGCGGCGGAAAAATTAGGGTTAATTTCAACGCCCTGCTCAAAAGGCTTTATGCGATTTTGCGCTGCTGCGATGGGCGATACGTTGGCGGTCTGCACTCGCGGTACTTCTGGCTCACCGTAAACTTGGGACTCTAATACCGAATCAAAATGAGGCATATCACCTAGTGCACTGCGTCTTACAGGCGCACTATCTGCAGGGCTATCGCCGAGCGCATCCATGGCTTGCGTGGCTAAATCTATTGCAACTATGAGTTCGGTCTGATTTTGGGCTTTCTTATTGGACACTACCATAGCGTCTTCACCATAAAGCTCATAGACTTTTTCCATTGCTTTGCGGGTGTCGTGCGCTAGAACTCTTTGCAATTCCATGGTACTTCCTCAACTTAATTGTTGTTTTCAACATCAACTGTGGCAACTACTTTGACCGCTTGATCGTCGGGTATCTCGCTGTATGAGAGCACCGTTAGGTCGGGGAGTCTGTGCCGTATTATTTTCGCCAGCCAGGGACGTATTCCCGGCGACACGACGAGCACCGCAGGGTGCCCTTGATTTTCTACTTTTTGGGTATTCTCTGCCAGGGCGTTAAACAGCCCTTCGGCGAGATTGGGTTCTATAACCAATCCTTGCCCTTTGCTGCTCTGCTGCAGAATGTTGTGCAACATCTGCTCCAGAGAGGGGTTCAATGTAATGACTGGCAGGCTGGTGTTCACATCGATCAGCCCCTGGACAATCATGCGGCCCAGTCGCGGTCTAACCGCGGCTGTAAGGTCATCTGGATCTTGCGTATTGCCACTTTCGGTCGACAGCACTTCAATGATGGTGCGCATGTCACGGACCGACACAGATTCGTCAAGAATGTTCTGCAACACCTTAGTGATGGTCGCCAAGGGTAGTTTCCCGGGTACTAAATCTTCGACTAACTTGGGCGATCGAGCGGCGACCTTATCGAGCAATTGCTGAGTTTCATCGTGGCTCAACAACTCGGCGCAGTTATTTCTCAGTAGGGTGTTGAGGTGCGTTGCAACTGCAGTTGCCGCGTCCACTACGGTGTACCCCAAGGTGCGGGCATAGTCTCGTTGTGATGGCTCGATCCAAACGGCGTCTAGACCAAAAGCCGGTTCTTTGGTGGGCATACCCTCGATAGTGCCGAGCGCTTGGCCGGGGTTAATCGCCATTTCACGGCCAACTTTTATTTCCCCTTTACCGCGCACTACACCATTCATCACGATGTGATAAACGTCGGGCGCGAGATCTAGGTTATCGCGGATACGGATCGGCTGAACTAAAAAGCCCAGTTCCGCTGAAAGCTTCTTGCGCACACCTTTGACGCGGGGTAACAGCTGCCCACCGGT
>CAJIZO010000086.1 GCA_905181995.1 Flavobacteriaceae bacterium TMED48
TCGCCAATCGCCCAGTGCGGCGCGCCGGGCGCAACCACCAAAATGTCTTGCGCGGCGTTCAACAGCAGGCGATGGCTGCGCGCGAATTCGTAGGGAAGTAACGCCTGTGCATCCTGCATAACTTATCCCCTATCGGCTTGCGCCCGCAATGGCTCGATCGCGATTAATCTTTTTTGGGTTTGACCGCGGCCATAGACGGGTAGGGAAACGGGCTGATGTTACCGCCGCTCGCCTCGGTGATTTTAGACGTGCCCTCTTTTTCGACCTCGTCGATACGCACCACCGACTGCATCGGGATAAAGCTTCGTTTGATGTTGCAAAACTCGGTCTTTAGCTTTTCTTCAGCGGGGTCGACAATCATCTGCGTGCGCTCGCCAAAGACGAACTCTTCAACCTCCAAAAAACCCCACAAATCACTCTGAAAGACATGCTTGGCATATATTTCATAGACGTCGTTCTGGTTATAGAAAGTCACGCGGTAAATCGGTTCTGCAGGGGCGTCGGACACAGCATTTCTCAGTCGGGCATCAAGTGCGAATAATAGCACAATAGCGCCGTCGCGCACCTCTTTATGTTGCCAATTAAAAGGGCGGAGCTATAATGGCGATCCAGCGACATAGAGGCGGTCAAACGACACTCCAATGACCTCAAAACCAGTAAAAAAACTGCACATCGTCACCCACGGCTGCCAGATGAACGAGTACGACTCGTCACGGATGCGCGACCTGCTCGGCGAGAGCCATCAGATGGTCACCACCGACGACG
This sequence comes from Flavobacteriaceae bacterium TMED48, assembly GCA_905181995.1. GTDB lineage: Bacteria > Pseudomonadota > Gammaproteobacteria > Pseudomonadales > Porticoccaceae > TMED48. The sequence continues at coordinate 766 of CAJIZO010000086.1, forward strand.
CCCGCGACGCCGATGTGATCTTGCTTAATACCTGTTCGATTCGCGAAAAAGCGCAGGAAAAAGTGTTCCACCAACTGGGCCGCTGGAAGCATCTCAAGGCCGCCAAACCCGACCTGATTATTGGCGTCGGTGGCTGCGTTGCCAGCCAGGAAGGCGAGGCGATCGCCAAGCGCGCGCCCTTTGTCGACTTGGTATTTGGCCCCCAGACCTTGCATCGACTCCCAGAGATGATGGAAAGCCGCAAGGCAGACGGCACGGTAGTGGTCGACATCAGCTTTCCCGAGATCGAAAAGTTTGATCGCCTGCCGCTGCCAGATGCAGATGGCGCCTCGGCGTTCGTGTCGATCATGGAGGGCTGCTCGAAATACTGTACTTTTTGCGTGGTGCCCTACACCCGCGGCGAAGAGGTCAGCCGTCCGGTCGCCGATGTCCTCCTCGAAGTCAGCGCGCTGGCCGATCAGGGCGTCCGAGAGGTCAACCTGCTGGGGCAAAACGTCAACGCCTATCGGGGTCAGATGCCGGACGCATCGGAGTGCGATTTTGCTGGCTTGATTCCCTACATCGCCGACATCGACGGCGTCGACCGCATTCGCTACACCACCTCCCATCCGGTCGAGTTTTCCGACGCCCTGATCGAAGTCTATGGGCAGGTGCCGGAACTCGTCAGCCACCTGCATCTGCCGGTGCAGAGCGGTTCGGACAAAATATTGATGGCGATGAAGCGCGGCCACACCGCGATTGAATACAAATCGAAAATCCGCCGCCTGCGCAACATCAGACCCGACATCAGCATCTCGTCCGATTTTATTATCGGCTTCCCCGGCGAGTCGGAAAACGACTTTGCGGCGACCATGAAACTGATCGAAGAGATTGGCTTCGACACCTCGTTCAGCTTTATCTACAGCGCCAGACCCGGCACGCCAGCCGCCGATCTGCCCGACGACACCCCCGATGCGGTCAAAAAACAGCGCTTATCGATACTTCAAACGCGCATTAGCCAAGAGGCAGCGGCGATTAGCCGGCGTATGGTCGGGGGCAGCGAGCGCCTGCTGGTGAGTGGCATTTCAAAGAAAGATCCGGGGCAATTGCAAGGTCGCACCGAAAACAACCGCGTGGTCAATTTTCGCTCCCTCGACCACGCGCTGATCGGCGAATTTGTCACCGCCAAAATCACCGAGGCGCTGCCCAATTCGCTGCGCGGTGAACTCTGCGCAAGCAGCTAAAAGACTGGGCGCGGAACGCCCGCGCCCAAGGGTCGGCAATTTTATCGACCCGCGGTCTGAAAAAGTGTTTACCGCTCGGATTGTAACGCGCTATGCTGTCGGCAACGCGTTATCGACGAGGTTCAACAGCAGCACTTGAAACAACTGTCCGCCCAACCAGCAGCGAGTCTGGCCCTACAACCGATCGACGCGCGCCGCCTGGCAACCCTCTGCGGCCAACTGGACGAAAACATCAAATTGATCGCCAAGCGCCTCGATCTCGACATCCGCTGTCGCAATCATGTGTTTTATTTTTACGGTGCCGCCGCCGCCAGCCAGGCCGCTTATCACACCATCGACCAACTCTACCAACAAACCGCGCAGTGCGATGTCATGTCGCCCAGCGACGTCCACCTACAACTCCGGCAACAGGCTATGGAACAACCCATGATCGAGAGAGTCACCGCCACCGCGGCGAATTCTGACGTTGAAAAATTTTCCGTCATTCGGACCAAGAAAGGCAACATAAAACCCCGCGGTATCAATCAGCAAAACTACGTCCGCGCCATGCAGGGCCACGACATCAATTTTGGCGTCGGCCCAGCTGGCACCGGCAAGACCTATCTGGCGGTCGCCTGTGCGGTGGAATCGCTGCTGCGCGATGAGGTCGAGCGCATCTTGCTGGTGCGTCCAGCGGTCGAAGCCGGCGAGCGACTGGGCTTTCTTCCCGGCGATCTAGCGCAAAAGGTCGACCCATACCTGCGCCCTCTTTACGACGCGCTGCACGAGATGCTGGGGTTCGAGACCGTGGCTAAATTGCAGGAGCGCAATATCATCGAAATAGCGCCGCTCGCCTACATGCGAGGCCGCACCCTCAACGGCGCCTATATTATTCTCGACGAGAGTCAAAATACCACCCGCGAGCAGATGAAAATGTTCCTCACCCGAATTGGCTTTGGCTCGACCGCGGTGATTACCGGCGATATGTCGCAGATCGATCTGCCACGCGGTATCGCCTCTGGCCTGACGCATGCCTGCGAGGTTCTGGCTGGCGTCGAGGCGATCAGTTTTACCCATTTTCAAAGCCGCGATGTGGTGCGCCATCCGATCGTACAATCGATCGTCGACGCCTACGACGCCTATGAAAGCGACTTGTGAGCGGCGGTGTATGCACCTTAGCTTGGATTTAGACAATGGCTGCAAAGATACCGATAGCCCGGACGAAGACCAATTGCGGCGCTGGATCAGCGCTGCGCTGCGCAGTCAAGCCGGATCGCGCGACGACACCGAAATCGCCTTGAAAATTGTCGATGAGACCGAGGGCGCGGCGCTCAACCAGCAGTATCGAGGGCGCCAGGGCGCCACCAATGTACTGTCGTTTCCGTTTGCCGCGGTCACCCCCGAACCGCTACCGATGCTCGGCGACCTAGTCATCTGTGCGCCGGTGGTCGCCCGCGAAGCCGCCGAGCAAAATAAATCCAGCGAAGCGCACTGGGCGCATATGCTGGTGCATGGGGTACTTCACCTGCTAGGCCACGACCATCTGACCGATGAAGACGCCGAGCGCATGGAAGCGCTGGAGACTCAAATCATGCAGCAAATGGACTACCCCGCTCCCTACCTAACAGCGGAGATTGCCCCTTGAGCAGTAGCGGCGATGCGGAGGTTAAAAAAAATCGGTTGTTACGCTGGTTCAAGCGCCGCGCTCGGGCGTTTTTCCCGCGACCATCGAGCAGCAACGAAGTCGCCGAAATGTTGCGCAGCGCCCAGAGCGAATCGATCATCGACACCGGCGCGCTGCATATTATGGAGGGCGCGCTAAAGGTATCGGACCTGCAGGCGCGAGAGATTATGATTCCGCGCTCGCAGATGGTCAGTCTGGAAGACGACCTCAGCCTCGAGCAGATCCTCGATATCGTCACCCAATCCCAACACTCGCGCTTTCCGGTGGTTGGCCAGTCCTCCGACGACGTCGCCGGCATCCTGTTGGCCAAGGAATTGCTGCCGCTATTGCTGGCCGGTAAGGAGACCTTTGCGCTCAAGACGCTGTTGCGCCCGGCCACCATCATACCCGAGAGCAAACGCTTAAATGTGCTGCTACAAGAATTTCGCGAGAATCGCTACCACATGGCGATCGTGGTCGACGAGTATGGCGGTGTGTCGGGACTGTTAACCATCGAGGACATACTCGAGGAGATTGTCGGCGAGATCGAGGACGAAACCGATGCGCACGAGTCCGACCCGATTGAAAAGATCGCCGAGGACCTGTACTCGGTGGCGGCGATCACCGACATCGAGCTGTTTAACGAATTTTTTGATGTCGGCCTGTCAGACGACGAGTGCGACACCGTCGGCGGCTTAGTGGTCGGCGCCTTTGGCCGACTGCCGGAAATTGGCGAGAGCATCGCCCTCGATGATTTTGAATTCACCGTGAGCGCCGCAGATCGCCGCAAAATTATCGCGGTGGACGTGCGCAAGCAGAGCCGATGACACCCGCCGACCGCCGCGCCGGTCTGTGCTTGCTAATTGGCGGCAGTGCAATGCCGCTAGCGCTAGCGCCGTTTAACTTTTGGCCCATGGCGATTCTAAGCCTCGCAACGCTAAGCTATTTCCTCGACCAACAAACGCCCAAGCGAGCCTTTGTGCGCGCCACCTGCTTCAACCTCGGCCTGTTCCTGAGCGGTGTCAGTTGGCTGTACATCAGTATCCACGAACACGGCTTTGTCGCAGCACCGCTAGCGCTGAGCGCAACGCTGCTGTTTTGCGCCTTTATGGCCATCATCAGCAGTTTACCGTTTTTGCTGTGGGCGGCGATCTCGCCAACATGGGCCTCCGGCCTGCTCGCCTTTCCAGCGCTGTGGATGCTCGGCGAGTGGCTGCGCAGCTGGTTTCTCACCGGATTCCCGTGGCTGTTAATCGGCTACAGCCACCTGTCGACCTGGCTCGGCGGTTGGGCGCCGGTTGGCGGGGTATTCTGGCTGAGTTTTATCACCGCTATGGGTGGCGTCTGTGTCGCGCAATACGCCCGCGGCCATGGCGGCCAGCGACCGCTGACGCTTTGTAGCCTAGCGCTGCTCGGCTGCGTTGGCGGCGGCTATGGCCTGCTTCACAGCGATTGGAGCAAACCCCTCGGCGCGCCATTGAGCGTTGCATTGGTGCAACCCAATATTGCGCAAAACCAAAAGTGGTCGGCCGACCGGCGCCAGCAAATTCTGACACAATTGCAACAACAATCGCTGGCCCATTGGGGCCGCGATTTGATCGTCTGGCCCGAGGCTGCGGTGCCCGCCAATGCGCAGCGAGTGGCGAGCTTTTTGAGCGCGATGAACGACCGCGCAGCCGCCAGTGGCAGCGCCCTCATCACCGGTATTCCGACCCGTGACAACCAGGGCTTCCACAACTCGGTGCTGGCGCTCGGCAGCGCATCCGGGCAGTACGACAAAACCCGACTGGTGCCGTTTGGCGAGTACGTTCCACTGCAGGGGCTGCTGCGCGGTGCCATTGCTTTTTTTGATTTGCCGATGTCAAACTTCTCCCGCGGGGCGCGCTATCAACCCCCCTTGCAGGTCGGCGAGCGCCAACTGGCGGTGGCGATCTGCTACGAAGTGGTCTATCCGGATTTGGTCGCGCGTATAACTGCCGATGCATCGATGCTGCTGACGGTGAGCAACGACGCATGGTTTGGCGACTCGCTAGCGCTGCCACAGCATTTGCAAATGGCGCAGATGCGCGCGGCAGAAAATGCCAAACCGCTGTTGCGGGCGACCAACAACGGACTCACCGCGATAGTTGACCACCGCGGTCGCATGGTCGATAGCATAGCGCCCTTTGAGCGCGGTGAATTGACCGCTGACATACAGCCGAGGTCGGGGCGCACGCCGTTTTCCCGCTGGGGTTCTTGGCCGAGCATTGCCCTGTGCTTGGTTATCATTTGCGGGTTAGGGCTTGCTAGACGGCGGCAAAATGGCGCAATCATGACGATAACAAAACCATAAAAAGGTGAATAACATGCACATAATAACGTTTAAAAAAATCCTCTCCGCGGCCCTAGCAACGCTGCTAGTAAGCTGGAGCCTTGTCGGCGCGGCGCTCGAAGTGGGCGACAAAGCACCCGATTTTAAACTTCAAGCGAGCGACGGCAAGACCTATCAACTCAGCGATCTGATCGGCCGCCAAGCGGTGGTTATCGCCTGGTATCCGTTTGCTTTTACCAGCGGCTGTACCATCGAGTGCAAGTC
>CAJIZO010000087.1 GCA_905181995.1 Flavobacteriaceae bacterium TMED48
GTGGTGATCGCTGAATTTCAACTCGCTACAAGGGTGGCGAAGTTTAACCGAAAACCGTCTTGTACTCGGCTCCCAGTATAAGACACAGCTCCGTTTTACTCGGGCAATGCCAGTTTAAAAGCATCGCTCTTTCGATATCCACTGCAACTAGCATATGCGGGCTCGACCATGGCCCAAAGCTAAAAAAAAGGCGGCTCGTAAGCCGCCTTTTCTATCTACTAGAACCTCGCGCGCAATTAAAAATCCTTGCGCACGGTAATGCCGTAGGTGCGCGGAGCTGTGGGATAGCCGCTGTAGCTTCCAGGCGCTGCCGTGGTTGGAAAGGCACTGATCAGCGATTTGTGGTCGGTGAGGTTGCGGCCCCAAATCATCGCACTCCAACCGCCTCGCTCCGAGCTAATACCAAAACTGGCATTGATATTATCCGTTCCCCTGCTTGCCAGATTTTTAGGAATAAGATCAGCCAACTTGACATCTTCCTCGTGCAAATACTCCAAGCGCATGAACCCCGCCATGCCATCGCTGATATCGAATGAGTAGGTGGCGTTGGCATTGAAGCTTATATCGTGGACACCTGCCGGATCCAGGCCGGTGTAATCGAGAAAGTCAGCGCGCGATCCATCTGCCAACAACGGGCATTGGAACTCAGCCTCTGCAAGCCCGGTCGAATCGCAGGCGCCCTGCTTGAAATCGTCATAGACCGCGTCGATAAAGATACCTGAAAAGTTGATAACAAAATTTTCAGACAACGCCATCATCATATCAATTTCGATGCCTTTGTGGGTTTCCTCACCGGCATTTGCCAGGTTAAATCCGGTACCGGTGAAGACGTTCGACTGAAACCCTTCAATCGACTGGTTGAAATAGGCCATGTTGAGGTAGCCGTTATCAAACCGCATCTTTAAACCAATCTCATAAGACGTTGCCTCCTCTGGATCTGCAGATCGCCCATAGGGGGTCCGGCCATCAATGGATAGATTCGCCGATTGCGCTTTAAAGCCAGTGGAGTGACCCGCATAAATCGTGGTGTCATCGGATATATCGTAAGCTAGGCGGAATGTGTGGGTTGTATCATCGGAGTCAAACACGCCCGGCTCTGCATCATTCGGCCCACCATAGCTCGTGAACGCTTTAAAATACTGCAACCCCTCTAGGGACTGCAAGCCGGCAGCCGCCAAAGGAAGCGCGGCAAATGGATCATTCACCTGAACATACCCAACGACGTCTTTTTTGTCATCAGTATGGTTAAGACCCAGCGTCATCGTGAGATTGTCGGTCAACGCATAGTCCATCTGCCCAAAAAACGATAATGACTTACTGGATTGAGTAAAAAACTCTCCCTCATCGCCAGAATTAGGCACAAAGAACACCGCGCTACAGGGAACACCATTGACCAAACAAGCGCCGAATGCGGCGCCCACAAAGTTGATACCAGACCCACCCACGGGCGCCAGTGTGCTCTCAACCACACCGGCCGCAAAGGCGGCGGCACCCGCTGGCGGCGCGCCCGACGCCAGATAGCCTGCGGTTGCGTCGGCTGCAATCGCGTTGCTTAAACCTGCGGTAATCAACGCATCTGCAAACGGAAAGATCTGATCTCCATAGGTTACATTTCGAAACGTCTCGACATCTTCATCAGAGTAATAGGCGCCGAGCGTCCACTGGAGTGGCCCGTCACTGTTAGAGGTTAGGCGAAATTCTTGGGTGAAATGATCGAAGTCATACTCGACTCTATTCTCGGCAAGAATCTTGGTGGCAGAAAAATCTGCATCAAACGTTGATTTTGCCTCTTGATCTAACTGAGCAGTAATGGACGTTAGCGTTGCGAAGCCCAAGTCATACTCAATATGCATGGATATACCATCACCATCAAGTTTGTTTGATGGGCTGTAGTTTGCATAGACGTTTCGCGACTGGGGATCGACCGGTGCCGACTGACCGCCCGCCAGCAAGCTCAGCAGAGGCCCATAATCACCAATCTTGAGCATGGCTGCGCCGCAGCACTCCTCATCTATCTCGCTGGTATCGGCAATAATGCGCACGCTCAGATCGTCTGAAGGCTCCCACATTAATTGACCACGAATTGCATGGCGATCGCGGTTATTCATGTCGCTGCCGTCGAGCAGATTGGTTGTAAAGCCGTCCATTTCATTACTACTAGCAGACACCCTGAAGGACAAAGTGTCCGAGATCCCGCCAGTCAAGGTACCCTTGACGATACGGGCGCCGTGATTGCCAACCGTCGCCGATACCATGCCGCCGAATTCTTTTTCGGGCAGTTTGGTGGTGATACTGATGACGCCGGCCGACGCATTTTTACCGAATAACGTCGATTGCGGACCACTCAGGACTTCGACTCGCTCAACCCCTGGCAGATCGCCAATCGCCGAAGACGCGCGGGTGCGTGAAACGCCATCGATATAGATTCCAACCGCCGGCTCGATGCCAGGGTTGTTAGCTCCATTGCCATAACCTCTAATTACAAAATTGGTCTGCGCCGAATTTTGTAATTGATTCACCCTCAGGGTGGGTACAGCAGAGCCAAGATCGATTAAGTCTATTATCGCTGACCGCTCAATCTGCTGCGCTGTCGCCACTGATACCGTCATTGGTATATCTTGCAGCGACTGTTCCCGCTTGTTGGCGGTAACTATTATCTCATCGATTTGAGCGCTGGCGCCCGAGGTAAATATCGAACCGATAATAACGGTAAAAAATGTTCTCTTTGCTGTAGCGAAAATGTGCATAAACTATCCCCATTGTTTTGCGATACGTGTGGCTTTTTTGTGTTAATTTCTTGTTGTCGGGCTGAACCGGTTAT
>CAJIZO010000088.1 GCA_905181995.1 Flavobacteriaceae bacterium TMED48
CCTGCTCCTGCTCCTGCTCCTGATCCTGATCCTGATCCTGCTCTTGATCCTGCTCTTGATTCTCGCCTTGTTGTTGCTGCTCGAGCAATTTCTCCACCAACTGCTTGTTGTGCAGACTGTCCTCGGATTCGGGTGCTAGTTCAAGCGCCCGTCGGTAGGCGTCGACGGCAGCCTCGAGATCGCCGGCTTTGGCCAGACTGTTACCGCGATTGTAGTGCGCGTCGGCATTGCTAGGCTCGTCGGCGTGGTTGAAATCCTCGGCGGCGCTGGCATAGTCGCCGGCGCGGTAAGCGGCACTCGCGCGCCATTGGCGGTCCTCAAACAGCGCTTGCGCGGTCTGCGCATCGCCATTGTCAAGGGCTTCGGCGGCTTGTTGGTCACGGCGTTGCCAGAGGTCGAGCCATTCGAGTGCGACGCTTTTTGATGGGTATAGCAGCGGCACCAGCGCCAGACATACCACCACCACCGTACCTCGCCGAAAGGCACTGATAATTAATGGCAGTAACAAAAAGATAAGCCAGTGACCGCGGTCGTCCCAGAGGTCAAACTCTCGCTCTAGCTGGCGTGTTCTATGGGGTATAACTTCTTCGGATATGGCCATTAACGCGTCGATATCGCTGTCATCATTGCCCAGTGAACGGTAGATGCCGCGATTGTTCGTAGCCAACTCGCGAAGCACTGATGGGTCCAATTTGGGCACCAATATGTTGCCTTTATCATTTTTCAAAAAGCCACCATATGCCAACGGTATAGGGGCTCCCTCGGCAGTACCAACGCCCAGTATTGAAAGTCTGTAAGACGTCGCGTCGCGCATCGCTTGATCGATCGTGCGCATCGCTACGCGGGCTACGCCATCGGTGATAAGGATCAGATCGCCGCGTTCGAAACCGGCATTCTCTGCGAGTTTTAGCGCACTTTCGATGGCTTCCTCGACTTGACTGCCGTAGCTGGGCATCAGCGCCGGCGTCAGAGTCGGTACTATGCTGACAATGGTGTTGGCGTCCTCGGTGAGTGGCGAGACCACGTGCGCACTGCCCGAGTACACCACTAAACCGGTATACCCCTCGTTGCGTTTGGCGAGGATATCGATGGCCTTATAGCGCGCGCGTACCAAGCGACTCGGCGCGATATCCTCTGCCAACATCGAAGGGGATAGATCCAAAATCAGTATTAGCGCCGATTCCTGCTTGTGCACTGGTTGCGGCAGTTGTTGCCAAGTCGGTCCTGCCAGTGCCGCGCACGCCAGCAGCCAGGCGGCGCACCAGACCGTGGTTTTGCCCATGCCGCTGGGTTGCAAGGTCGCTTGATCGCCCTGGATCAAGTAGGGCAATAGCGCCGGATTGATGAGTTTTTGCCAGTTGCCGACGCTTTTCTTTTGCCACCGGCGATGCAGTGCAATAGCCAGCACCGGCAATAACCCCAAAAACCATAGGGGGCGTAAAAAATGAAAGTCAGCGAGTACTTCAGACATACAGCCTCCGGCGACTGCTAATCAATGCCAGGCACAGAGCGAGCAGAAATGCCGCGCCCAACGGCCAGTAAAATAATGCCGCAATCGGTCGAATGGTCTCAGATGACTGCTCGATGGGTTCGAGTTCGTTGAGTCGTTGGTAGATAGCGGTAAGTTCGGCTGGGTTGCGGGCGCGGAAATAGTTACCGCCGGTGGCTGCGGCGATCTCGACGAGTGTCTCCTCATCCAAATCGGCCGCGGGATTGCTGATCTGTCGGCCGAAGAGCCCCCATACTTCCTGGCTCTCGGCGCCGATACCTATGGTATAGATCTTAACCCGCGCACGGGCTGCCAAACTCGCCGCTTTGAGCGGGTCCAACTGCCCCGCGTTGTTGGCGCCATCGGTGAGTAAAATCAGTACGCGATGGTTTTCCGGTCGCTCCTGCAAACGTTTGATGGCCACGCCAATCGCGTCGCCAATAGCTGTACCCTGTCCGGCAAAGCCAATTTGTGCTTCGTTGAGAAGGGTTTGCATGGTCTGCCGATCGAAGGTCAGGGGGGTTTGTAAATAGGCTTTTTCGCCAAACAGAATTAACCCGAGGCGATCGCCGTCGCGCTTTATGACGAAGTCACCGACCACCGATTTAACCGCGACGAGTCGGTTTACCTGACGACCACCGATCTGCATGTCGTCGCGCTCCATGCTGCCTGAAATATCCACTGCCAGTAAGATATCTCGCCCACTGGTCGGCAGGGCAACCGGTTCGCCGACCCATACCGGGCGACCTAAGGCCGCCAGCGTACTCAACCAGCAGAGCCAAAGGAGCAAGAATATGAGCAGATTGCGCCATTGACTGCGGGCCATTGTCGGCTGGCTTTCGGCTGCAGCGACGAGCATTGGAGCTCGTAGAGCGGCGACCTGAAGTGGTTTTTCAGCGCGTAGCCAACGATAGACGATGGGCAGGGGCGCGAGTGCTAAAACCCATGGCCAGAGAAAGCTCAGCATGCATGGCCCCGAGGATGATCGGCGCGATGTTGGCTAATCCAACGCCGCGTATCGCGGGCTAGGACAGTGCATAGTTGTTGGTAATCATCAGCGGTTGCGTCATTGTCCGAGGCATACAGGGCCCTTTGCAGGGCCTCTTGGTCACAGTCAAACAACTGGAGATGACTGCTTGCCTTGAGGAAGTCGATAAAATCTACAACCCCGAGGCTACTGAATCGCTGCTCACCATAAACGGTGTTTGCGGTTTGCCGCAACAGCGCAAAAAGGCGTTGTAGCTGCTGTGGAGAATGTTCCTCATCGATGATGCGCTGTAGTTGTTGCAGCGCCTGACGCCGATAGAGGCGCGAGCGATGGCGGTGATTTAATCGCCAGGCTAGCCAGGCGATTGCTGCGAGGCACAGTGCGATAACAACAAACCACCCCGGCGCTAGCGGCCAGATTGAAATGGCCTCGGGCAGATGGATATCGCGCAAATCGGCGAGTGGATCTGGATTATTCATCGGCGATGGCTCACTTACCGTCTCGCTCGATTCGAACGTTTACCGTAAGCGCGAGCGAGAACGGGTAGGATACTGTCACAGGTATTAAAGCTGAGAAGCCCGGCAGCTAATCGCTCGGCGGTGGCGCGCAGATCGTTAACACGCTCTTGGTAAGCCTCGGCGTAGTGGCGTCGCAGTTCGCCGCTGCGGCTGTCGAGCAGCGTCTGGCTATCGCCATCGCCAACCGCATAGACCGAGGGCGGCGGCAGTTCGAC
>CAJIZO010000089.1 GCA_905181995.1 Flavobacteriaceae bacterium TMED48
AAAATAGGCGAATTAGCAAGCAAAACCGATGTCTCCCACCACACACTGCGATTTTATGAGCGTCAGGGTTTAATCGCACCAGCAGGACGCAGTGACAGTGGTTATCGGCTTTATTCCGATCTTGACGTGGACCGCGTAGGGTTTATTTTAAGCGCCAAAAAAGTCGGCTTTACGCTGCTAGAAATCCAACAACTGCTGGAACTCGAGATCACCAAAGACGACAAATCTTGCGGCGACGTGAAGTGCTTTGTCGACAAAAAAATTAGCGCCGTCAACCAGCGCATGCTGGAGATGAAACGGATTAAAAAATCACTGCAGGCGCTCAGTAAGGCCTGCTGCGGAGGCAGCGTACCCGCCACTCAATGCACTATTCTCGAGACGTTGAGCGAGCAAAAACCTTAGGCTAAACCGATGTTATTGATAGAAAACTTTGTCCAATTATTTGTTGAATCCGCACCTTGGCTGTTGCTGGGGTTGTTTTTCGCCGGTTTGATGAAGGTCTTAGTGCCGAGTCAACTACTCGCCAAACATCTCGGTGAACCCAGCCTCATGGCCACCGTCAAGGCGGCCCTATTGGGAGCGCCTCTGCCGCTGTGCTCCTGTGGCGTTATCCCCGCCGCCCTGGCGCTGCGTCGCAGCGGCGCATCAAAGGCCGCCACCGCGTCTTTTTTAATCTCGACCCCAGAGACTGGTGTCGATTCGGTATCCGTCTCCTACGCTCTTCTTGGCCCGTTTATGGCGGTTATCCGCCCGGTTGCCGCCATCGCTAGCGCCATCGTCGCCGGCATGATGATAGGCCGCGATAAAGAACCCACTGACCGACACCCCGAGCAGCAAAACACGCAAAATTGCTGCGCCTCACCACAGCTAGCTCCAAAGCCAAGTGCGAGCGGCGACAAACTGGCAAGCAAGGACGCGACGGCAGCCGACCACCGAGACCCACTGCCGCACCGGATCGCGCAATTACGCACTGGATTGCGCTTTACTTTTGTCAATTTGGTTGGCGATATTGCCATTTGGTTGCTGATTGGCCTGTCGTTTGCTGCGGCGATCAAAACCTATGTACCCAATGAATTTCTCGCCCAATGGGGCGATAGCATCATGGCGTTTGTAGTGATGGCGGTGGTCGGCGTACCCATGTATATCTGCGCGCTCGCATCCACGCCAATCGCCGCAGGCTTGATGTTTTCGGGTGTTTCACCGGGGGCCACGCTGGTATTTATGCTGGTCGGTCCGGCGACCAATATCGCCACTATCGGCTTGGTCAAGGTCGAACTGGGCAATCGTGCACTGGCGGCTTACCTGACAAGCGTGGTCGGCGTCAGCTTCGCGTTTGGCTACTTGACCAACTTTTTAGCGGCGCGATGGGATATGGGCTTTCCGGTGCAGGAACAAGGTACCCACAGCATGCTCAATAGCCACTTGGCGCTGGCCTCTGGCGCCGCATTGGCAGGCTTGATCCTGTACGCGCTGGTGCAAAAATATGGCCCCTCAAAACCCCTTAACTGCGCGCCGGCATCGACTGACAGGGCTAGCTAGAAAGCCCTTTGGGCAGCGCCCTAAAACTACCCTAGTCATGGTTAACCTCCGCGCGCGCTCGACAGCCAGTTGGTGAGGTCTAATGCCACTGCCCATCAGCATTCGCCGTTCCTGCCCCAAGTACCACTCAGCCCAACGAGTATTAATACAGAGACACCCTGCAGTTATCGCCTAGAGCGACTCGATAGGCCGACAGATTACCAGCGCCTCAAGCACGCTAATAACAAAAAAAACCTCGAAAT
>CAJIZO010000090.1 GCA_905181995.1 Flavobacteriaceae bacterium TMED48
TCGAGAACACCCGCGATGCGCTGTTTGACAGTATGCAACAGCGCGAGGCCTATGCCACCAGTGGCAGTCGCATTCGGCTACGGTTTTTTGCAGGCGATGGCTACACCGAGCAGATGCTCAATAGCCCGCGCGGGATCGCCAGCGGTTACGCCCAAGGCGTGCCCATGGGGGGGCAGTTGAGCGCGTCGGCCGGTGTACAACCGACATTTATGGCGCGCGCCGAAATGGATCCAATGACCGTACCACTGGATCGCTTGCAGGTGGTCAAGGGCTGGATCGACAGCGGCCAAAGCTATGAAAAGATCACCCATGTCGCCTGCTCCGATGGGCGAGTGCCCGATGGCGAGGGGCGGTGTGACCAACTGATCGCGCCGGTCGATCTGTCTAATTGTCAGCCAGCGAGCGATCGCGGTGCCGCCGAACTGTCGGCGGTATGGACGGACCCAGACTACAACCCGGCGCTGGAGGCGTTTTATTACGTTCGAGTGCTTGAGATTCCGACCTGCCGCTGGAGTACCTACGATGCCCTGCGCCTGGGACGTGAGCCGCCGGCAATAGTCTGGCCCACTCATTCTGAACGCGCCTGGTCTTCACCGATCTGGCTGACCGCGCCGCCGAAGGCCGGACCCGCTGCGCAGGCGGATATAGAGCCCGGAGGATCGAGCAGTAAAAAAGATAATTAGCAACCACCACGATAAATAGCGCGCAGTTAGATGATAAAAATCATAGCGCGTGCGTCGGCAGCGGGCGGGATAACAGCGGCGCGGGTTGTTGTCGGGCGCACAGCGCACGCCGAGTGGACGCAGATGTTGCGCAGTGGACTTGCTAACGCTGGCCGCGGACAAGGCGGATGGGTTGCGTACCCGACCCATCCTTAAACCCATGCCGCCATAGCGCGCGTATGGGTGTTGTGGCCTTGCGGCTTAATAACTTAGTCGCTAAATGGTTTAGTCGCTAAGTGGCTTTGCGACTTTAGGCCCTGTGCACCGGGTTTAGCGGCCTAGATCAGGGTTTATAAGCTGCGGTTGAATGAACCGACCGCAGCAAGTGTTGGTGCGTTTGGTGGCAGAGCGCAGCCGAGCGAATGTGGACGACTAGAAATATGACATGTTAGAAATATGAAAAGCTAGAAATATAGATGGCTAGTTACGAGCGATGGATTTCGAAAAATGAGGTCTGCGC
>CAJIZO010000091.1 GCA_905181995.1 Flavobacteriaceae bacterium TMED48
AACATAGTGCGGCAGTCCCCATACTTGCCTATGGCCTGTGGCGATTGTCACGCCACTTTGTCTTGCGCTAGTCGATACGCGAGCCAAATTAACAACCATACTGCTCGCTATTCGGGTTGACCGAACAGTTCGAAGCTTTTGCAAGTACTTTTTCGATGTGCCTGGTGGATGTGCCTGGTGAAAGGCCCCTGGGCATGGCGTTTTAAGCCCTGATGTTAACGATAGATGCCTCGCCTAGAGACGCGACCACAACCCAGAGGGCGCTGCTGCGCATCATCCAGACGTCAGCGCTCCCCCGGCTGCCACCGCAGGGTATTAGTTTGCACTGGGAGCAACCGCTCAAAGTAGCACTGCGCAATAGGCGGCGGTCATTTAAACATCGCGGCCCACGATCAAACGCCAACCAATAATACTGGTGCCGAATCAAATCTAAGTCTAAAATCGAATTGCTTGGGCTAAAACGCGGCGAAAGTCGCTGAAAGCGCGATGGCATGAAACCTGCAATGGACGGTACTCTATGAAAACTCGGCAATATTGGCATGCTCGCGGCGGCGTTTATGCGCTGTTATTTATCTGCGCGTCCTTGACCATGGGATGTAACGCAGCGAACGATAGCAAATCCGACCCTGCGCCAATCGTCAAAAACGATCGTATCGATGTTCACAAGGCACCCGGTTGTCTGTGCTGTGATCGCTGGGTGGATCACCTCCACGAGGCGGGGTTCGAGACATCCACTACCGAAAATTCTGACATGAATACCTTCAAGTTAAAGCGCGGGATCGCCGCCAAATACCACTCGTGCCACACCGCAGTCACTCGACAGGGGCTAGTCATAGAGGGCCACGTTCCGGCCAGCGCGATAAAGAGCTTTTTGGCTGCACCGCCCAGCAATGCCATCGGCCTGGCGGTGCCCGGAATGCCGGTGGGCTCGCCCGGCATGGAAATGGGGGAGCGCCGCGACGCCTATGATGTGATGTTATTGCTCAACGACGGCAGCGCTGAAGTTTATCGGCAGATCAGTGGCCAGAGTGATCTTTAATCAAGGTCATTCTGGATTGAGGCTCAATCTTGATCGACCAACGCCGGTCAGCCCGGATCAAGACCCTTGGCTACCCGCTGTGCTAGGTCGACGTCGGTCAAGAATTGACCGACCCGCGCTGAGTATGACTTCCCACGCAGCTATGGCTAAAAAACTGATGCCGGCAGCCGGCAAAAATATCCCCAACAGCGCAATACCTGCATAGAACGCCAACGATGTCGGAGCCCTTCGATCATCGTCACCATCGACCGAGCGGTGACTGTCGACTGCCCCAGTGGCGCTAGCGCCTGCTGGCCTCCGTCGCCACCAAAGGTAGAGCCCAGTGGCACTAATACCGGTCACCGCCAACGCCGTAAGCAGACCGAGTAACTGGTTGGCCCAACCGAACAGCGCACCCTCATGCAGTGCAATTCCCTGAGACACGACCCGTTCCAGCGGGTGACGATCCGAAAATTGCGTGTGCATGAGTAGTTCGCCAGAGTACTGATCAAAGTGCATCGTCTCGCGTTGAGAGCGTTCAGCCGGCATCGAGCGAAACATCCAAACACCATGATCGGGTCGCGGTGGAATAACGTGCACAGGCGATCGCATGGCACCGATTTCAATGCTCTCAAGCAAAATATCTAGCATCGCGATATTGGCGCGACTGCGCTCGGTTTTAGCCGCCACGGTCTCAACGTCTGAGCGAGTCTGCCAAAGACTACTGCCGGGTAACGACAGCATCCCGTCACTCGGCTGGGTCGACTTAAGATTCACCGTCCACCCCTGCCCCGATCCTTGCCAACCCGCAGCCGCTTTTAATTGATCGAAGCCACCGCCCCACAGTTGCGTCCAAGGTAGTCCGGAAAACAGCAACAAAAGGATTGGCAGGCTGAACCAAAATCCGACGACGCCGTGCAGACTACGCCATCGTTTTAGTGGCTCTAGGCGCTTCAGCATCGGCATCGCCAAACGCTTGACCGGCTGCGCATCTAGGGGTTGCGACAACCATAAATAGAGCCCAGTGACGACGATGATAATCAGCCAACTAGCTGCCAGCTCAACCACGTAGGAGCCCATATTGCCCAACAGCAATTCGCTATGAAGTTTTTTTACCTGCTGCAAAAAGCGTTCATCGCTGAACGCACTGGCCAACACCCTACCGGAAAATTTATCCAGCCAATAAAGGCTAGCACGACCGTCGGGGTCGCGCAGTTCAATTTCTATCGAGCGATCGCCAGGCCGGTCCAATATAACCTTTTTAAGCGTTGCCTCTGGGTGTTGCGCCAGGAGCGATGTGATCTGATGACTCATCGGTAAGCGCGTTGTAACCGACCCCACATCGACGGCCATGGCATTGATGGTAGCCTCTTGATACTGCTCGATCTGAGGCTTAAAAAGATAAATGGCGCCGGTCAAAGACAGAAAAATGGCAAACGGACACACCATCAAACCCGCCACAAAATGCCAGCGCCACAAGCGCTGTCGAAGCACCGCCGAGCGCAATCCCACCCTATCCACCTATCTGATAGCGGGCTTGGAAATGATAGGTCCGACCCGGCCAAGGATGGAATACGTAGGCCTGCTGATCGAATAAGTTATCGATGCCCGCGGTCAACTTTAGCTGCGGCGAAATTTGCCAATTCAGCGTCGTTGCAACGAACACGAAACTGTCGTGGGCACCAAACACCCGATCGACCGTATCGCTGTTATCGAGTGTCCCATAGCTGTCGCTGGCGTAGCGAACCGTCGCCCCCATAGCCCATTCAGGCGAATATCTATAACTGAGCATTAGATGGCTGCGCCAGCTCGGCGAACGCGGAAACTGCTTACCAACAAAATTGCTATTAAACACATTTTCGGTGATTTTGGCGTCGGTGTAGGTCAGGTTAAACCGCACATCCAATGGCAGTGACCACAATTTTTTCTGCTGCCAAATAAATTCCGTGCCCTGGGTGATGACCGCGCCGACCGGTAAAAACGTCGATGTACCATTGCTCGCGCGTTGATTAAAAATAACGTCGTCAACCTCTTCGTAAAATAGGTTGAGTCGCAACTCGCCATCGTCCAACAACTTGCTAAAGCCAAGGTTGTGAAAAACGCCCGCTTCTGGTGCCAGCGTTGGATCGCCAATAGCCGCTGCTCCCGCACCCTGACTATCGTTGACGTACAGCTCCTCAACCACCGGAAAACGCAACGCGCGCGCCACCGAATAACGCACATTTAAGCCTTCATTCACGTACCACGCAAGCGAGAGTTTTGGCGAGTAAGCGCTTTCCGAGCGCGGTAAGATTCGTTGTGCTCCCAAATAGCCTTCATCGGCGCGCCATTGTTCATATCTCAAGCCAAGGTCCAACGTCCAAGATGGCGTGAGCTCTAATCCGTAGTGGGCAAAAATTGCCGAGGTGTTGGCCTGTCCCCCACTGTCGGCACGTCCAGTTGATGGATCGCCGTCAGTTTCGTCGCTATCGCGCAATCCGGCGATAGTGTTGTAATCGTCGACGATATAATTCAACCGATAATCATCGTAGTGGAGTCCCAACGATAATTGCTGCCGATCGTCGTTGAGCCAGCGATCGTTAGAAAATTTGAGGTCAAAAATCTGCCAACCGGTGTCATCATACGTGGTGATGCGGGCGCGATATTTTTGGTTATCTGTAACGAAGGTAGGTGCCATTGGGTGATTCCCAGAACGCACTTCGACATCGTCAAGCACCCTGAAATTACTGTAAAAGGCATCACCAAGCCAATCGTCATTCGCCTCTATACTCACACCGAGCCCAACCAAAAAGCTGTCGCGCTGTTGCTCGCGCTGTTGGAAACGACTCCGGCCAAATGCATAGGTATCATACGCCCTATCGCTACCGGCCAATGCCACGCGGCGATCAAAAATCGGCGTGCCATCGGCGTCGCGAATAAAACTATTTTGCTCACGCTCACTCCGTCGGCGTGTCTCATAGGCCACAGAACCACGCCATTGGAGGCGCCCGCGCGGATAAAAAAACTTGCCCTTGTACAGCTCAGCAAGCGTAGACTCCGCTCCCGAATCACCAAAATAGACGCCCGCATTACCCATTTCATCGGTGCCTTCGAGCCACCCTATACTCGCTTCCGCGGTCGGATCGTCGGTGGTGTTGCTGGAAAAAAAATGGCTCTGTGGTTGGCCGCTATTATCTAATCGATTGTAGGATAAGAATACCCCTAAATCGCCAATCCTATCTTCGTAGGACGCAAACGTGCGGTAGCCATCGAGGGTGTCATTATTGTCGCCGTATCGATGCGGCTGCGCAAAATAGCCCATTTCAACGACACCGCGGCTTTCTCTCGGGTTAGCGGTTTGAATATTGATCACGCCGCCCATCGCATTGCCACTGTACTCGGCTGAAAATGGGCCGTACACCACCTCCACTTGATCTATCTCGCTGGGCGATACCAAAGACCAGCGTGGTGCTCCTCGGTAGCGCGTCTGAAGGTGATAATGCAACGGCATACCATCGACGAATACCATCGACCGCGTGGTTTGGAACATATTCGAGCCGCGGATACCGACCACCCCGTTAGCATCGCCAATGAAGCGCTTGCGAACGATCAAGCTGGGTGCAAAAGCCACCGCATCCTCGGTCGATGTCATGTTGGTCAGAGCAAGTTCTGCCGCGGTTAGGGTGCTGGTCGGGCTGACTACGCCAGTTTCATTGAATACCTGGTCGGCAATCACAATCACTTCTTCAAGACCATCGCGTTGGGCGTGAGTCGTGAGTGGAATACTACTCAATAGCAGGCAACTGAGGGTTAAAACAGACAAACGCGACCGCATGAAGGGCTTCCTTTCCTAATCAATTAAAGCAACCATATCAAACTCGGGGAACCCACGGAATGTGGCAAATTGTCGCAGGGCGTATCCATGGCGATTAACTCTGTGACGCTGATAGACGCCATCGATCGCGCAACTTTGACATCAGCTTGCCCTCAAGCGGCGATCATAGCCCGCTTGAGACTCGCCGACTAGCGCAGCGAAGGGCTGCTCGGCAACCCTCAGAGCCCTTGCTAATACGCCTGTTTGTAAACCCCCGCCCGCGCAGAGGCCTCAGCGAATGAGATCAAGTGTTGGCCGCCATTACCACTCGGTATACATTGAAAACGCAGGGTTGGAGGCTTCAGGTAAAAAGGCGTGGGCAGATAAAACGTCGATATGCCAGGCCGCGCACAGCTCGCTAAGCTTGCCATCGATCGAGGTGCATCACGCCGCCCAGCGGTTTTCGCGGGCCCGGCTTGAATTTCGTGCCAAGGGAATAGGCCACCGGGATCATTGCAATTTGGGTAGCCTCGGCAAACGGAATTTGCAAAATTTCGGCAATTTCACGTTCGTAAGCTAGGTGCAGTGTAGTCCAACAACTGCCCAGACCGCGCGCGCGCGCGGCGAGCATAAAATTCCACGCAGCCGGAATAATCGACGCGTACATACTGGCCTGAAACTGTACGTTGCCGGCTTTCTCTGGGCTGTCCAAACGCACCGGTAAACACGGAAAAACCAGTACTGGCACGTCTTTGATGTGCGCTGCCAAATAAGCTGATGAATTTAGCACACGTTCCTGTGTAACACGCATGTCAGGAGAGTCTAGGTGTTGGCGATCGGGCGACCGGGGACTCGCGGCATAGTGGTCGTAAGCTTGCTTGTAATACTCGCCAATGCGGCGCTTTTTCTCCGTGTCATAGACCACGATAAATTGCCAGCCCTGACCATTTGAGCTACTCGGCGCCTGCATGGCCAATTCTATACACTCCGCCACCAAGGCTATATCCACCGGCTTGGAAAAATCTAAACGCTTGCGAACCGAGCGCGTGGTAGCGAGTAATTCATCTGGGGTCAAATGCTGACAAGACATGTATCAATCCTATAGGTGGCGGCGTTGGCCAAAAGGCGTTATTGGCTGCACTATACAAACCATAAAATGGCTTCTAGAGCTTTTAAATACCGACAAACCGGCCTGATATTAAAGCCTATTTATCCGGTTCTGACCACTGCCAGCGAGGGTAGACCCGGCAGCTCACTGAGCACGATTGTCCACCGAAATTAAGCTCCCAACGCTATGGCTAGAGCGTCATTCGATCGCTGCAGCGGCCCTCACGCTGAGATTGGCGGCATGGTTCATGATATGGAAAAGGACGCTTTGCTCCAGCGTACCGGTCGCTAAGTGCGCCCCTGGGCCGCTTGCATAGACGGCGACATCGGCTCCGGAGTGGGTTTCGGCCGCCAGCGGCACCAGAACTTCTTGGTGAAAACCACCACTGCCAGTGTCCACCTCGGACAGGTCATGACGACCGGCATTTATCGGCTGAGCATAGGCCAAGTCGGCGTTGGTGGCGCCCGGTAAATGTTGAAACCCTCGGCCGTTTTGATAGCCGAGAGTCGTGTAAGGTCGACCCTCAACATCCTGGGCTGGTTGGTCGCTATCGGGCGGCACTACAACACCCAAAATCGGATTGCCGCGACGGGGATAGCCCGCAATCGTCATGACGTGACCGTGATCAGCGGTGACTAAAATCAAGGTCTCGCGAGGATTGGTTTTGGCAACCGCAAGACCCACCGCAGTCGATAGTTCAACCGCATCTGTAAGCGCATTATATGCGCTGGTGGCATGGTGACCGTGATCTATACGTCCTGCCTCGACCACCAGAAAAAATCCCTCGGGGTTACCGATCAACAAATCGATGCCCTTGGCGGTCATGTCGCTGAGCGATGGCTCTGTATTAATTACCGCCAGACGATCCGCCGCGTAACGCATGTGAGAATCGCTAAACAGGCCTAGAACCGGCCCTTTATCCATCGGGTTCAAGGCAGATAAACTGGCGGCGGTATCGACGTAGCGGCCCTTTTTATACTTTATTTGCCATTCATCAATCAGATCACGCCCGTCACTGCGCAAACCCACGCGTGGTTCGATAGGCGCTGTTTCAAGCGTGGAATCGGACTCGACCGAGGGATCGTTGACTACCGTTGTCGGTAAGAAATGTCTACGCCCGCCGCCCAACGCAAGTTCCAAACCATCGACCTCGACCCCGGATAAACGCTCTAAACGGTCCTCAAATTGCACCAATTGCAGCGCGATATCCTCACAACCAGCGTCTACTGCGGCCACTGGCATATTCGATATATCCTCCCAATTTCGCTCGACCGACACCGCATAGGTCGCCGCAGGCGTAGCATGGGTTATGCGCGCGGTGGAAATAACCCCAGTCGACATACCTGCAACCTCCGCCAACATCAGTGCACTAACCAGTTCGCTGCCGCTCTGACTGGCACAATTACCTCGCTGCACATGTTGGTCGACACCGACAACCCCAAAATTGGTTTTAACGCCGCTCATAATAGCGGTCATAGTACCGGCCGAATCTGGTGTTTGGGCATCGACATTGTACGTTTTGACCAAACCGGAAAACGGAAAACGATCAAAGCTCAAGCTGTGTTCCTCACCACTGAAGCCAAGGTTTTGGCCCTCGAGAATTCGCGCAGCGGTGACCGTCGATACACCCATACCATCACCGACGAAGACAATGATATTTTTCGCCGCGCCGGCCGATAAAACAATATTTTCCATCGCCTGGGTCGACGCCACGATAGCGCCCTCAGCTTGGCGATACCAAGGATTGCCCCGGATTGACCGAAGCCGATCATCCAGCTCATTACCAGCCACAGAAACGACCGGCGTATTGCGCTCTATTTGCGCGCAGCCCGAGACCAAGAACCCCGACACCAACCAGTAGATTAACTTGCCCATAGTGCACTCCCAATTGTCGTTGA
>CAJIZO010000092.1 GCA_905181995.1 Flavobacteriaceae bacterium TMED48
CTCGGGTTTCGCGAATAGCCGCTCGCTCAGCAATCGCCTTGGACGTCCACCCGGGTTGCGAATCCTCTGGCTCTGCCACACCGCCTGGGAATACCCAGGCACCGGGCGCAAAACTAACGCTTTGGCTGCGCTGCAGAAGCAGCGCTTCAAGACCGCGACGACCATCACGCAAAACCACCACGGTGGCGGCCAGACGCGGTGTCGACGCCGCGATAGTCAAATGATCCTCAACCGGCCGCGGAGCAAAAATAAATCAATAAAGCTGCGTGTAAATTCGCTCGTCTGATCCATTATCGATCACATCGGAACTAGCCGTATACCGGATAGCGGCCACAAATATCCAGCACTTTGGACTTGACCTCGGCGATCACCTGCTCCGAGGTGCCCGACTCCAAACTTGCCAAAACATCACAAATCCAGTGCGTCAACTGCACCGCTTGCTCCTCGTTGAAACCCCTAGTCGTGATCGCCGGGGTACCAATGCGCAGGCCCGAGGTGACAAACGGCGAGCGCGGATCGTTGGGCACAGCATTTTTGTTGACCGTGATAAAGGCTCTGCCAAGCGCTTCGTCGGCATCTTTGCCGGTGTATTGCTTGCCAATCAGACTGACCAGCATCAAATGATTGTCGGTTCCATTGGAGACAATATCGATACCGCGCTGGATAAAGGTAGCCGCCATCGCCTTGGCATTGGCGACCACTTGTTGCTGATAAGTGACAAAATCGGCACTGGCGGCCTCTTTAAAAGCCACCGCTTTAGCGGCAATTACATGGCACAGCGGCCCACCTTGAATACCTGGGAAAATCGCCGAGTTACACTTTTTCGCGATGTCTTCGTGGTTACTCAAAATAATGCCCCCGCGCGGACCGCGAAGCGTTTTATGGGTCGTCGAGGTCACGACATGAGCGTGAGCAATGGGGCTCGGATAGACGCCGGCGGCCACCAACCCGGCCACATGGGCCATATCAACTAAAAGATAAGCGCCGACACGATCGGCGATTTGACGGAATCTAGCCCAATCCATAATACCCGAATAGGCCGAGAAACCAGCGATGATCATCTTTGGCTGATGCTCAACCGCCAAGTCTTCAACCTGCTGATAGTCGATCACGCCGGTCTTCGCGTCCAAGCCATACTGCACAGATTTGTAGAGCTTACCGGAAAAGTTGGGCTTGGCGCCGTGCGTCAGATGACCACCATCGGCAAGACTCATACCCAAAATGGTATCGCCGCCGCTAAGAAGCGCCAAAAATACCGCGCTGTTGGCCTGTGAACCCGAGTGCGGTTGCACATTGGCGTAGGCTGCGCCAAACAGATCTTTGGCGCGTTGAATCGCCAACTCTTCGGTTTGGTCGACAAACTCACAGCCGCCGTAATAGCGTTTCTGGGGGTATCCCTCGGCATATTTATTGGTCAATTGGCCACCCTGAACCGCCATAACTGCTGGGCTGGCGTAATTTTCAGAGGCGATCAACTCAATGTGCTGTTCTTGACGTTGGTTCTCTTGGGAAATTGCTTTAAATACGTCTGGATCCTGATCTTCGAGGGATGAGTTTTTATCGAACATAGTGGCTTTTGCGTCCAAAGTAGAAAAAAGTAATAATCCGTGATTTTAACCTAAACAGGTCGCGGTATACAGATTTTACCGCCCAAAAATAAGCGCAATGACCCGTCAACTACAACAGCAAGAGCCATCAGCTCAAATTAAAAGGGCCATCAGCTCAAATAAAAGAGCCGGTAGCTCAAATAACAGGAGCCATCAGCTAAAATAATGGAGCCTTCAGCGTCTACATAAAGAACCCTCAGCGTCTATATCAAGAGCCCACAGCGATTATCAAGAGCCCTCAGCAGATAAA
>CAJIZO010000093.1 GCA_905181995.1 Flavobacteriaceae bacterium TMED48
CTTTGTAGCGAAAGACCTTGTAGCGACGGACCTTAAAGCGACGGACCTTAAAGCGACGCTCTCGCCTGTAGCCGCGAGTTCGATCGCTCCGCCCCGGCTGCCGGTCGAGGACTCCAAGCCGCTGGCGGCTTTGGCCGAGTTCGCGGATGGAACGTCAAAGATAGTCACAAACGATCTACCTCTGGCCAGTCATAGCGCGTCGGTATCCACGGCTGGCGCCTCAGTGGAACTCAAACTCGCGCTTTGGCAACCGGCCCCCGAACTATTGTTGTTTAGCGATATAGGCGCGGCGCTCCCCAATGGGCAACAACTCGAGCTGTTGAGTAATTTATTGTTATCTATCGATGTTCGACCCCAAAACATGGCGATTATGGATATTATCGAATGGCCACCACTGCCAAACACCCAGGGCGACGAGGCACAGGTTCGCGAGTTTCTCAGTACCGTGATGGAAACGCGTATAGCGCAGTCGACGATCAATCGAATTGTAATATTAGGCGATGTACCGCGCTATTGGCTGTGTCTTCCGGCGCAGATTACCGAGTTGAGGGAGGGACGGTTGGTCCGCGCAGATGGCGTGAGCATAGATAGCTTGCCATCGCTTGAGGCGATGCTGCTGGATCCGCAAGAAAAGTGTCGCGCGTGGCAGGTATTGCAACCCTGAGTATGCATCGGTGGCTGCGGGTGACTTTGGCGCTTAGAGGCACAGCGCGGCGTTTTATACTCGACAGTGCTTACTGGTGTTGGCGACTATGATTATTACTCCTATGCAACGGGCGCACATCGCTGCAGTTCTTGAGATAGAGCGCTCGACCTCGCTTGCGCCATGGAGCGATCGGGGGTTTCTTGAAAGTATTGAGCATCATCGAGCGCGGGTGTATTGCGATGCTGATTACGTCTGCGGGTTTGTCGTATATCGTCAAACCGCTGATCAGGCCGAATTATTAAATATTGCCATAGCGCCAGGCCGTCAGGGGACTGGATGTGGAAGTCGACTTTTGCGGGCGATGATCTATGAGTTGTGCGGCACAATTAGGCAGTTATCTCTCGAGGTGCGAGTGTCTAACTTTCGGGCTATTCGACTCTACCAGCAGCATGGTTTTATTCAGGTTGGCGAACGCCGAGGTTATTATCCGACCGCGGATGAGCATTTGCGCGAAGATGCTTTGGTCATGTGCCGAGAATTTTGACTGTTATCGACCTCGGGCATTGCGCTAGTCTATGCGCCTTTGTTTCAATGTGTGGCAGCGCCGATGAAAGGCGCAACTGTAGGGCCCTTGGCCGGAGACGGTCGGGGGCGCTCTGTGAACGTTCAGGAGGAAATGTTAATGAAAAGATTAGGCGTGGTGACAATGTGTTTTCTCGGTCTTGCTGGCTGTGCTAGTGCGCCGGGTATTTATGGCCCCAAAGAGTTGATTATCGATAGACAGTTTGTCGATCAATCACAATATGCGATCGATTTGGCCGAATGCCAACGTTATGCCGAACAGGTACCGATGGCCGAGCAGGTGACGCAGGGGACGGTTGCCGGAGCGGCTGTGGGCGGCGTGGTAGGCGCAGTCGTCGGCGACAGCGACACGGCTAAGCGCTCGGCTGGCGCCGGCGCTGTGCTGGGCGGCGTTGAGTCCTATCAGCGGGCCAATCGAGAGAAGCATCAAGTATTGCGGCGCTGTATGGAAGGCCGCGGCTATCGCGTTTTAAATTAATCACCGCTGTCAAACAGCGCTGCTGTTCGAGGGGTTAAGCTAGCCGTCAACCGCAGTATAGGTGGCGCGGGTCAAGCGCCACCACTATCAACAATATGGATGGGAAGATTGCATCGATGACAAGGCAGTATGATTGGGCAGGCAGCACGCTAAGGGGAGGATCCGATGGAGGCGTTATCTGACGATCTGCAGACCAATTACGACCGACTGATCGTCGAAGCATTGCAGTTGGGTTGCGTGTGGGGTTTGCGCGACGAGCAGGGACAGTGGGCGCTAGTGGAATCGGAGGCGGATGCGAGTATCGATGTGATGCCATTCTGGTCGCACATCGATCTGGCAACGCCACTTTGCAGCGGTGAATGGTCTATTTATTCACCGGTGGCCATTGAACTGGAGGAATTTCTCGATGACTGGTTGCCCGGCATGCATAGCGACGTGTTAATGGTCGGTGTCAACTGGAACGCCGAGTTGGCTGGCCGTGAAATGGAGCCTCTCGATCTGTTGGAAGATTTCGATATGGAGATGAGCTAGTGTTGTTGTCTCGATACTTGAGACCTCTTTAATCCACCCTTCAGGGGGTTTTTGTGTGCCGAGCTTCTTAGCCGAACGAGTTTGAATACTATGTTTTTACGTCCGTTTTATGATTGCAAAAATGATCGTATAGAGATCAGTGCCGAGCAGGGAAGTCGCTTTGCAAAACGTATTTGTGACGACTTCAACCCAATTCACGATCCAGACTATAAGCGGTTTTGTGTGCCGGGCGACTTGCTTTTCGCATTGGCGTTAGAGCGTTACGGCATCAGTCAGCGAATGCGATTTGGCTTTTCTGAGATGCTCTCGGCGGACACCGGATTGCTCTTTCCGACGGCTCCGGCCGCGCATCTAAAAATAACTGACTGCCACGATCGCTGTTATTTGGAACTCGATCAGAGTGGACTGGTGCTTCGACGAGAACCCGCTATCGAGGCCCTAATTCAGAGCTATGTGCGTTTTTCTGGGCGAAATTTCCCGCATATTTTGTTGCCTTTGATGGCCCAGCATAACGTCATGATCAATCCACAGCGGCCGCTGGTGGTCTATGCGTCCATGTCATTGCAGATGGACAATCTCGAGTTTGAACAGGTCGAAACCCGTCTGGTCGACAGTCAGCTCGAGATTGCTGGCAAACGTGGCAATGCAATTTTGTCGTTCGAATTTATGGCCGATAATCAATCCGTCGGGTCTGGTTCCAAACATCTTATCCTCAGCGGCCTACGTGATTATCAGCAGGCAGACGTCGATGGCATGGTCGAGCGCTACAATGCCCGTCAAGCAGCATTTTCAGGCCAATAACACGCGTTTTAACACCTAGCAGGCCTTCTTCGGCGGCGGCGTCTCAGAGAACGTTTTGGGCGCCTTGAGAATCGGCGTCAAAAATCGCCCGGTGTGGGATGCGGCGATGCTGATGAGATCCTCTGGAGTGCCCTCGGCAATGATCTGTCCGCCACCTGATCCGCCCTCGGGGCCGAGATCGACCACCCAGTCAGCGGTCTTGACGACGTCTAAATTGTGTTCGATGACGACCACGGTATTGCCCTGGTCTCGCAGCCTGTGCAATACCCCAAGCAGTTGTTCAATGTCGTGAAAGTGCAATCCTGTGGTCGGTTCGTCGAGGATATAGAGGGTTTTCCCAGTGCCTCGTTTGGACAGCTCTTTGGAGAGTTTTACACGCTGTGCCTCGCCACCCGATAGGGTGGTTGCCGATTGCCCAAGTTTTATGTACGAAAGGCCGACATCGATCAGCGTTTGTAATTTCTTAGCGATGTTGGGTATAGCGTCAAAAAACTCCCGAGCGTCTTCGATCGTCATGTCCAGCACTTGATGAACATTTTTACCTTTATAGCGCACGTCGAGCGTTTCGCGGTTGTAACGCTTACCAGCACAGACATCGCAGGCTACGTAAATATCCGGCAAGAAGTGCATCTCAACCTTGGTCATACCATCGCCTTGACACGCCTCGCAGCGGCCGCCCTTGACGTTAAAGCTAAAGCGCCCCGGCGAATATCCGCGCGAGCGGGCCTCTTGGGTACCTGCATAGAGCTCTCTGACCGGCGTGAAAATGCCGGTATAGGTGGCCGGATTTGAGCGCGGCGTGCGCCCGATGGGACTCTGATTGATGTCGATACACTTGTCTAACTGATCAAGCCCTAAAATCTGCTGGTGGGCAGCGGGTTTTAACGTGGTGGCGTTGTTGAGTGCAGTTGCCGCGGCTGGGTAGAGCGTCTCATTGATCAAGGTCGATTTGCCGGAGCCGGATACGCCGGTGATGCAAGTGAAAAGCCCAATCGGTAACTTCAGGTCAACCGACTGTAAATTGTTACCAGTGGCGCCCTCAATCGACAGGTATTGACCTTTGGCGCGATGTCTTGTGCTGGGAATTTGGATGCTTCTTTCGCCAGACAAAAATTGCCCAGTGATTGAATTGCGGTTAGCAGCGATTTCAGCAGCCGTGCCCTCGGCAATGATTTCGCCGCCATGCACGCCTGCGCCCGGGCCTATGTCGATGATGTGGTCAGCGGCGCTAATGGCGTCGGCATCGTGTTCGACGACGATCACTGTGTTGCCTATATCGCGCAATCGAACGAGGGTTTTTAGCAGCCGTTCATTATCGCGCTGATGCAGTCCAATCGACGGTTCGTCGAGAATATACATAACACCAACCAGGCCGGCACCAATTTGGCTGGCCAGGCGTATTCTTTGCGCTTCACCGCCAGATAGTGAGTCGGCGCTGCGATTTAGGCTGAGGTAATTGAGGCCGACATCGACAAGAAATGTAAATCTTTGGCGAATTTCTTTGACGATTTTTTCGGCGATGGCTCCCTCGCGGCCGGGTAGGTCGAGGGCATCAAAATAAGCGCTACACTCCCCCACCGGAAGTCCGACGATGTCCTCTAGTCGTCGATTGTCGACGAAGACGTTGCGCGCTGAGCGACAAAGCCGTGTGCCGCCGCACTCCGGGCAACTGGAACTGGTCATGTATTTGTTCAATTCCTCGCGCACCGATTGCGATTCGGTCTCTCTGTAGCGGCGTTCCATGTTGTGGATCACGCCCTCAAATTTGTGTTTACGCCGCAGTACCGTGCCACGGTCATTGACATAGTTAAAGCTGATTTCCTCATCGTCGCTACCGAAAAGTACTTTTTGACGGTAGGCCTCAGGGAGTTGTTCCCAGGGCTGATTAATGTCGAAATTGTAGTGATCAGCCAGTGAGCTGAGCATGTTGAAGTAAAACAGCGTGCGTCGATCCCAACCGCGAATCGCGCCCTCGGAGATCGATGCGCTCGGGTGTTGTACGATTTGGTCGATATCAAAATACTGGTGCACGCCCAATCCGTCGCAGGTGTTGCAGGCCCCGGCTGGATTGTTAAAGGAAAACAGCCTGGGCTCTAGTTCATTGAGGCTGTAATTACAGACAGTGCAAGCGAATTTAGCCGATAGCACCTGATCGGGTTGGTCGCCATCCATGTAACTAATCGTGGCAAGCCCCTCGGCCAGTCCGAGGGCTGTTTCAAACGATTCGGCGAGTCGCAAAGAAATCCCGGGATTGACTTTAAAGCGGTCGACGACCACCTCAATAGTGTGTTTTTGTTTTTTGTTGAGGCCGGGTGCTTCGTCGAGATCGCAGACCAAGCCGTCGATTCGCGCGCGAATAAAACCCTGCCTGCGCAGGCTATCGAAAAGGTGGAGGTGTTCGCCCTTGCGATCTTTGACCACCGGCGCTAAGAGCATCAATTTGGTGCCCTCGGACATACTCAGCACCTGATCGACCATTTGACTGACCGTCTGTGCCCTGAGCGGCTGACCATGATCTGGACAGCGCGGCTCGCCTGCTCGGGCAAACAATAATCGCAAGTAATCATAGATTTCGGTGATGGTGCCAACCGTCGAGCGGGGGTTGTGCGAGGTCGACTTCTGTTCTATCGATATTGCGGGTGAGAGGCCCTCGACGTGGTCGACATCGGGTTTTTCCATCATCGATAGGAATTGCCTGGCATAGGTCGATAGTGATTCCACGTAACGCCTTTGGCCCTCGGCATACAGGGTGTCGAATGCCAGGGAGGATTTGCCCGAACCAGATAGTCCAGTGATCACCACTAACTTGTCACGAGGGATGTCGAGGTCAATATTTTTAAGGTTGTGGGTGCGTGCCCCGCGAACGTGAATGGTATCCATTAAGATGTCTTTTTGCTCTTATAATGTGGTTGTTTGGGGTCGCGCTCTGGATGTGCGCACGGTGTAATTATGTTAACTATTCTACGCGCCCGGCGAGCTAGCAGACCGTTTATAATAACATAAACTGTCGATATGAATTTTATTCTTAGGGCACGATTTAACGCGCTCATCAACTCACTATAGCGGTGTTATAAACCGATTATCACTGTTACCATGGTCGGCGACTATTGTTGCTGAACGTTGATACCTACTTGACCAAAATCTCTCAGTTTTCGGCGCTCGAAAGGCGCGCTGTTGCATCCCTTGCAACGCTCTACAGCTTTCGGATGCTCGGTTTATTTATGATACTGCCAGTATTGGCTCTGGAGGTATCAGGTTATCCAGATTTCTCACCGTGGCTACTCGGTTTGACGCTGGGTGTTTATGGGTTGACGCAGGCGATGTTGCAAATACCTTTGGGTCTCTTGTCGGATCGTATTGGACGCCGCCCGGTGGTAGTTGGCGGGTTGGTGGTTTTTATCCTCGGTAGTCTGCTGGCTGCCAATGCCGATAGTTTGATCGGCATTCTGTTCGGCCGCGCACTTCAGGGCATGGGCGCAATCGCCAGTACCTTGATGGCGATGGTCACCGACTTTACCGAGGAAAAAAACCGTACCAAGGCGATGGCCGCAATCGGTGGCAGCATTGGCATATCTTTTATGCTGGCGATGATGGTTGGTCCCTTGGTGGTCTCTTACGCCGGTCTGTCCGGTGTGTTTTGGCTGAGCGCAACCTTGGGTTTGCTCGGTATTGTGGTGGTGCTGGTGACGCTGCCAAAAGCCGTGACGAAGACTAAAAATCGGGAGACCCAAGCGGACACTAAACAACTCTTGAGTCTGCTCAAGGACGCCAATTTAATGCGCCTAAATATTGGTATTTTCGCCCTACACTTTGCGTTAATGGCATGTTTTTTGGTGATACCTGACATCCTGTCGATTGAGTTACAGATCCCAGCAACCGAACATTGGTGGGTTTATTTGGCGCTGTTGGGCGGCGGCTTTTTTATCATGCTGGCGCCGTTGGTGATTGCCGAGCGACGGGGTGCGCAGAAAACCAGCTTTATCATTGCGATTGCTTGTATGGCTCTGTC
>CAJIZO010000094.1 GCA_905181995.1 Flavobacteriaceae bacterium TMED48
CGGTGTTTGAAAACCGTCTAATGCAGGTGCAGGAGCTACGCCGCATGGGAGCGGATATTAGCATTGACGGCAATACTGCGCGGGTAAAGGGCGTGGTGCGGTTGCAAGGTGCACAGGTGATGGCCTCGGATCTTCGCGCCTCTGCCAGTTTGGTAATAGCCGGTATGGCCGCCGAGGGCGAAACCTGCGTCGATGAAATTTATCACATCGATCGCGGTTATGAGCGCCTAGAAGAGAAACTTCACCATCTGGGCGCGAAAATTAAACGTATATCGGTATAGAGACCAGCAATAGACCACTATGACACAGATCACATTGGCACTGACCAAGGGCCGCATACTCAAAGAAACGCTTCCGCTTTTGCGGCGGGCGGATATCGTCCCCAGCGAAGACATCGCTAGTAGCCGCAAGCTGGTGTTTAGCACCAATCAAGCGCACGTCAGACTGCTTATTTTGCGTGGCGTCGACGTCCCGACCTATGTCCAGTTTGGTGCCGCCGACCTCGGTGTGGCGGGCAAGGACACCCTGCTCGAGGAGGGTGGCGACGGGTATTATGAACCGATCGATCTGGGCATCGCCAAGTGCCGATTGATGACGGCGGTGTCGGCCGATGCGCAGCCCAAAAAAGGCCGTATTATTGTTGCCACAAAATACATTAATATCGCGCGACAGCACTATGCGCAGCATGGTCGCCAAGCCGAATTTATCAAGCTCTACGGCGCTATGGAGCTCGCTCCGATACTCAATCTGGCCGATGAAATAGTCGATATTGTCGATACCGGCAACACCCTGCGCGCCAATGGTTTGGTGACTCGCGAACACATTGCCGACGTCAGTTCCCGGGTGATTGTCAATCGTGCGGCGATGAAAACCAAGTTCGCAGAGATCGACAGTATTCTTAGCGCTTTGCGCTCGGCAATGGAAGAATGCCAATGAGCGCGCTGTGCGGGATTCATTTGCTGGATTCTAGCGATGCAACTTTCGACGCGAACCTGGCGCAGTTGACCGCCTGGGACGAGCAGGAAAATCGTGAAGTAGAGCGTGTGGTCGACGAGATTTTGCACGGCGTCAAAACCCGTGGTGACGATGCACTACTCGAGTACACCAACCGCTTTGATCGGCGCGATTGTCAGAGCGTCGAGCGGTTGATGGTGCCGGGCGAAGAATTGCAGCGCGCGCTTGACGAACTCGACGGCGACATGCGCGGTGCTCTGGAGACCGCGGCGGCGCGCATCCGCGATTATCACCGCCACCAGTTGCAGCAGTCTTGGCAGTATAGCGAGCCAGACGGCACCCTTCTGGGCCAACAGATCACAGCGTTGGAGCGCGTGGGTATCTATGTGCCGGGGGGCAAGGCCAGCTACCCTTCGTCGGTGTTGATGAACAGTATTCCCGCACGGGTCGCCGGCGTCGATCAGATCGTCATGGTGGTACCCGCGCCGGACGGCACGCTCAATCCAGTGGTATTGGCCGCAGCGGCGATCGCTGGTGTCGATCAGGTGATTACAGTCGGCGGCGCCCAGGCGGTTGCCGCGCTGGCCTTTGGTACCCAGTTAGTACCCAAAGTCGACAAAATCGTTGGGCCGGGTAATCTCTATGTGGCGACTGCCAAACGCAAGGTATTTGGCGCCGTCGGCCTCGATATGGTCGCCGGGCCGAGCGAGATTTTGGTGATCTGCGATGGGCTTACCGATCCAGACTGGATTGCTATGGATTTGTTTTCTCAGGCAGAGCACGACGAGCAGGCGCAATCCATCCTGCTGAGTTGGGACGACGATTATATCGCCGCCGTGCACGCCAGCATGACCCGTCTGTTGCCGCAAATGGAGCGCCGCGAGATCATCGCCAAGGCGTTGGCCAATCGCGGTGCATTGATTAAAGTCGCGGATGCCGATGAGGCTGCGGCGCTGTCCAACCGGTTGGCGCCCGAGCACCTCGAACTCTCGGTTGATCAGCCGGAGACCTGGCTGCCAAAAATACGCCATGCCGGGGCTATTTTTATGGGCCGGCATACTGCCGAGGCGCTCGGCGATTATTGCGCTGGCCCCAACCACGTGCTGCCGACATCGGCGACAGCGCGGTTTTCATCGCCGTTGGGGGTCTACGACTTTCAAAAACGCAGTTCATTGATTCAGTGCTCGCCGAGGGGTGCTTCGGAGCTCGGTCGCCTCGCCTCGATACTCGGTCGTGGCGAGTCGTTGACGGCGCATGCGCGCTCTGCCGAGTACCGTATTTTGGATTAATCGCAAGTGATAATTAACCCGATGGCTCGCGGCAAGCGCGAGGTGGAAAGAACATTATGAGTAACTACTGGAGTGATTTTGTTGCCGGCTTGCAACCCTACACGCCCGGCGAGCAACCGCAGTTGGACAATCTGCTAAAGCTCAACACCAACGAAAACCCCTATGGGCCTTCGCCGCGCGCGCTCGAGGCCGTTCAAGCGCGGTTAAACGACGATTTGCGACTCTACCCCGCGCCCGGTTCAGAGCGCTTGAAGGAAACCATTGCCAGTTACTTTAAGCGCGATATCTCCGAGGTATTTGTTGGCAATGGCTCGGATGAGGTGCTGGCGCATACCTTTAACGGGTTTTTTAAGCAGCGTTTGCCAATACTCTTTCCAGATATTAGTTACAGTTTTTATCCGGTGTTTTGCAAGCTTTACGGCATCGACTACACGCAGGTGCCGTTAGCGGATGATTTTTCATTGCGCACAGAGGATTATCAGCGCGCCAATGGCGGTATTATTTTTCCCAACCCAAACGCACCCACCGGCCGCCTGCTGCCGCTTGACGAGATCGCTCAATTGCTCGATGGCAATCGCGATTCGGTGGTGGTGATCGACGAGGCTTACATTGATTTTGGCGGCGACAGTGCTGCATCGTTGATCGACGATTACGACAATCTCTTGGTTGTTCATACTCTGTCTAAAGCGCGCTCGCTGGCTGGAATGCGCATCGGTTACGCGCTCGGCTCAGCAGCCTTGATCGAGGGCTTGGATCGAATTAAAAATAGCTTTAACTCATACCCACTCAGCCATCTGCAGGTTGCCGCTGCTGTGGCTTCGTTTGACGATGTCGATTACTTCGAGACGACGTGCGCTCGGGTGGTGTCAGCGCGCACTGTGCTGACCGAGAGTCTCGAAGCGCTGGGCTTCAACGTGCTGCCGTCGGCGGCCAACTTTGTTTTTGTCAGTCATGCTCGCCACGCCGCTGCGCAATTGTCGGCGCAGTTGCGCGATCATGGGGTGCTGGTGCGGCATTTTAAGCAGCCTAGGATCAGTAATTTTTTGCGTATTACGGTCGGTAGCGATGAGCAAAATACGCGGTTGATCGCGTGCTTGAGTGCGGTGTTGAGCGAAGCCGCAGACTAGTCGTGGTTTGTCTCGATAGGGCTTCAACACCGAGGGCTCTTTATTGAGGGCTGAAGGCTCTTTATCCAAGGCTGAAGGCGCTTGATTAGTGAGCTGACGGCTTAGCGCTTGGGTCGGTCGTGGCGTGAGCCAGCGACGGCGGTGACCTCGAGGGTTTGGCCGCGGCGCCATATTTTGAGTTCGATCGGGTTGCCGGGTTTGACGCTGGCGATTTGTGTCATGCTAGTCTGCGAATTCACCACCTTTTGGTCGTCGATCGAG
>CAJIZO010000095.1 GCA_905181995.1 Flavobacteriaceae bacterium TMED48
AACGCTGCGTGTTCATCGGCCAACGCGCCGGTTGCCTGTTACAACTCGGCCAACGCGGTGACTGGCGACAACACTAACTTAGGCACCGGGCCGAATTATTCCGACATGCAAAATGACGCGGTATCGCTTGTTTTGGCGTGGGAGTTGGAGCAGATGACCGCCAAAGTGATCGCCGGTTACCGCTCGATGGACGGCAGCTTTGCGTCGGATCGAGATGGTTATCATCAGGCCGATGGCGAGCCATGGGTGCCGGGGCTGCCGTTTTTAATTAATCCGGTGACGCACTATTTCGATACCTTTGTTCAGGATCAGACGTCTCTAGAGCTGCAGTTGTCGGGCAGTGCCATGGACGATCGGGTCGATTGGATTATGGGTGTTTATACCTTTTCAGAAGATGGTGAAAACTTGAATCCGGTAGATTTCACGCCGGCCTCGATTCAAAGTGGTGGCTATTTTGACTATCAGAGCGATGCGGTTTTTGCCCAAGTGACGGCGCAGATCACCGACGCACTAGCGGCTACCGTGGGTCTTCGCTATACCAAGGAGGACCGGGATTACACGCCCGATCAATACGTCGAAGAGATGCCACTGGCAGCGGCGTTTGGCGGTACCCTGCCGTATCCGTGCTACGACGTAAACGGGGTGGTGGAGGACTGCGCCATAGGCTCGCGCGCGGTTCCCAAAGAAACGGTCAACAACAAGATGTCGGAAACCACGCCGATGTTGAACTTAGCTTACACCATCGATGACCAAACCATGGTCTATGGCACCTACAGCGAGGGGTTTAAGGTCGGCGGATTTAATCAGCGCATCTTCCCACCAGAACCGAGCTTGCCGACCTTTGATCCCGAGTACGTTAAATCCTTCGAGGTGGGGGTTAAAACCGAGTTGTTGGATAACAACCTTCGGCTCAATTTTGCTGCCTTTACGAGCGATTATACCGACCTACAACTGCTGATAGCGGAGCCGAGTCGGGTCGGCCCCTACATCACCAATGCCGGCGAGGCGACGATTGAGGGCTTTGAATTAGAGGTGTCTTACGTCAGTGCCAATAGCGTGTTTATTGATCTGGCGGCGGGTTATACCGATGCTGGCTACGACCAGCTGACCGATGCTGCGCTTGCCGGTGGGCTGACGGTGGATTCACCGTTTGGGTTTATCTCCGATTGGAACGCGCATTTGTCGGTGACCAAGACCTACGATCTGGCTGGGGGCAGTACGCTGGCGCCGCGGATTGATTGGGCGTGGCGTTCCGGTTTGTACACCAATGCCAGTGGTTTGCCGCTGCCACCGGCCTGGTCGGACAATCCTCTGTATCAGGGTGATTATACGGTGGTCAATCTGAGCGCACGCTGGGAGAGCGCCGACGGGCGTTTTAATGTGACCGCAGCGGTGGACAACGTCGCCGACGAAAAATACGCAATTTTTGGTGATTATCAACCGAACTTTGGTAGCGATGCCGAGGCCTATGATCGCGGTCGGCAGTGGTCTTTGATGCTCGGGTATGCGTTTTAGGCTCGATCTTGCGATCACTTGAGCGTTCGCCAACGCGAACGCTCAACACACCCTGTTGACGTACTTATCAAACCCACCCCGTGGTGGGTGTAGAGGAACCCTTATGATTCAACCTTACAATGCTGTTGGCTTGGTCCCCACCGTTTGGGGCATCAGGCGCCGTTCAGAAATCGTCAAAAACATTGAACACTTAGCCTCGATGGCGAATGCCGCGCTGTGGCTGTCTTCGCTGGATACGCCGGTGAAATTGATCGCCTTGCCCGAGGGCGCGCTGCAGGGCTTTAACGATGAAGTAATGGATGCCGATCATGTCACCTTTGCCCGCGAGTGTGCGATTGATATTCCCGGCCCCGAGACCGATATGATCGCCGAAAAGATTGCCAAGGCGCATGGCGTTTATGTGATGGCGCAGGCCAAAGCACGTCATCCAGAGATTGAAGACCGATTTTTCAATGTCGGTTTTATTATCAGTCCGGAGGGCGACATTATCCTACAGCATTATAAAGTTGCGCCGCTGTATCCGGTGGAGCATTCGGTCTGCCCACACGATATATACGATTGGTGGATCGAGCGCTATGGCAACACGCTGGAGAGTTTCTGGCCGGTAGTCGACACCCCGATTGGGCGCATGGGCATTATGATGGCGAACGAAGGCTCCTACCCCGAAAATGCGCGGGCTCTGGCTATGAACGGCGCGGAAGTGGTGTATCGCGCGTCTATTCCGCACCCAGCGGCTTCGAATGACTATTTTGAAATTACCAACCGCGCGCGAGCGTTGGACAATAATTTTTATGTAATGGCGCCGAATATGGGCACCTACTATTTAACTCAGGACGAAGAGACGCCCATGGACACCTTCGGCGGCCATTCGATGATCGTCGATTACCGCGGGCAAATCGTCGGCAGGCAGGACTATGGCGGCGTCTCCACCAGCGTCTGCGGGCCGATCAATATCGAGGCGATGCGCAGCCACAGGCAGAACTCGCTGTGGACCAACTGGATGAAGGATCTGCGAACGGAGCTGTATCAGATTGTCTATAAAGATCCCATCTATCCGAAAAATTTGTATTTGAACCGCGAGCCTATGAAACACGCTGAGTATGAGCGCGAGGTGATTAAAAAGCAGGTCAAGCTTTTACAAGACGCAGACATCTGGAAAAAACCAAGCGAATAACAACGATGGCTCCCCGCGCGGCGGGTTGACGGAGACTATAGACATGGAAACATCAAAGCTATGGATTGGAGGGGCGCTGTTGGCGCCCAGTAGCGGCGAGTATTTTGACGACTTGAACCCATCCGATCAAACGCTGATCGCCCGCGTCGCCAAAGGCACGATCGCCGATATTGATCGCGCGGTGGCCGCAGCACGTCGCGCCTTTGGGAGTTTTAGCCAGACCCAAGCGAAAGAGCGAGAGGCTATTCTCTGCCGCGCCGCAGCCTTGGTTGAGCGCGACCGCGATGAGTATTTACAACTGCTGATAGACGAGGTCGGCTCGCCGTTGATGAAGGCGCAGTTCGAGGTTGACTACTGCATCAATGCCTTTCGTGCCGCTGCCGGCGTGCCGCGGCGCTTGACCGGTCAGACCATGCCCCTCGATAGACCCGCAGCGTTTGGCATGTCGGTGCGCGAACCGGTGGGTGTGATTGCCTGTATTACGCCGTTTAACGTCCCCTTACTAAAAAATGTCAAGCAGATCGCCATGGTCATTGCCACCGGCAATACCGCGGTCTTATTGCCCTCAGAGTTTGCCACTCAGGTGACGGTAAAATTTGCCGAGACCCTCGCTGAAGCAGGTACGCCAGATGGAGTGTTTAACTACGTGACCGGAGATCCTTTTGAAATTGGCGATGCCCTGACCAGTCATGGCGATGTTGCCGCGATCAATTTTTGCGGTTCGCCGCGGATCGGCAAACACGTCGCCGAGTTGGCGGCTAAAGACTTCAAGCCAGTGACCTTGGAATTGGGCGGCAAGAGCCCACTGGTGGTGCTCGACGATGCCGACTTAGACAAGGCGCTGGAGGCGGCAACCATCGGCATATTTTTCTTTCAGGGTCAGGCGTGCATGGCGTCGAGCCGGATTATTTTGCAACGTGGTATTGCGGCGAAATTTATCGCCGCCTTCAAGCAGATTGCCGCGGGCATTAAGATGGGTGATCTGAGTGATCCGGAGACCGCGATTGGACCGATTATTAGTCATCGCCAAGAGCAGCGCGTCAGGGAGCACATTAACGACGCGCTCGCCAAGGGCGCACAATTACTCAGTGGCGACCGAGCTTGGCAGGGCGCATGTTGCCCGCCTACTATTTTGACCGGCGTCACCCAACAGATGGCGGTCTGTCGAGAAGAGACCTTTGGCCCGGTGACATCGATCTATCAGGTCGACAGCGTCGAGGAGGCTATTGGCGTGGCCAACGATACCGACTATGGACTGAGTTTCTCGATTTTCACCAGCGATATTACCACCGCCCTGAAAGTCGCCCAGAGGGCCGATGCTGGAATGGTGCATATTAATGCGATGTCCATTCAAGACGAACCTCACGTGCCCTTTGGGGGCAACGGCCTGAGCGGTTTTGGTCGCGAGGGTACCGATGCAGATCTAGACATCATGACCCGCTGGAAATGGATTACGGTGCAACTCGACTAGCCTTCAGGCGCAGTAAAAAACCGCGTGGGCGCTGTTGCGTCATCGGGGCACAACCGAATGTAGCGGCTAATTAAAATTCGCGTCGCTTAAACAGCGCAATGGTGGTCAGCGTGGCGACGGTCTGCGCCTGTTGGTTGCCGATCGTCACATCGCAAGTCACGATCCCCCTGTCGGGCTTGCTTCGCGAACGGCGGGTGCTAACCACGCGGGTGGTCGCGCTCAACAGGTCGCCGGCGACCACCGGTTTTAGCCAGCGTATGTTGTCCACGCCGGGCGAGACGATAATCGAAGACCGATTGAGAAGGCCGTCGCACTGTAGGCGCATAAATACCGATAAAGTAAACCAACCGCTGGCAATCAACTCGCCAATATGGCTGGTGGAGGCAGTCTCCGGATCGGTATGAAACGGCTGCGGATCGTATTGTTTGGCAAAATCGATCATTTCTGACATCTCCACTGGGTAAGACCCCAAATCAATCGCCATTCCGGGAATAAAATCTTCAAAGGCCATAAAGTCGCGTTTCATACGGCGGTTATCTCCTACCTAGGGGTATTTTGTCGGTTGAAAATTGTCCAGTTCGCGGAGCCAGTAACTGTGCTTCAGCCTAGACTGGTTATCAATTTTATAAAACAGCACTTGACAATATTTTAGAGTTAAAGCAATAATATTTTAAAGTTAAAGTATTGGCCACCATTTAGCAATGCCATCGACAGGTTTATGGCGATCATCAAGCGCGTGGGTGGCGTAACTCGTATCGAAATTTAAGGATAAATTATGATGCAAGCTAATAGTTTAAAGAACAATAATCGCCTAAAACTGGGTATTTTTTCGGCCAATTGCTCGAGTGGTATGGCGGTCACCAAGGTCGAAGAGCGGTGGCAAAATTCTTGGCACAACAACCTCGAGTTGGTGCGGATGTGCGACGCTGCCGGTATTGAATTCATGCTGCCGATTGCGCGCTGGATCGGCTACGGCGGCGAAACCGATTTTCATGGCGGCGTACTCGAAACCGTGACCTGGGCTGCGGGGTTGATGACAGCCTCAAAAAATATGCAGATCTTCGCCACCGTTCACACCGCGTTTAATCACCCGATTGTGTCCGCCAAGCAACTGGCGACGATCGATCAGTTGAGCGCCGGTAGACTCGGTTTAAACGTGGTCGCAGGTTGGAACAAGCCCGAGTACGACGCCTTTGGCATCGACCTGCCGAGCGAGCATGGCGAGCGTTACGCCCGCGCCCAAGAGTGGTTTGACTACGTGCAAAAAATTTGGACGGCAGACACCGCGTTTGATTGGGATGGCACCTATTTTCAAGGTAAAGGCGTGTATGGAAACCCCAAACCGGCGCAGTCCAGGGTGCCGATTTTAAATGCCGCGGCCTCCAAAGAAGGCCGCGAATTTGCCATGCGCAACGCCGATTTTTTGTTTACGCCAGTGTTCGATTTTGATCAGGCAAGAGCGACCGCGGATGAAATTAGCCAGGCGGCAGCGAAAAATAACCGAGAGGTCGGTGTGTTCACTTTTTGTACCGTGGTATGCCGACCGACGATGCGCGAGGCGGAAGATTATTTGGATCACTACGCCAACAAAAACGCCGACTGGGAGGCGGTAGACTATCTGATGAAATTGCAGGGCATGCACGCGCAGTCGTTTACCCCGGAGGCTTTGGGAATGTTCAGAGATCGGTTTGCCGCCGGCCACGGTGGCTTCCCCCTAGTGGGCACGCCCGAGCACATTGCCGATCAGTTGGAACAATTAAGCGCTACCGGGATTGCTGGGGTCACGCTGGCGTTTGTCGATTACGCGGCAGAATTTCCCTATTTTGCCGAGCAGGTATTGCCATTACTAGAAGCGAGGGGGTTGCGCCACAGCCAGTGAGATTGCCTTGGGGGCAAGCGAAAAAATAAAACATAACTAAAACTAAACATAATATTCGCGGAGACAGCAAGATGAAAAAATATACAGCAAAAGGGCCCAAATTTAGATACGCCAGTGGGCTGTTAATCGCCTCCTTGAGCGCACCCGGTGTCGCTCAGGGCGTACTCGAGGAAGTGATTGTCACGGCGCAAAAGCGCGAGCAAAATATTCAGCAAGTGCCGATTGCGATTACCGCCTTTACCGGTGCTCAAATGGCCGCTCTGGGTGTGACCGAGAGTTTTGACATCGCCGCTTTTAGTCCCGGCGTGCACATCAGTGGTAATCTCGCCGGCCAAAATACCCAGTTCTCGATTCGCGGCGTTACCCAGAACGATTTTGCCGATATCATCGAAGCTCCCAACGCGGTTTACCTCGATGAAGGCTATATCGCCGTCGCTCAGGGTCAAACCTTCGGAATCTTCGACATCGAGCGGGTGGAAATCCTAAAAGGTCCTCAGGGAACGCTGTTTGGACGCAACGCCACTGGTGGTTTAATTCACTTTCAATCGAACAAGCCGAGTTTCGATGCGACTAGCGGTTACGTCGATGTGGAAGTGGGTCAATTTGACAGCGATGCCAATGCCATGCGCACCACGCTGGAGGCTGCCGTTGGTGGCCCGCTGAGCGAGACACTGGCGGGCCGCATTGCGGTGCGCATGAACAAGCAAGATGGCTATTTAAAGAATCTCTATCCTCAAGGTGCCGCTAGCGGTCTAGGCGCGGGTGCTCCGGGTGAGGGCGCGGGCGCCGATCTTGGCGACGATGACACCAAGGCTGTGCGCCTGAGTCTGGCTTTTCAACCGAGCGATCAGTTGTCGCTAGCTGCGTCGTTCAACTATGCCAAATCCGACGTGTCGACCGGACCCTATCAATCAAAGTCGACCATTGGCGTGCTCGATGCGCAAAATGAACTTGTCAATGTGATCGACACCCCGGCGTCAGAAACGCGACTCTCGATAGCCGCCGACGGCTCTGACGGCGGCGCCAATGCTATCGATGGTTCTTATCCTCTAGTACCCGGCGGAGCCATTGGTATTCAGAGCCGCCCGCTACCCGGCGGCGATTTCTTTGGCTATCTCGATCCGGATGGCGATGATTTTACCTTTTCAAGCGATTTTGCGTTTGAGGATCAGGGCTTTACCGAAACCAGCGGTTTCAACCTGCGGGTTGAATATACCCTCGATAATGGCCTCGAATTCACCGCCATTAGCGACGTCAAAGAATATGAAAAACTGTTGTTTATCGACGTTGATTCGGCGCCGATCAATCAGTTGGCCAATTATGCCGGCGTCGATGCCAGCACCTTTAGTCAGGAAATTCGCCTTAGCGGCGACAGTGATCGCGCCCGTTGGGTAGTCGGTGCCTACTACTTAAATATCGACAACAAAGCCGACAATGGTTTGAAAGCACCGGCCGATAGTATTATCGATGGTGCCTTTACCGGGGGTGTGGGCGGCGGTTTGGCAGCCATTGATATTGGTACCAAGGGCGACCTGCAAACCGATTCGTTCAGCTTGTTTGGCCAGTACGAATACGATGTCAGCGATACCGTTACCTGGATCGCCGGCATCCGTGCAATCAAAGAAAAGAAAGACTACGAGGTCAATATTGGCGTCTATCCATCGTTTAATTCCTTTTCCGCGAATCAGGGTAATTTTATCCCCAACATCTTTGGTGCCGGGTCGCCGTTCAACTATCAAAACGATACCTCGGACAACCTCTGGGCCGGTAATTTGCAACTACAATGGCAGCAGAGCGAGGATATGATGGTCTACGCTGGTATAAAGCGCGGCGTCAAGGCTGGGAGTTATAACATGGCGCTACTCGGGTCATATCTGGGTGGCGGGGCCGCCGCCGGTGTGCCGTATGACGAAGAGGTGTTAACCGCTTACGAGGCCGGCTTCAAGCGCTCGGTTGGCGATTCGACGCGCATCAATGGTTCGTTCTATTACTACGACTACAAAGATTACCAGGCGTTCTTGTTCGTCGATGTCGGCGGTAACGTCATCAACCGCGATGCCGAAACGGTCGGTGTGGAACTCGAAATTCAATCCACACCGCGCGCCGGTTTAGACCTCTTGGCGAGCGTTTCCTACATCGATGCCGAGGTCAAAGATCTGCCGTTGCGCGTTGGTTCGCCGTTGCCACCACGCGACGTGGTGCCGACCTACACCCCGGAAATGCAGGCCACGGCATTGGCTCGATATGCGTGGTCGGCAATGGGCGGTACTCTGGCAGTGCAGGGCGATATCAGCTATTCGGATGACTATTACTACAATCTTCGCAATTTTGACGCGGACAAATTT
Organism: Flavobacteriaceae bacterium TMED48; assembly: GCA_905181995.1. Classification (GTDB taxonomy): domain Bacteria; phylum Pseudomonadota; class Gammaproteobacteria; order Pseudomonadales; family Porticoccaceae; genus TMED48. The sequence goes on from CAJIZO010000095.1 coordinate 8,385, forward strand.
GACAGCTACGTAATGGTCAACGCCATGCTGTCTTGGCAATCCACCGACGAAAAACTGTCGGCTTCCCTGGCAATCAGAAACCTTACCGATGAGCGCGCTGGAATTCAGGGTTTTGATCTGGCCACGCTATGCGGCTGTAACGAAGTGTCGTACCGTGCTCCGCGTTATTACTCGGTGTCGGTAAAGCGCGAGTTTTAATCGATTGACAACGGCTCGCCGGTCGTTGGATCGGCGGGCGAATAGACGGAGGATCAATCGTGAACAAATTATCGCGGCGCGACTTTATCGCCTCAACGGGTATCGGTCTGACCTGCTGGGTTTCGGGCGTCGGTGTGTTGTTGTCGCCGCAACAGGCGCAGGCTGCCGCTATCCCGTTAGAGACCTTAACCGATACTCAGGCCACCACCCTCGGTGCTCTGGGTAACGCGTTGGTTCCCGGCGCGCGCAATGCTGGTTTGGTGCAATACGTCGACAACCAATTGGGCGTCGATAATACGCTGTTGATATTGAAGTACTTGGGGGTCGATAATGCCGCTATGCCGGGCTTTTATCGAACTGCGCTGGACAGTGCTTATGGGCATTGTCAAAACCTGTTTCAAACCACACCGCTGAAACTGACTGCCGCCCAGGCCCATCGTTGGGCAGGCAGCATCGCTGGGGGTGCGGATTCATCTTGGCGTGGCCCGCCCGCCGGGTTTTTCTTTTTTGTGGTGCGCGCCGACGCCTGCGATGTGGTATTTGGTTCGCGCCAGGGTACCGAGGACATCGGGGCCCCATTTATGGCGCACATTGAGCCGACAGAGCCATGGTAGGGGTCAGCAATGGCACGGCCAGCACGCCCGCTTACGATACTATTGTCGTCGGCTCAGGTGCCTCGGGGAGCATTGTTGCTGCCGCGTTGGCGGCGGCCGGCCAGTCGGTATTGATATTGGAGGCCGGTCCGCGTCGCGAGCTCGCCGAGCTAACCAGTTCGCAACTGTTTGCTCGGCGTTTAAAGTGGTCCGGCGCGCCGGTCGAAGAAGAGGGTAATCACACCATTGGCCACGGTTTTAACGCCGGCTTTGGCGCTGGGGGCTCTGCATTACATCACTACGGCGTCTGGCCGCGCTTGCACAGCAACGACTTTGACGTGCTCAGCAAACACGGCAAAAATCTCGACTGGCCGATCGGATACGAGGATTTAAGACCCTATTACGATGCCGTGCAGTCAGACGTTGGTCTGAGTGGCGATGCCGAAGCTGAGATATGGCGCCCACAGGGAGCCCCTTATCCGCTGCCGCCACTGCCAGTGTTTAAGCAGGGCAAGGTCATAGATCGAGGCTTTCGGGCCATGGGACTGAGCACTGCGCCGATTCCGATGGCGATCAACAGTATTCCAAACAACGGCGCTCCGGGTTGCACCTACGATGGTTGGTGCGATGCCGGGTGCCCGATAGGCGCGCTTAAAAATCCTCTGGTAACCCACTTAGCTCGGGCGCAAAAACTCGGCGTGGATATTCGCTATGACGCACAGGTCAGCCGAGTGCTGATGTCCAGTGACGCGCAACGGGTAGCGAAAGGTGTCGAGTATTTCGACAGCCACGGGGCTAAACACACGGTTAACGCGGCAACCGTGGTGATCGCCGCGTTCGCCGTGCAATCGGTGCGCATACTCTTAAATTCACAGTATGCCGACGGCGTGGCTGTCGGCGATCGCGGAGCCAAACTCGGTCGCTATTTAATGACCCACCCCGGCTGCACGGTATTTGGTCTGTTTAAGGATCCTACCGATCCCCATTTAGGGCCAACTGGCGGACAATTGATTTGCCACGATCATTACGATGATAAAACCGCGATTAAAGACAGTTTTGGCTCCTACCAGTGGTTGATCGCCAACGCGGTTAAACCCAATGGCCTGCTGGGATATGCCAACAGCCGGCCGGACATCTTTGGCGCCGAACTAAAACCCTTTATGCAACGCGCGGCCAAGCATATTGGCAACATGCTGTACGTTGGGGAGGATAGTTCATCGGCCGAAAACCGTATTTTGTTGAGTGATCGTCGGGATAAATTTGGCGTACCGATAGCCCGCACGATCCACAATGCCGGGCCCGAACAAGACGCCCAACTGGCCTTTGCCATGGCTGAGGGCAAACAGATTTTTCGCGCCGCCGGAGCCACCGAGGTATGGACTGGGCCGCGCGCGCCGATCCATATCATGGGCGGTGCTGTTATGGGCAGTGATCCCGAACTGTCGGTCACCAACGACCTCGGTAAGGTACACCATACAGACAACCTCTATGTGGTTGGGCCGAGCACCTTCCCTACCAGTGGCGCGGTCAATCCGACTTTTACCGTCAGCGCTCTGGCCTATCGCACCGCCGAGCACTTGGCGAGCAAGAATTGACACCAGAGCCCAGTGACACGCGTGGCGACAGAATAACCTCCAGGTGCGCAATCCAGACTTTCAGGATAGACTAATAGCTGCCACAAACCTATTGCGCGGGAGTTGCTGATGCCCTCTGTTGTAGAACTGCAGGTAATTCAAGGTGTCGCCGAGGTGGCGATGGATAACCCCCCTTACCAGACACTGTCCAATCGAGTGCTCGCCGCGCTCTACTCAACCCTTGAGCAGGTAGCTTCCGATCCTGGGGTGACCGCCCTGGTGCTCTGCGGCAGCGGTGCGGATTTCTGCGCCGGCAGCGAGCTCGATGAACTGGCAGACCCCACTCAACGTGCTTCGTTGAGAGGCCTGGTGGCGATGCTTGAGAATTATCCGAAGACCACGGTGGCTGCGCTGCACGGCAAAGTCCACGGCGGCGGGTTGGAGCTGGCGATGGCCTGTTCCGCTCGGGTGGCTGTTGGCGGTACTGAACTCGGTTTGCCCGATGTGGCGTTGGGATTGCTGCCTAGCGCGGGTGGTACCAGGCGTCTGCCGCAACTGATTGGGGCTGACCGAGCGCTCAAGATGATCACCTCGGGACGCTCGATCGGTGCCGCTGAGGCGCTCGATTGCGGGCTGATCGATGCGCTAGTTGCGGCGGATGTGATTGCCGCGGCAAGGCAGCATGTGGCGCGCAGTGCACCGCTATCTGCGAGTGAGGCGACCCCTGTAAACACCACTTTACCGACTGTTAGCGCGGATTTCTTCGCCACCTGGCGAACCTCGATGGAGCGCCGCTCGGGTGGCCAAATGGCGCCGAGATTGGCGGTCGACGCGGTAGAGTATGGACTCTCATCGTGCCGCCAAGATGCCCTCGATAGAGAGGCCGAACTGGGCGAAAAATGTAGCCATTCTGCGCAGGCTCTGGCAATGCAATACGCGGCATCGGCGGAGCGCATCTGTCGGGTTGGCAACCTTGATGGATCGGTCACCGCGAACGTTAATACGGTGGGCATTGTTGGCGCCGGCACCATGGGTGTGGCTATTGCCATGGTTTTCGCTAGCGCCGACATCGGCGTGGTGCTGGTGGATGCTTCTCAGGACACTCTGCAGAAGGGCTTGCAATCGCTGACCAGCACCTTGCAGCGTGCGGTGGCAGCGGGTCAGATGGATTCTGCGCAGAGCGCTGCGTGCTGGTTTAATGTCCGCGGATCGTCCGATTACGAGGATTTGAAAAATGTCGATTTAGTGGTTGAAGCGGCCTTTGAGGATCTTTCGGTGAAACAGTCGATCTTCGCTAAATTGGACAGACTGTGCGATGTAAAGACGATTCTGGCAACCAATACCTCCTATCTGGATATCGACGCTATTGCGGCGGTGACGCAAAGGCGGGAAAAGGTTTTTGGCATGCACTTCTTCAGTCCGGCAAACCGCATGAAATTACTCGAGGTAGTGGCCGCCACACAGACCTCAAAAGAGACCTTATCGGCTGCCTTGAGCGTCGCCAAAAGGATCGATAAAATTGCCTGCGTGGTTGGCGTGTGCTTCGGTTTTGTCGGCAATCGCATGTTCAGTAACTACACCAGTGAGTCGAATCTTTTGCTTTTGGAGGGTGCCGAACCCGAGCAGATTGATGCTGCTATGACCGATTGGGGGATGGCCATGGGCCCGTTGGCGGTAGCCGATCTGTCGGGTCTCGACAGCGGTTATCGCGCGCGGCAGATGCAGCCCGATGCGCCCCGTGACGAGCGCTATTTTCGACCGGCAAATTTACTCGTAGAGCAGGGCCGGCTGGGACAAAAAACCGCCGCCGGATTTTATCGCTACCGCCAGCGGCAACGTGAAAACGACGGCGTAGTGATGGATCTGATTGGTCGCGAGGCCGATCGTTTGGGGATCGCGCAGCGCCGCCTCGACCCCGAGGAGATTCAGCAGCGCCTGATCTACACGCTGATCAATGAGGGCGCGCGTATTTTAGACCAGGGGATTGCCCGACGAGCCAGTGATATCGATGTGATCTGGATTAACGGCTACGGCTTTCCCCGCTGGCGCGGCGGTCCGATGTACCACGCCGACCGGTGCGGGTTGCAAGCGGTTGTCGATGGCCTTAAACGCTACCATCCGTCGCCGATATTTGACTACCAACGGCCTGCAGCCAAGCTAGTGCGAATGGCGCAGGCGGGCGAGAATTTCGCCGATTAGCCGCGCTTAAAACGCCGCGATACCAGTGATCGCGCGGCCCAGTATCAGGGCGTGTATGTCGTGCGTGCCCTCGTAGGTATTGACTGTTTCGAGGTTGAGCATGTGGCGCATCACCGGGTATTCATCGGAAATACCATTGCCACCTAGCATATCTCGGGCATCGCGAGCGATGGTCAGCGCTTTGCCGCATGAATTGCGCTTGATCAGCGATACCGTCTCGGGCGATAACTGGCCGCTTTCTTTGAGGCGGCCCGCCTGCAAGCACGCCTGAAGGCCGATAAAAATTTCCGTCTGGGCGTCGGCAAGTTTTTTCTGTATCAACTGATTGGCCGCCAGTGGGCGCTTAAATTGACTGCGCTCCAAAGTGTAGTTCCGCGCCGCCCGCCAGCAGGCCTCAGCGGCACCTAGAGCGCCCCAAGCGATACCGAAACGGGCGCTACTCAGGCAGCTCATTGGGCCTTTAAGCCCCTGTACATTGGGCAGCATGGCGTCTTCGCTGACGTACACATCTTGCATGACGATCTGTCCGGTTGTCGACGCTCGCAAGCTCAGTTTGCCGGTGATTTTTGGAGTCGACAAGCCGCTCATGCCGCGCTCCAAAATAAACCCTCTGACGCTGTTGTTGTCGTCTGGTACCTTCGCCCAAACCATCATAACGTCGGCGAACGGCGAATTTGAAATCCACATTTTGGCACCGTTTAAAACGTAGCCGCCATCCACTCGGCGGGCGTTGGTGATCATGCCGCTGGGGTCGGAGCCGTGATCTGGTTCGGTCAGGCCAAAGCAGCCGATTAGTTCGCCGGTCGCCAATTTGGGTAGATATTTTTCTTTTTGCTGCTCCGAACCGAAGGTGGCGATCGGGTACATCACCAAACTTGTCTGCACCGACATCATCGATCGATAGCCGGAATCGACCATTTCCACCGCGCGGGCGGCAAGGCCATAACTGACATAGCTGACGCCGGCGCATCCATAACCTTCGATCATCGATCCAAGCAGGCCGAGCTCACCCATCTCGCGAAAGATTGTGATGTCGGTCTCCTCGTTTTGGTAGGCCTCGCGAACCCTCGGAGCAAGTTTGTCCTGGGCGTACTGGTTTGCGGTATCGCTGACTAAACGCTCTTCGTCGGTAAGTTGTTGTGAGAGAAGAAAGGGATCTTCCCAATTCATATTGGGCCAAGATGATGCGGTCATTATTTGCTCCTAAAATTTGGCAATGGCTAGCACTGATTACGGTATTGAATGAGTGTTTGGTTAAAAGCTTGGTTGGCGTCATCTTTTATAGCAGATAAGCGCAGATTATTTATTTCTTTTGCGCTGGCGTTGGCGAAAGATCGACAGTATTCCGCTATCGACACAACCTGCTCGGTGGTGCGCTGCCGGGTTGTGCCATAACCTTTGACCAGCCGGCCGCAGAGTGCTAGCTCCAAAGACAGTTGAGGGTCGCGTGCGGCGGCGAGTTTGATCGTATCGAGCCAGCTAGTGATCATTCTAAGTTCTTCGTCATAACCGAGACTGCGACGTCTGATGGCCCTGAACGAGGCCAATACGCGAAGCGCAAAATAGACCGCGAGCGTGTCGGTACGCAGCTTTTTACCACCGGCGAAAAGCTCGAGAAATCTTCGCCCAAGGCGGCTAGACAACAACGCCCTTCCGAGGCTTTTGGGGAGCATCGCGCATATTTCCTCAGGGCGCGGGCGAAAAAATTCAGTGATATGAATAATTTGTTCGGCATCGGCTTGAACTTCTTGGCGTATCTCGCCAATTCGGCTGGCGCGAATTTTTAACTGCGCGACTCTGGGGATGTCCTCAAAGCACATCCACAGCGCAAGGTAGCGCGCTGTGGCGTTGGTCAGGTCAAAACTTTGCTGCCCTTGATCGATCTTTAATATCTCGTCCAGTTTGTCGAGATAGTGGTTAGCGTAGTCAAAATCCTGATATTCGATCAAGCGTTGGAGACCGTAGTAAATTAATTCGTGGGTCTCGATTGGGAAGTTGTCGCGCACTCGGTCGAGTAACTCTGAGCCTGCGTTCGACGTCGCGAGGGGTAGCGAAAAGGGTGCCTCGGTATCGACTGACCCGGAGGTTAGTGCTGACTGATTAGGCTGGTAGGTCTCCACCGGAGAGCCATTGACGGCGCGCTGGGCGGATTGGTAACTGTCGTCGAAGGCGGCCAGGTTGGTCTTTACCGCCTTGCCGGTACTGACGATGACATCTTTAAAGCTCTGCACCGAGAACGGCAGCGCATTGGAACCGGCGAGGGCGCCAAACAACGCCGAGCTGATCACTGAATTGTGTTTTTTCGCCAGTTCAGACATATCAAAGCTGACCAAGCGTTGGCTGTATTTGGCGGCTAGTTCGAGGACCGTCGACGCGTCCATAGTGCCATCGCCGATATCCGATTTTTCGGTGATACCGTAGACGCGGTGGGTGGATGTAACCAAGGTAGTGTTGTCCGGCGTGATAAAACCACGTTGCAACATCCGGCCGGCCTCGGCAATTTCTGAACTAATCGCGATATCGATATCGCCCTGCGCGGGGAACAACGACATCACTGGTGGACGCGACTGTCGTTGGTCGTTGGGGAACAGTTCAAGGTAGTAAATGGTCGCTCCGGTGCGCTGCGCAACACCCGCGAGCGAGGTCGACTGGCAGAGCCAGCCGTTGCTCTCGGCGACTTCGATCAGCCAATTGGTGAACACGCCACCACCCTCACCACCAAGGGCGGCGAGAATGATATTGATGGTTTTAGCGGGGCTCTCGGTCACAATAGTTGGCCAGGTCTTCTCGATTCATCGTAGCGTTGAAATAGTTTGATGACGTTTTTACGCAGAGATGACGACAGCTTGTCCAACCAATTGGGGTTGTGTATCAGATCGATCTTGGAAAATGATGGGCAGAGCACCGCACTGTGCACGTTATCACCGCACACACCGCAGCCGACGCAACTGTTGTCGACATAGGACACAGGGTCTTCGCGCAGGCTATCGCTACTCGGTTTGATGGTTAGCGATGGGCACCCAGAGAGCCGAATACAGGCATGATCGCCGGTGCAGGTTTGGCTGTCGATGTAAAAACGTGCGCGCAACGTGCGCGCGCCATCGGCAATGGATTTTTTCATCAGTGGTTTAATTCGTCGCTGACGGTTCAGCATGCACTCGCCCTCGGCAATGATCACCTTGAGTCCGGGTTTGGATGATTGCAGAGCCTCGTTCAGGGTTTGTTTCATCAACTCGATGCTGTAGGTGCTGATCGTGCGCACCCATTCGACGCCTGCGCCGCGGCAGGCGAGTTCGATTGACACCGAATCATCGCGCTCGGAGTGAGGGGCGTCGATGGTGGTGGCGATAATGTTATTGGGCTCGACCATGGAGGGAATATCTTGACCTCCGGTGGCCGCGGAATAACCGTTGTTGACAATGATGAGCACGCCGTCGTGCTTGTTGAATACCGCGCTGACCACGCCGGAGGACAGGCCGTTATGCCAGAATCCGCCGTCGCCCATGATGCTAATTGCCTTGTGCGGCAGCGCCGAGCGAATGCTCGACGAACTAGCCAACGACAGGCCGTAGCCCATGATGGTATTGCCGAGATTAAATGGCGCCAGCGTGGCGAATGAATGACAGCCGATGTCAGAGCTGATGTGAAACGGGCCAAGGTCTTTCTGAACTTGTTTGATGGCGCTAAAAAGTGGTCGTTCTGGGCAACCTGTGCACAGCCCCGAGGGCCTAGGTGGCACAACCGCGAGCAGCTTTTGATGCTCGTCATCGCTCAGCGGAGAATTAAAATTGTTCACTTCCTCGACTGAAAAGCGCTTGCTGACGGCCGCCAGTCCGGGGATCTCTAAAAAGCGTGTTATTCCCAGGAGCGTAATTTGCGCGGTGTACTCGCCGGTTTGCGTGAACAGATCTTTGCCATGAATTTTGGTTTGGATATCGCGCTTTCTAAGAAGCGTGTGGATCGCCGGTTCGATGTACTCGGGTTGTCCCTCTTCGAGTAGGAGCACGTGGCTTTTGCCAACGCAAAAATCGACGACTTCCTCGGGTACCACTGGATAGGCAACATTCATCACGTAGATAGGAATGTCCGCGTTGCCGAAATTGTCAGACAGTCCCTGCCGTTGCAGCGCTCGGATAAGGGTGTTGTAGGTTCCCCCGCAGGTAATAATACCCAGGTGCTTATGTTTGCCCGGGAAAAACTCATTGAGTTTATTATCGACGATAAAGTCGATGGCCGCCGGCCAGCGCTTGCTGATCTTGTCTTGTTCTTGCTGATAGACGTGCGGTGGAAGGATGATTTTTTCCGCCTCGCGGTTTGGCACCACATGATTTTTTGAACTGAATTCCGGCGGACGATTATCTTTTGCAGTGAACTCGCCGGTGACGTGACAGCCGCGCACCCGCATCATATAAAAAACCGGTGTGTTGCTGGCCTCAGACAGCTGAAAGGCGCTTTCGATCATGTCGACAATACTGGTCAGATTGGGGCGTGGGTCGATAAGCCACATCTGAGCCTTCATGGCAAAGGCGTAGGTGCGCTCTTGCATAATACTCGAGCCCTCGCCGTAGTCTTCGCCAACGATAATCAGCGCGCCGCCGATGACGCCAGAGGAGGCAATATTCGACAGCGCATCCGACGCGACGTTGGTGCCGACCGTCGACTTCCAAGTCACCGCGCCGCGTAGAGGATAATTGATCGACGCACTGAGCATTGCAGCGGCGGTCGCCTCGCTGCCACTGGCCTCGAAATGCACGCCAAGCTCGCCAAGAATATCCTGAGCGTCGTTGAGGACATCCATTAGGTGCGATATAGGCGACCCCTGATAGCCACCGACGTAGGCCACGCCAGATTGCAACAGACCCTTGGTAATCGCAAGGATGCCCTCGCCCTTAAAACTTTCGCCATCGCCGGCGCGAAGTTTCAATACCTCGGTTGTAAAGGAACGTTCAGCCATAAGTTGTCAGCTCAATTAGCGCCGCACATACAATGCAGCGAATGGGTGTGATGGCGCTTGGCAACGCCGTCTAGACGGCTGACATCATCAGCGCCAGCACCCGCGTTGGACTACCGGATCCGCCTTTAATTTTTAGCGGTGGCGCTATTAACAGCGCTCCCTTTGCGGGCAGTAAATCTAAATTTTTCAGCCCTGCCAGACCGCATTTGTTGGCGCCATGCATAATATTGTGGCACGGAAACATCGGCTCTTGCGCCGCGGCTTGTCCTGCATCCGTTCCTACGGTTTCGACGCCAACCCCGACCACATTGCGCTCATCGGCCAAAAAAGTCACCGCATCGGGTTGCCAACCTGGCGTGTGGCTGCCGTCATCGGATTCGTTGAGATATTTATCCGATTTGATCTGCTTTGACCAGTCGGATCGATACAGCACCCAGGAGCCTTCTTCGATCTGACCATGCTCGGCCTCCCAGGTCTTAATGAACTCGATCGACATTAAAAAGTCTGGGTTTTCAGCGCTCTCTTTAGAGGCGTCTATAACGCAGGCCGGCGCGACAAAAGATTCTACCGGCAGGCTGTCGGTGGCATGGTCGTTGTGGTCCTTGCCCGTGACCCAGTGAATGGGTGCGTCAAAATGGGTGCCGGTGTGTTCCCCGCATTTAAAATTATTCCAGTACCAGGCCGGGCCGCGTTCATCGTAGCGAGAAATTTCTTCTATGCTAAACGGCCAAGAGACGCCCCAACCGAACTCGGTGGGCAACTTCAGCGTCGGCGTGCTCGGTTCCAAGGTGGCTGTGAGGTCAATAATTTTAATTGCACCACTAGCTAAATCTTGTACTAGGTCAGTCAGTGACGAACGGCTCATAGGTGTATCCTCTGGTTCGTATATTGGGAATAGTGCTTGGCAAGATTATATTTTAAGTTTAAAATATAATCCACCGTTTACTCGATAGTTTTCACAGGATGTACGCCATGCATGGACAAATTTTACCTGAGGGATGGGCCGAGCCCAAAGGATACGCCAATGGCATCCTCTGCGGTTCGGGCAAAACTCTCTACATTGGTGGTCAGATCGGTTGGAACGCCAGTGCCGAGTTTGAAACGGATGATTTTGTCGCTCAGGTAAAACAGGCTTTAATCAACGTTAAAGCGGTGTTGAGCGCCGCGGGGGGCGAGCCTGAGCACATGGCGCGAATGACCTGGTATCTGACGTCAAAGCGCGCCTATGCGGAAAATTTACGCCCGATTGGCCGAGTTTATCGAGAGGTTATGGGTCGCCACTTTCCGGCTATGAGCGTTTTACAGGTGGTTGCTCTGATCGAGGACCGAGCGCAAGTAGAGATCGAAGTGACCGCCGTCATTCCCGGTGCGGGTATGGGTGATGACGACTAGGGGGGCGACAATCCCGCGGGATTACGCTCTGCCAAAATATCCACATCAAAGGTCAAAACGCATTCGCCATACTGATTTATCGCTTCATTGTGGCTGCGGATAATGCTCCACTTGTTGCGTATAAGTTTGGGTTTTTTTGCGGTTATTTCGTAGGTGTAGGTCAGCGTGTGTCCAGGGCGAACCGGTTCTAACCAGCCTAAATTTGCGATGCAGACGCCGGCACCGTTGCGTCTGCCGTCGTTGATGTGGGTGGTCAGCCGATTCATATAGGCGACCATCAGACGCATCCAAATTGCCACCACGTGCCATTCAGAGGCAATAATGTTGCGGTGTATACGCGCCGTTCGGGGTATGTCTGCGGATTGGCTATGGTCGCTGCCGTAACGACTGGAAAAATCGAGGATGTCGCGCTCGCTAAAGGTGTGGGTCCCAAAGACGTGAAATTCGCCGACTGGAATATCCTCGAACCATCGACTGCGAACGTATTGAACCTCAGTCATCTGCATCACCGAGATGCGTCGAGGCGTGGGTATCGATGATCAGTTGACCGCTACCGCGCATGATTTTGATGCCATCCTGGTTGTATCCGGTGAAATCACAGGCCGCGATTAAAGACGGCGGGCTAACGTCGGCCGGCGGAGCGATGATAAATTGTAAATGCAGGGTATCGTCGACAAATACCGGTTGGTTCCAGTGTAAACTCGAAAGCGTGAGCCAGCGGGCAGCGGGGATGCCCTCGCGCTCTATCCGCGCGATTAAAAGGCGCGTTGTAAGCGCACAAATTTGCCAGCCACTGGCGCATAGACCGCCAAAAATCGAAGCTTGTGCAGCGCTTTCGTCGAGGTGGTAGGGCTGTGGATCAAACTCTTCGGCGAACGCGAGTATGTCTGCGCGTGCCACACAGTGGCGCTCCGTGGTGTAGATTTGTCCAGTTTTGAACGACTGCCAATGACTCGCCACAGGCCCTCCGATGGCAGGTGTTAACGCCAAAAAACTATAGGTTCGAACAGTCATCAAGTCAAGCGCGGGGACTCTTCGAGTGGCTTTGGCTGCGGCTAAGGTGTGATCTGCCCTGCTAGGGTTTGGCGAGCGATAATCGTCTGTTGGACTTCCGATGCGCCCTCATAGATTCGCAGTGCGCGCACGTCGCGATACAGCGATTCAACGATGTGACCCTTGGTCACTCCCATGCCACCGTGAAGTTGCACCGCTGCATCGATCACCTGCTGCGCCGACTCGGTAGCGTGTAGTTTCGCCATTGCCGCTTCGCGCGTGACGCGTTGTGCCAGACAATCCTTGGTCCACGCCGAGCGATATACCAATAGTGCGCTGGTGTCTATAGCAACCGCCATATCGGATAATTTTCCCTGAACTAACTGCAGATCGCTGAGCACACCGCCAAACACTTTGCGCTGGCGGACATGGGCGAGGGTTTCGTCGAGCGCCCGCCGCGCCATTCCCAGCGCCGCAGCGGCCACCGTGGTGCGAAATACATCCAGCGTAGCCATGGCGATGGCTAAACCCGCGCCAACGTTGCCAACCATATTTTCACGCGGTACCACGCAGTTTTCAAATTCTAGCGTGCCGATCGGATGGGGTGCGATTAGTTCGATGCGCTTTGAAACTCGAAGGCCGGGGTTGTTGGCTTCGACGATAAAGCAGCAGATGTCCTTGGTGCCGCCACCCTCACCGGTACGCGCAAAAACGGTATAAAAATCGGCTAGGCCGGCATTTGAAATCCAGGTTTTTTCGCCGTTGATAATAAAGCTGTCGGCCTGTTCTTCGGCTTTTGTGGTCATTGCCCTGACATCGCTGCCGGCCTCCGGTTCCGACAGCGCAAACGCCGCAAGAGCGTCGCCAGTGGTGACCGCGCGGAGGTATTGGGATTTTTGTTGCGCCGAGCCGAACAGCGAGATTGGGCCGCTGCCCAACCCCTGCATGGCAAAGGCAAAATCGGCCAGCGCATGGTGCCGGCCGAGCGTTTCGCGCAGCAGGCAGAGACTTCGCACATCGAGCTTGTCAGCCACTGCATCACCGAGGGATACGGCGTGATGCAAAAAGCCCGCGTCGCCGAGACCCTTGACCAAGTCGCGGCAGGTGGCATCCAGATCGTGCTCTTCATTGACGGTTAAGCGGTCGATGGCCGCCGTCGACCAGGCGTCGATTTCCGCTGCCAGGGCTCGGTGCCGATCGTCTAAAAATGGCCAGTCGAGAAAAGACCCGTCGCTCATGCTGTTACTCCTCGTTGTTAGCGTTATTAACTAGCCGATCAGCTGCCGCTGACGTGCTTGAAAGGATATTTTAATCGCCTTGAAAAATAGCTTTTTGGCGAGTTGCAAAGGCCTCATAGGCCCTTTTAAAGTCTTCGGTTTGCATGCAAATCGCCTGCGCCTGCGCCTCTGATTCGATGGCTTGATCGATTGACATATTCCACTCCTGATGCAGCTGCATCTTGGTGATGCCGTTGGCAAACGTCGGGCCGGAGGCAATCCGTGCCGCCATTTGCAGCGCCAGCGCCTGTGGGTCGTCGTCGATATTGTTAAAAAATCCCCATCGCTCCCCTTGCTCTGCGTCGAGTGAGCGGCCGAAGTAGAGCAGTTCACTGGCGCGGCCCTGGCCGATAATTCGCGGCAGTAGCGCGCAGGCACCCATGTCGCACCCGGCTAAGCCAACGCGATTGAACAGAAAGGATACTTTGGCGGTGGGCGATGCGTAGCGCAGATCACTGCTCATGGCCAAAATAGCTCCGGCACCGGCGCAGACTCCCTCGACTGCGCAGAGGACGGGTTGCCGACAGGCGCGCATTGCCTTCACTAGATCGCCGGTCATGCGGGTAAAGGCGAGTAGCTCAGTCATCGACATGGCTGTCAGTGGGCCGATTATTTCGTGGACGTCACCACCGGAGCAAAAATTGCCGCCCATACCGTGGATTACCACTACGTCGATATCGCTAGCGTAGGTTAGATTGCGGAATAAGTCTCTCAGTTCGGCGTAGGACTCAAAGGTCAATGGATTTTTGCGCTCGGGCCGGTTGAGTCCGATAATTCCGACGCTACCCTCAACTCGCCATAAAAAATTGTCCGCCGCATAGGTCGCCAGTTGGTTGGTTTGCATACTCGGGATTCCTGTCTCAGTGGTTACATAACTTCGCCGCCACTCACCGAGATCGCCTGACCGGTGATAGCTCCGCTGTGCTGGGAGCACAGCCAGAGCACCGCCGAGGTGACTTCGTCGGGAGTGACTAAGCGTTTTTGTGGATTGCTACTAGTGAACTCGGCGAGCGCTTCAGCGGGCGAGCGACCAGTTTTTTTAACGATCACATCGACACCGTCGCGAATCAGTTGGGTGTCGGTATATCCGGGGCAGACGGCGTTTACGGTGATTCCTAGTTTGGCGCTTTCAAGCGCCAGCGAGCGGGTTAGGCCGAGCACCGCGTGCTTGGATGCGCAGTAGGGGCTGACATAGGCATAGCCCTTTAATGCCGAGGTGCTGGCAATGTTGATAATTCGCCCAAATTGGCGCGCGCGCATGCCCTCGATCACTTCTGATGTGCAGTGAAATACGCCGTGTAAATTAACTCCGAGGCTCTGGTGCCAGGCGTCTGTGGTCAGCTTGTGAAAGGGTTGCGTGGTGGCTGCACCGGCGCAGTTAACCAGTAAATCGACCGCGCCCTGCGCGCTGACGGCTTTGTCAAAGGCCATCGTTACGCTGTCGCTGGCGGCCACGTCACAGCTAATCGGCAGGGCATTGTCGGCGCCGATGCTGAGGCCGATGGTCGCCTCGAGGGGTTCCAATTTGCGCCCCATGAGCGACACCTTGATGCCACTGGCGAGCAGCGCGATGGCGATGGCGCTGCCGATACCACCGCCGGCACCGGTGACTACCGCGTGGGCTATTTTGTGGTGCACGAAATACTCTCTTGGTGGATGATCATGGCTTAGCTCTTGTTCGGTATGGCGGCTGCTGCCGCGCGTTGCATCAAAACTTCCAGCTGGCGGTGGCCCATAAAATATTGCGTTTGCTCGTGCACGCCCTCGCCCTTATGTCCGGTTGTGGCAGCCGCGCGAAGGGTCCAAGAAGGATCTGCCAAATGGGGTCGTCCGAGACATACTAGGTCGGCTCGGCCCGCGGCAATAATACTATTGACGTGGTCGACTTCATAGATATTGCCGACTGCCATGGTCGCCATGCTACCCTCGTTACGAATCTGATCTGACAGCGGCGTTTGAAACATTCTGCCGGGTCGCGGCACCGCGCTGTGCGACGTCTGACCACTGGAGACATCGACGATATCGGCGCCGCAATCGGCAAAGGCTTGGGCAATCTGCACGCAGTCATCATCAGTGATGCCGTCTTCGCCGACCCAATCGTGCGCCGATATTCTGACCGACAGTGGTTTTTCGCTGGGCCATGCCGCGCGCACTGCGGCAAACACCTCGAGCGGATACCTCAAGCGATTTTCTAGTGAGCCGCCGTATTCGTCGCTGCGTTGGTTGAGTAGCGGTGTGATAAAGGCCGACAGTAAATAGCCGTGGGCTGCATGCACTTCGAGCATATCGAAACCGGCGGCGATAGCGCGTTCTGTGGCAGCCACAAATTGTGCCGTGACCTGTTCCATGTCGCTGCGAGTCATCGCTCGCGGCACTTGGTTATAACTGTCGTAGGCAATCGCGCTCGGTGATAGCAGGGGCCATGTGTGTTGCTCGTCGAGTGGGTCGTCGAGGCGGTCGGGATGCCATAGCCAAGGTTCTTTAGTTGCTCCTTTGGGGCCGGCATGGCCGATCTGCAATGCGATCTTGGCGGCGGTATGACCATGCACGAACTCGACAATTCGGCGCCAAGCGGCCTCTTGTTCGGCGTTCCAAATTCCGGTGCACCCCGGCGTGATTCTGGCCTCTGGCGAGACGTCGGTCATCTCGGTAAACACCAAGCCGGCGCCGCCTTTGGCGAGCGCACCATAGTGCACTAGATGCCAGTCGCTGGGTAGGCCGTCGACGGCGCTGTACATCGACATCGGCGAAACTACGACGCGATTTTGCAATTCCAAGTTACCCACCTGAAAAGGCAAAAACATGGGTGGAATGGCTTGTTCGCCGTCACCGACCGACTGTTTTTCGGCTAGGTGACGCTCCATACCCTCGAGCCAGTCTTTGTCGCGCAGGCGCAAGTTTTCGTGGCTGACCCTTTCGCTGCGCGTCAGCATAGAGTAATTGAATTGTTTTAAGTCAAATTTGTCGGCGTAACGGGGGACGTTTTCGAACCATATTAGCGCGTTCAATGCAGCATTTTGCAGGCGCAGTGCCTCAGTTTCGCGTTCGTCCTGATAGGCCTGCAAGGATTGTGCAACCTCGCCCCCGCCATGCAGATGCTTGGCGAGCGAGATGGCGTCCTCGAGCCCTAGTTTGGTGCCCGAACCAATCGAAAAATGCGCGGTGTGGGCGGCATCTCCGAGCAGTACTATACGATCGTCAAGGATCCAGTTACGGCACAGTAGCTGCGGGAATTTAATCCATGCCGACCCCTGTATGTGCTCGGAGTTGGTCATTAGATCGTGGCCGCCAAGATAGTCGGCAAAGATCTCACGGCAGGTCTCAGCGCTTTGTGCGTGAGACATTTCGGCAAACCCATAGGCGTCGTAGACCTCGGGGGTGCACTCGACAATAAAGGTCGCGGTGTCGTCATCGAACTGGTAAGCGTGAGCCCAGATCCAGCCGCGATCGGTCTTTTCAAAGATGAACGTAAAGGCATCGCGAAATGTTTGATGGGTTCCCAGCCATACAAAGCGATTGTTGCGGACATCGATATTGCAGTCGAAGGCTTCGAGGTTGGCAGTTCGCACTTTCGAGTTGAGACCATCGGCCACAGCAACGATGTCGGCATCGGCAAATCTACTGTGTACATCGCCGGCTTCAAACTCTTGCTCAAAATGTAATTCGACGCCCAATTCTTCGGCGCGGTCAAAGAGCACTTGCAGCATTCGTTTGCGCCCTAGGCCGATAAAACCGTGGCCATCAGAGCGCTCTACCTCGCCATTGACAACGCAATCGATAAGATCCCAGTGGATAAATTCGCCGGCAATTGTCTCTGCGCTGACCGGGTCATTGGCGCGCAGGTTGTCGAGCGTTTGATCAGAAAACACCACGCCCCAGCCGAAAGTATCGCCAGCCTTATTGCGCTCGTAAACCGCGACCTGATGGGATGGATTACGCAGTTTCATGGATATCGCAAAATACAGCCCAGCCGGGCCGCCACCCAAGCATACTACCTTCATTGAAAACCTCTGATTTGTCCGTCGTTTATGGTCTGCTGAATCTTCTGCGAGAGCAGCAAATCGAGCAATATTTTAGGTCTAAACTAGTCTGTCATGTGCACAGCATACAGCAATTACTTTATATTTAAAATAGTTGCTGTATACTGACCGGCATCAGTCTGTACAGACGCTTTGGATGGCGCTTTTTCCATCCTTTAGTCAACCAATTACGTGTTTCATAGATTATAATATCGCGCGCGTAAATTGACTGAAATTAGCCCATTGAGGACTTGTACGAGAATGAGAAAGCAAATGGTTGACAGTGACGGCTCAGATCGAACTAATTCCACTATCGGTCAGTCCGACCACGAGACGCGGTTGATCGAAGAGGACCATCATTCGATCAAGCTATGGTTGCGCCTGTTGACCTGTTCAAACCTGATCGAAGGACAATTGCGCACAGCAATGCGCGAGGAGTGCAATACTACTTTGCCGCGATTTGATTTTCTGGCGCAGTTGGAGCGCTCGCCCAACGGACTGACCATGAGCGAATTGTCAAAGCGAACGATGGTGTCCGGCGGCAATGTCTCTGGTATTGCCCGTCAATTAGAGCGCGATGGCCTGATTAGTCGCGTTAGTTTACTCACCGACCGGCGCTCATTCGTGGTCAATCTAACCGCTCTAGGGCGTGCCGAATTTACTGCCATGGCGGCCAGTCACGAGCAGTGGATTATAGCGATGTTTAGTCAGTTGGAGCCCTTCGAAGTGGCCGAACTAAAGCGCTTGTTGGGTAAGGTTAAGAGCACCGTGGCAGTCCGCTTAGCTGGATTGTAGAGTTTGCATGCCGCCGCGAGCGGGGCAATGGGCCGCGAGCGCTTTTTATGTTGAGGTGCCAACTATGTGGAAACCGCCCGAGCGGATCAAATACAAACCCATCGATGACCTGTGGCCGAGCCGTGAGGACGCTGCGGCATCGCGACTTTTCTCGCCGATAAGCGTTGGATCGATTACCCTGAGCCAGAGAACATGGGTTCCGGCAATGGTGCCTTGGCGATCCAACGAGGAGGGCGAAGTCACCGCCGATGTACTTGACTGGTACCGGCGCTTTGCGGTGGGTCGTCCCGGCGCTATTGTCATCGAGGCCACCGGCATCCGCGATGTTCCCAGCGGACCTTTGTTACGGATTGGTGATGACCGCTATATTGAAGGTCTGACCAAGCTGGTTGATACCATTCGTGCAGCGAGTGGCGGCCAGACCAAGGTGTTTATTCAACTGATTGATTTCTTAACTATTCGCAAGCGCCCCGACCGGCAGAAGTACCTCGAGCGATTTCTCGATGTGACCGACCGGCATGCGCAGGCGCTAGATATGCCAGGGGCTTCCACCGCTGAAGTCCGCGAGACGATCCAAGGGTTGAATGACGACCAGTTGCAGACCGTTTTGTCGGCCAAAGAATGGGAAGATCTTAGTTTTGGTTATCGCCAGCGGGTCACCGATACCCAGCTCGACGAAATTGCCCAACTGCCACAACGCTTGCCGACGTTGTTTGCCGACGCCGCACGACGGGCCGAGCAAGCGGGTTTTGATGGTGTTGAGCTGCACTATGCACATGCCTATACCATGGCGTCCTTTTTATCCGCCAGCAATGTCCGCGATGACGGTTACGGCGGGTCCGCCTCCGCGCGGGTTCGACTGCCTCTGGAAGTCTACCGAGCCGTTCGCAGTGCCACCGATCGAGATTTTGTTGTCGGTTGTCGTTTTTTGACCGATGAAATATGCGCGGCGGGCAGTGGCCTCGACGATGCGTTGTTTTTTGCCGAGCAATTCGCCTCTGCCGGTATGGATTTTCTATCCTTTTCCCGTGGCGGTAAATTCGACGATGCGAAACAGCCTAAAGTGGGTTGGGCTGCCTATCCATACACCGGTCAAAGCGGTTATGAATGCATGCCGAGTTTCATCTCTGACGATTTTGGTCCGTTTGGACGCAACGTCGATCCAGTGGCGCTGATTCGCCAACGGCTGCGCTCCGAGAGCCTGCAAACACCCTGCATTATGGCTGGTGGCATGCACACGTTTTGTCAGGCCGAGTCTATTTTAGAGCGCGGTCAGGCGGATATCGTCGGGTTTGCTCGACAGGCGCTCGCCGACCCGGATTGGTTTGAGAAAGTGCGCGGTGGTTTTGGCGATCAGGTCATATTGTGCCGTTACAGCAATTACTGCGAGGGCCTCGACCAAAAACACAAGCAGGTGACGTGCGAACTGTGGGACCGCAAGGAACTCGATGCCGACGAGCAGGCCGAGCAAGTGGTGATGAGCCATGACGGCAAGCGGCGGTTGATCGCACCGCTTTGGAAACGGGCGATCAGCAACCCGAGTGACTAGCTGTCGCGCAACTGAATGCTGACCGATTTTTGTTCGGTAAACGCCAAAAAACCATCCTCGCCGAGTTCGCGGCCCCAACCAGATTGCTTAAAGCCACCAAATGGCATGCTCGACTGCATGCCACCGTAGTGATTGACCCAGACATTACCCGACTGCAGTTTCTCAGCAACTCGATGAATGCGATTGATGTTGTTGCTGAACACTCCAGCACCGAGGCCGTACTGGGTGTCATTGGCTAGGGCCAATACTTCCTCGGTGGTATCGAATGGCGTAGCGACCAATACCGGCCCAAAAATTTCCTCTTTGACTATCGACATGTCAGCGTTGACGTTGGCAAAAATGGTTGGCGCAACGAAAAAACCGTCATCGCTCAGGGGCATCTTGGCGGTGATTATTTCCGCGCCTTCGCTACGGCCATGATCGACCATCTGATTGACCCGCCGCAACTGTTGTTCAGAGATCAATGGCCCGAGCATGGTCTCTGGATGCATGCCATTGCCAACTTTAAGGCTCTGGCTGAAGTCGGCGATACCAGCGATGACTCGATCGTATACACGGCGCTGCACGTAGAGGCGCGACCCGGCAAAACACACTTGCCCACTGTTGAGAAATATCGCCATTGCCGCTGCGGGAATGGCCTCATCGAGATCGGCATCATCAAAAATGATGCACGGCGATTTACCGCCCAATTCCAGCGTTACGCGCTTTAAATTACCGCTGGCGGCGCGAATAATTTGCTTGCCGACGGCGGTCGATCCAGTAAACGAAATTTTGTCCACACAGGGGTGATGAGCCAGTGCCTCACCCGCCGCGCCAAAACCGGTCACCACGTTTAATATGCCCTCTGGAATACCCGCCTCCAATGCCAATTCGGCCAGGCGAAGCGCCGTCAGCGGGGTGTTCTCTGCGGGTTTGACGACGCACGCGCAGCCAGCGGCGAGCGCCGGTGAAGTCTTGATTAAAAACAGCCCAATAGGCCCGTTCCAGGGGAGGATTAGCGCCGCGACACCGATCGGCTTGAGCTGCGTATAAGCGTGGAAGCGCGCATCGCTGGAGGATATTACATCGGACAGATTCTTGCCGGTGATTTTGTCGCACATGCCCGCGTAGTAGCGTATCCAGCCGACGCCATGGTCTAAAAACCCTCTCGCCAGCGTCATCGGCATGCCGTTATCGAGAACCTCTAATTCAACCAACTGATCAGCATTTTGCTCGATGAGATCGGCCCAACGCCACAGGATCTTAGTTCTCTGCGCCGCGGCAATGTCACTCCAACTGCCACTGTCAAAAGCCGCTCGAGCGGCCTCTACCGCACGATCGACGTCTATACTTGCGCCCTCAGCGACGGTCGATATGACCTTTTTGTCCGCCGGATTCAGCACCTCAATACGTTTCTCTGAACAGGCGTCTAACCATTCGCCTCCGATCAACAATTGATGCTTGCGGGCTAAAAAAGACGCCACCGCGGGTATCGGTTTATAAACTGTAGTCATAAGTTGTTTTCGCCAGTAGAGTGTTGCCAAGACTCTAAATCAATCGCCCGAGCTCGGCACGATATCGCCGGTGGGTGGGTCGATTACGCTGCTTCGCCGAGGCCAATTCTCATCGCTATCGGTCGGATTGTGGCATTATTTTAGTACGCTTAGCGAGTTACCATGGGGTCATGTTGCGGGCTGTTTAGTCGCCGTATCTAGGCTGCGTAATACACCTCTAGAGGCTATCTTAGGCTCTTTTTATAAGCGCCTTTTGTCGCGCCGATAACCCCACCAGAACCGTTCAACGCTGGGCTAGTCGATGTTCGTCACGCTAGCGTCTGGCTGATTTGTATTGGCTTGCCGATTGCCTAGGCGATTGACTGAACGCCGCTCGGCTTTACCAC